>JASJDI010000005.1 GCA_030065155.1 Xenococcaceae cyanobacterium MO_188.B29
TACATTCTGCCGAACAAGTTCCTTGTTGCGCTCTTAATTCTGTTAAAGAAAGTTTAGCAAACATCCCATTCATTCCCCCAATAGGACACAAATAGCGACACCAAAATCTCCGCTCAAAAATTGCCGAAAAAATCATTGCACCTGCAGTAATTAATAATAATAAGCAGGCTGAAAGATAGGCTGTATTTTCTAAATTCCACAGTTCTTCCCACAATAAAATTAAGGTAAATAAACCAAATAGAAACCAACCTCCCCATTTATCCGCTTGTTGTCTGGGCCATTTTTTTAATTGACGAGGAAATAACCATAAAGAAAGTTTTTGGGTTACTTCTCCATAAATCATAAAAGGACAGACTGCACACCAAAGTCTACCCACAAAAGGAAATCCAATTAAAATTAGAGGCCACCACCAAGCCCAAAAAAAATTCAGAGCAAAGTTTTCTTGTCTATTTTGTGGACCTAAAAATAAAACTAAAACAATAAAAGCAAAAAAAGCTAAAGTAAAACCGTAGTTGATTCGATCTGGCCACCAATTACTACGAAGAAAATGACGCAAGTCACGATATTTATTTAATAAATTTAATCTAAATTGTTTTTTCTTACTTTGAGAGGGCCAAATAACTTCTTCTGTAAGATCATTACAACCTTGTAATTGCACGATCGATCTGTCTACTAAATTTTCTAATTCTCGCAAATTATTGGGGAAATCATAAGCTTGTAGTTTTCGTAGAGCTTCTGGTGTAATTCGAGATTTCTTAATACATTGGTTACGAGCAATAAGATTAATATGATAGTAAACTAATTCTTCGATATCTTCTTTGCGGACTCTTAATGGTGGTACTTTAATTGAAGTGTCAACCAGCGATTTTATTTGAGGAATTGGTTTTTCTGTAATAATAATAATCCGAGCTTCAGCAATTTTTTCTTCTGCTGGATATTCTGTCGATCGACTAATAGTTTGATATTTATTGGTTTCTAGTAAATGAGCTATTGTTGGTAAAAGTTCTGAAGGTAAAAGATGAATATTATTAAAAATTAGAGTCCCTGTTCCTAAAGCTTCAATTAACCCTGGTTTCCCTCCTGCTCTCCCGAATAATTCTGCACCACTAGTTTGAATTTTGGCACAATCTAACTTAATAATAGGTTCGCGACGGTAATTAGAACCAAAATGAATTAAAGCAGCCAAATTATCTTTTTCTAAACCAGGTTCACCAAAAATAAGGACGGGTTTTCTATTATTTGCAGCTTCTTTTATTTGCGATCGCAGTCTAACCGCATATTTACTTTTACCAATAATTCCTCGTTTGGCTTTATTGACTAAATATGGTCTTAAAATTATTTGTTTTTCCTGTTCAAAATTTAGTTGCTCAGTTAATTCTTTAACTTCTTCTGCTAATTGTTGAGAGAAAGTTTGGTTGATTTCTGGATACTGACTACTTAATTCTTTGAATTGAGCATTTGTCATAAACCAGAACTTAGTTTCATGAATAGTTTTAACTGTATATTGACTTGTTTGCTCTAAAATCAAAGCATGTAAATTGAGAGTCGAACCTGGTAATAAACTTACAGTTTGTTTTTTACTTTTGCTCTCACTTTCTACCTGACCTGACTGAAGAATATATAAACCTTCTACTTCTGTATTCTCAGTAATAAGTATTTGATTACCAGCAACAGTTTTTTCTTCTAGCTTAGGCGCGATCGCTGATAATACTTCTTCTGATAAAATATTCAGGGCAGTTCTTTCTTTTAAAAACGTTACTAAGTCAGGAAAAGCCATAGAATTTTATAGTGATTTTACTTTAAGTGATGAGATTAATGTAGTAGTTAGTAGTTAGTACCCACGCTCTTAGGATGATTTATCTGCTTTGTCACCTTAGTACACAAGTTATTAGACAATACTTCATTCAATTGAAAAGGACTACCTATATTTTCTTTGGCTTTAATTCGAGAATTATCTGATATTTAAAAAAATTAATACAGAAAACAATGATTGAGTTGAGTAGTTTACTGATCCCTTTATCTTTATTAAGTTTAATAATTTTAGCTGCTATCTTTTTTAGCAATGTTAAATAAGTACCTGAACTACTGAACTTCTGTAACTCCTGAAATCCCATATCCTAAACCTATGCAAGAAATCCGTGGTGTTTGGATTCCTAACCGTCCTCATAGTCAAGTTTTTGAGTCCCAGCAAAACGTAGCTGAGGCGATGGAATTTTTGCAGAAGACGGGATTTAATCTGGTTTGTCCTGTAGTGTGGAATCGAGGATATACCCTGTTTCCCAGTCAGGTGATGAGTAATTATTCCTTTCCTCTTATCGATCCTTTTTACGCTCACAAGCAACGAGATCCATTAGCAGAGATAATTAAAGAAGCTCATCAGCGAAATATAGCAGTTATTCCTTGGTTTGAATATGGATTTGCTGCTTCTCATTTAGCCAATGGTGGACATATCTTAGAAAAAAAACCTAATTGGGCAGCGATCGATCGTCAAGGTGAGATAGTAAAACAAGGTGGTTTAGTTTGGTTAAATGCTTTTGATCCAGAAGTACAGCAGTTTATCCTAGAATTAGTCTTAGAAGTAGCCACCAAATATGATGTAGAGGGAATACAAGGATGCGATCGCCTACCTGCCCTACCTATAGTGGGGGGATATGATCGTATTACTAGTCGGAAGTATCAAGAGGACTTTAGGACAAAACCACCCCAAGACTTCAAAAATAAACGATGGGTAAAATGGCGTGCGGATATCTTAACTGATTTCTTAGCTCAATTGTATACTCAAGTAAAAATAGTCAATCCTAAGCTAATTATTTCCCTATCTCCTGCTGTATATCCTTTTTGTTTAAATAATTTACTCCAAGATACTAAAGCTTGGTTAACCAAAGGATTAGTTGATATTATTCATCCTCAAATATATCGTTCTTCTTTTGCTGCTTATCGTCGGGAAGTCAAAAAAATTGAACAGACTTTTAGCCAAGATGTAATTACTAAATTTTCTCCTGGGATTGCATTCAAAGCTAATAACCAAGAATTGAGTCAGTCAGATTTGCTTAAGTGTATAAAATTAAACAAACATGTTAAATTTAGCGGACAAATACTATTCCACTATGAAGGTTTATGTAAAAATAATAGGATGAATGCATTTTTTCTAGTTAAATCTGGAGGTTACAATCAATTCGCATTTTTTCCTGACAGTATTTATAGCAATCCTGATAATAATTGAGGATTATTCGTAAAAACTAATGAATAACAAAATATTAATGACTAAAGAAAAAAGACTTGGCAGTATTCGCAACTATAATATCCTAACTATAGGATTGACAAGATTCTCTTTAGGCAAATGTTATTAAAATCTAAATTAAGGGAACTATAAAATTATCAAGAAACATTATCCCTAAAAACTTAATCACTACTTCATGACATAAGATAGGAAAAAAGATTTTCCCCAATTTATTTCTGTACTTAAATTCCTGGGCTAATTTGATTTATATCAATAAAATAGCCTTAAAATTTTAGGATTTTATGTTGTTCTTATTTTACTAAACTGTACTTATATAGCATTATAAATTAATGGGTCAATTTATAAAACAAACATTTGCTAGTTTAATTGGTAGCTTAACTGGGCTATTTCTATTTTGCGCGATCGGCACTAGTAGTCTTGTTTTTTTATTCTTTTCAACAACTTCTCAGCAACAAGAACCAACAGTTCAAGAAAAATCAATTCTTACATTCGATCTCTCTACTGAAATTGCCGATTCTCAACCCCCTGCCAATATTGCTCAAGCTATCTCTGGCGGAAATACTAATACCATGACTTTAAGACAAGTTCTCAATGCTCTTGACAAAGCAGCAGAAGATGAACACATAGTTGGTATATTTCTAGACGGCAGAAAAGGAGTTGGTAGTAGCGGTTATGCAAATTTGGCAGAAGTACGCAACGCCTTAGATCGTTTTCAGGCAAAAGGGAAAAAAGTGATTGCCTACGATGTCAATTGGAGTGAGAGAGAATACTATTTATCTTCTATTGCCGATGAAGTAATTATTAATCCCATGGGAGTCATGGAAATAAATGGTTTAAGTTCTCAACAAATCTTTTTTCAGGGAGCTTTAGAAAAGTATGGTATTGGTGTACAAGTAATTCGTGTCGGTAGCTATAAATCTGCTGTTGAACCTTACACCCGAAAAAATCTTAGTTCAGAAAATCGTCAGCAAACCCAAGCTTTATTAACTGATTTGTGGTCTAAATTTCTTTCTACAGTAGGAGAAAGTCGTCAATTGTCTGCCCAGGATTTGCAAAAAATTGCTGATGAAAAAGGTTTTGTTCGTCCTCAATATGCCCTTAAAGCAGGTTTAGTCGATCGAGTAGCCTACTTTGATAAAGCGATCGCCAGTCTCAAAGAATTAACTGGACAAAAAGCTGGAGAAGAAAATGAGTCTGTTAGGCAAATTGCTCTCAATACCTATGCTAGTAATACTATCACTGAAGATTCCAGCCTAGAAAAAGTTGATCGCAAAATCGCTGTTGTCTATGCAGAAGGTTCAATAGTTGGTGGCAAAGGCAATATTCAAGAAATTGGTAGCGATCGCTTTGCCAAAGAATTTCGTCAACTAAGAGAAGACGATAGTGTTAAAGCAGTTGTGTTGAGAGTTAATAGTCCAGGAGGTAGTGCTACTGCTTCTGAAGTTATTTTGCGAGAAATATTACTAACTCGCAAGCATAAACCTGTCATTGTTTCTATGGGGAATATTGCTGCTTCTGGTGGTTATTGGATTTCTGCTGGTGCAGATCGTATTTTTGCTGAAGAAAATACGATTACTGGTTCAATTGGTGTATTTGGACTACTAACTAATATTCAAGAGATTGGTGAAAATCACGGTGTAACTTGGGATGTCGTCAAAACTGGACGTTTTGCTGATATCGGTTCTACTGTTCGTCCCAAAACAGCAGAAGAGTTAGCAATTTACCAAAAATCTGTCACTAATACTTACAATCTCTTTCTCAATAAAGTTGCTCAATATCGCAATCTTCCTCGTAAGAAAGTAGATGAAATTGCTCAAGGCAGAATTTGGTCTGGGAAAGAAGCCTATAAAATAGGATTAGTCGATCAGATTGGTGGATTAGAAGCTGCGATCGCTTATGCAGCGGAAACAGCCAAATTAGGAAAAAACTGGCAATTAGAAGAATATCCGCAACAGCGTAGTTTTGAAGCCGAAATTCTAGATAGATTGATGAAAATAGAAGCTCTAGAGCAAACAGCTTCTGTCGATCCTTTGACTGTAGAATTACTTAAGTTTAAATCTAATTTAACTATTTTCCAAAGCTTAAACGATCCTCAAGGTGTTTATGCCCGTCTGCCTTTTAGTTTAGATATAGATTAAACAATCAAAAATAGTTTTTCTAGCGGGGTAACACGGAAACTTCTAGCCAATTATCCACAAAAACTTGAATCGTTTTTTTTAAGTTTGCCAAATCCGTGGGTTTAAGCATATAGCCGTTTGCCCCATATTCATAGCAACAATTTATATCTTGAGGATCGGAAGAAGTAGTGAAAACTACGATTGGAATAGTTTTTAATCTCTCGTCTTGCTTAACTTTTTTGAGTACTTCTTTTCCATCTGTTCCTGGTAAATGAAGATCTAGTAAAATTACCGCGGGACGAGGAACAAAAGTAGAGTCATAATCTCCTTGAGAATAAAGAAAGTTGATCGCCTCATCTCCATCCGTACACCGATAGACAGGGTTATTAATAGCAAGCTTCGTGAGAATTTTCCGCAAAAAAACGAAATCTTGATCGCTGTCTTCAACAACCAAAAGAGGTTTATTTGGATTAGTTAAGGTTGGCTGCATAGATTTTAGTTGAGATTTACTGTCGAGTACAAAGTCCCAGAAAAATACTCTTGGATTTTTTAACTTCCCCGAACATAAAAGTAAAAATATTGGCTTAAGTTTGCTTTTCGGTTTCCTTTTTTCACGAAGTCGGAGGAAGCCCCGTCGTTGTACGGCGCAATCTCTCTGACTTTTGAGTTAAAGTTCAACGAAAACCTAACCACAGTATATTGCTTTTTCTTAAGATTTGCTTTATATTTCCTTCATTTGTCCTCCCCAAATCTATCTCCTTCGGAAATTACTCACAACGTTTCACCCAATTCTATGCAAAACATAACTTTTAGTAACAAAGGTTTACATTACTTAGTATTGACTCTGTATTTTCTGGGGTAGAAAAACTAACTAGGGAAGTCAGGAGTTCAGGAGTTCAGAAGTCAGGAGTCAGGAGTCACAAGCAAAACTAACTACTAACTACTAACTACTAACTACTTATTACCTGGTTGCAATTCTTCCAGAATAGTGAACTGTACATGATTAATTGCCAACTCACCGATCGAAACAGTTTCTTTAGGTACGAGTTTACCTTCGCTAGTGAGAGTTTCAAAAGAAATGCCTTTAGCCATTTCTGCATGGTACCAGGCTAAACCCATAAAAAAGCGAGTAGGATAAGGACCACCTTCAATTACATCATCAGGATTAGATTCCATAGGTAGCCAGCCAAAACCCGGTAAATAAAATTCCATCCAAACGTGGTTAAAATCTGGGAACAGAGGAATATTTTTTTGTTGAGGATAAGGAGGGCATTTATAACGTCCCACAGTACGACAAGCAATACCATTAAGTCGACACAAAGCTAAAAGTAAGCCTAAATATTCACCACAAGAACCTACACCTCTTTTGAGAACAAGATCGGGAGTGTCTATTTGCGGTTTGATGCCATAAGAAAGTCGATCGTAAACATAATTACGAATACTATAGAGTTTACGTAGTAAATTTGTTTCCCTACCTACAGCGTCTTCTGCAGCACGACGAATAACATCAGTATCCATCGCTAAATTGTCGTTATCAACTAAATATTGAGCTTTAAAATCCTCTGGTATTTCAGGTAAATTTTCACAATCTCGTGGTTTTATTTGATATTTAATACTCCAGACTTCTAATAAAGCTTTCCAGCCAAAAATGTAGCGTTTATCGTGATTTAGTTCCTCAAACCTAAAAACAGCTATTTTTTGCCCATTTTGAACTTCTTCCCTAAAAGGGATACCGATCGCCTCAACTTTTCTAATTTTTTGACGATCGGTTTCTGCGGGTAGGGCAATGCGCCACTCGATATCTTTTAATTCTATAGAGGAAAGGGGGAAAAGTTCCTCTGTATAAGACATTTCTACTAAATAACCGTTAGAGAGGGCATAGTTCTCGTCAGTATAATAGTGAAAGTAGAGAGGATGAATAAAAGTACGATCGCGGTATTGTAATTCGTGATTAGGTTCAGCGTTAGGATTATCTCGGATATAAACTTCGCGATCTGCATAGGCAATATAGAGAGTATCTTGGTGAAAAGTTAAACCTGTAGGGGACTCAAACGGAGTTAAGACACTAAAAATAACTTTTCCTGTGGCGCGATCGAGACAGTATACTGTTTGTTCTATGATATCTGTCAGCCAAATTTCTTCTTCTCTAACTGTAATATTCTCAATGCCTATACCAGGAGCATAAAAGTAAGTAATTTTTTGCCCTGTATCACGATTATGTACAAGAATGTCTCCTGTTTTCTGACAAGTAAGATAAATAGTAGATTCCCACACAGCTATACCATTAGCCGGATAAGCTAAACGGATAAACAGTTGTGGTTCTAGCTTATGGTCTTCAAGAGAGCAAAAATAAACATTTTCCTCGACGGTAAACCATAGAGTATTATCTACAATAGCTAATCCTGTAGCCCCGACAAAATCCGACCAATTGTGAGAATTTAGAATAGTAGTATTGTCCGTAAGGGGATCGATTTTTAGTAGATAGCCATTGCGGGAATCGATCGCCCACAAACATTCTTCTCGAAAAGCAATACCATAAACAGAACAGGCAGCAATTGGTCTAATGGTTCTAGCCATATTAGCAAGAAATAACTATTGTAGAAATATAATATTTTGACAGAACTGATTCGGGAGGTCAACATTGTGAGGAAACCTCACTGGTTAGCCCTCAGATAATAGTTAACTGTTAACTGTTATCTGAAAAATGTGATTCAATCCATTCCTGTAAGATAGGGTTCACTATTTCTGGTGCTTCATCTTGAGGACAATGACCTAAACCTTCTAAGGGAATAAACTTTTCTACTGTCGGCAAATTAGCTAGTTCTTTACCCATAGCTACTGGTTCCCAGGGATCTTCTGTTCCCCACAGAAGTATAGTCGGGCAACTAAGAAGGGGTAATAAATCTTCTGGTAGAGGACCTTGAGAATAGCGAGTAAAAGCTAAAAACACATCAGCAGCACCACTGTCTGCTGCTGGTTTCATGAGAATATCGACTAATTCATCAGTCACAGCTTGAGAACGTCGATAAGCTTGTAATAAAATTTTGCGAACTACTTTGGGTTTGGCTAACTGCTGAAAAAAGAAATTACCAATAAGTTTGTTTTTTAAAATTTGTTGAACAATAGGCGCACCCATTCGTCGATACCAGGGTAATTCTGCTTGTTTTCTTTCGTGTAATAGTCTTAGAGAACAATTAATTGCTGCTACTCCTAAAACCATTTCGGGGTAGTCAACAGCTGTTTGCATAACTGCTACACAGCCAATGGAGTTTCCTACCAAAAAAGCTGGACTACCAACTACTTCACGACAAAAATCTGCTACTTGCTCTCCCCAAGTCTCAAAAGTATACTCTATTTCTTCTCCTGGAGTGGGTTTAGCTGAACCACCGAAACCAATCAGATCGATCGCATAACAACGGCAAGATTGACCCAAGACTGGTAAATTCTTGCGCCAATGACCCCAAGAAGCACCAAAACCATGAACCAAAATAACTGCAGCACCAGTTTCTCCACAGCTTTGATAAGTAATCGGAAAACCTCGCCAATTCCAAGTTTGGGGACTAGTAAAAGTATCGATCGCAGAAACAGATGACATAGCTACAAGGTTAATTTATATTAATTTATGTTTATTTTTATTATGGTCACAAATCAGCTTTAATAAAAGCTGTTGCCTCTGGGCTAGACCAGTTAACCTTTTGAGAGAGAAAGATAATAGCTATGTAATAATCGATACTCACTTTAAAAAGTCTGAGAACTTTACTACAGATAAAAGGTATAAATGACAACTAAACAATTTATTGGTTCAGAAGCTGAAACAACTTATGATGAGTCCAAAATAGTTATTCTGCCTATTCCCTATGAAAAAACTACTACCTATCGCCAAGGCTGTCAACATGGTCCAACAGCTATTATTGAAGCCTCAGATCAATTAGAGGCCTATGATAATGAATTAAAGATAGTAACATGTTTGGCCACAGGAATTTACACTACTGACGCGATCGCTGATACTAGTTTAAATCCCTCTATTTCTCCCGAAGAAATGTTACAAACTACCAACAAAACAGTAGCAAAATTAATTACCGATGATAAATTTGTCATTGCTTTAGGAGGAGAACATAGTATTACCGCCGGAGTAGTAAAAGCTTATCAACAAATAATGAGCGAACCATTTACAGTGATTCAGATTGATGCTCATGGAGATATGCGGGATAGCTATGAAGGTTCAATTTATAATCATGCTTGTGTAATGCGTCGAATTTTAGATATGGGTTTACCAACCTTACCTGTAGGTATTCGTAGTATTTGTCTAGAAGAAGCTCAACTAATTGCTCAAAAAAATATTCCCGTAGTTTGGGCTAGAGATATATATTATCAATCAGATTGGATTGATACCGCGATTTCTCGGATTCCTACGAAGAAGGTATTTATTACCATCGATCTAGATGGAATCGATCCTAGTTTAATGCCAGGAGTAGGCACTCCGGAACCAGGAGGGTTAAATTGGTATCAACTAACCCGATTTCTCAAACAAATATTTATGAGTTATCAAGTGATTGGTTGTGATGTGATGGAATTAGCACCTGTAAAAGATTCAGTAATTTCTCAGTTTACAGCAGCTAAACTAGTGTACAAATTAGTAGGGTATCACTACCTCAATCAAACCTAATCTCTAGTGAAGATTCAATTTTATTTCTCTTAGATTACTTAGTAAAAAACCATTATAGGAAATAGTATTCATGGACGTAAATAAAAGTTGTGTTGGAGATTATGCCCCAGATTTTGAAATCCCAGGAATTGACAAGCAAGTACATCATTTAGGTCGTTATCTCAATAATTTTCAAGCCATTGGCGTAGTTTTTATCGGTAACAGTTTTCCTTATGTTGCAGAATATGTAGACAAACTTAAGAAAATCCAGACTGAATTTGCATCCCAAGAGTTCACTCTTATCGCGATCAATTCCAATGATTCTGGAGGAACTATTGAAGAAAGCTTTGAAGCGATGCAAAATTTCGCTCAAGAAAGAAAATTAAATTTTCCCTATTTGCGAGATCCAACTCAAGATGTTGCTAAGTCTTTCGGAGCAGAAGTAATTCCTGAAGCTTTTTTAATCAATTCCCAAGCAGTTATCTGCTATTCGGGAAAAATTGATGATGCTCCTGAATCAATAGATTTAGACGCTAATTCCTATTTTCGCAACAGTATTTCTGCACTATTAGCTGGTACAGAAATTTCACCTACTAGTACTAAACCAGTTGGTGAGCCAATTAAATGGCGGGGAAATAAAAAATGAACTCTTTGTAATTAAAGTTAAAAGTATCAGAAAAATATTGCTAATCAAGATATTAAATATCTTGCTACCGTAAACTTCTTCTCTTAACTTACATACAGGAAATATTTACTAAAAATATTTACTAACTCTAGAGTTTACCTAGATCGCAGATAGATGCAAGAAATCTATTAAGGTCAGAAACCTGGTATGTTATGGGGAGATAAATTAAAAATAATCAACAAAATTGCTTTTTAGGGGATGAGTTACCAGAGGGTTTTATTAAAACTGAGCGGTGAAGCACTAATGGGGAACTTAGGCTATGGCATAGACCCCAAAGTTGTCGCTGAAATTGCTCAAGAAATAGCAAATGTAGTCAATAGTGGAGTCCAAACGGCCATCGTTGTTGGTGGAGGGAATATTTTTCGGGGAGTAAAAGCCTCTGCTGCTGGTATGGATAGAGCAACTGCTGATTATATTGGTATGATTGCTACTGTGATGAATGCCATGACCTTACAAGATGCTTTAGAGCAGATGAATGTTCCTACCAGAGTACAAACAGCGATCGCGATGCAGGAAGTAGCTGAACCCTATATCCGCCGTCGTGCTATCCGCCATCTAGAAAAAGGTAGGGTTGTCATTTTTGGTGCAGGTTCAGGAAATCCTTTCTTTACCACTGATACTACAGCAGCCTTAAGAGCAGCAGAAATTGATGCTGAAGTGATTTTTAAAGCTACTAAAGTAGATGGAGTCTATGATTGTGACCCCCAAATTAATCCTGATGCTCATCTCTATCAAAGCTTAACTTATGGACATGTTCTGACTCACGATCTGCGGGTGATGGACAGCACGGCGATCGCCTTATGCAAAGAAAACGATATTCCGATCGTTGTCTTTAATCTTGCGGTGCGCGGTAATATTGTCCGTGCAGCGAAAGGAGAATCTATTGGTACTACTGTGGGAGGTTTCTGTGAAGTTAACTGAAATTAAAGAACATATGCAGAAGACTATTGATGCGACTCAACGGTCTTTTAATACTATTCGGACAGGGCGTGCAAGTACTTCCTTGCTAGATAGAATTACGGTAGATTATTATGGCACAGAAACACCATTAAAATCTCTGGCTAATATTAGTACCCCTGACGCGACAACTATTACCATTCAGCCTTACGATCGTGGTAGCATGGGTGACATTGAAAAAGCGATTTCTATGTCTGATTTGGGCTTAACTCCCAATAATAATGGTGAAACGATCCGTCTAAATATTCCTCCCCTTACTAGTGAACGTCGTCAACAACTAGTCAAAATGGCAGGTAAACTAGCAGAAGAAGGAAAAGTAGGTCTTCGTAATATTCGTCGTGACGCGATCGATTCTGTGCGTAAGCAAGAGAAAAATAGCGAAATCTCTGAAGATGAATCCCGTTCTTTACAAGATGATATTCAAAAGATTACCGATCGATATACTAAAAAAATTGACGAATTATTGGCAATAAAAGAGAAGGATATTACTACTGTCTAAAAGATTGGATTTAGCTCTTAGCTCTTAGCTAACTCACCGCAAGGGAAAAACTATCTAAAATGTTGATTTGAGGACTCCCGTTAAACCTAGCGGGTTTAACGGTGATTCGGGCGGTCAACATCCTGGGGTTTCCTCAAGATTACGCCCTCAGAAAAATCAAAACGAAAAAATCAGCATTTCCCCCTTGTCTTCCTTGTCCTCCTTGTCTCCCTCTCTTGGTCGGCTTGCTCTAGGTGAGGAAACCTCACCGAGTTCCGACCGCTTGTCTTGATTTTAGGCTTAAATGTAAAAAGTCTACTCTTGTAAGGGGGTGGAAGGGGGGTTTCTAATAATTTTAAGTCTGTACTTCTAGCCGATCTATCTGGTTATAAAAGCGCACCGCCCCGTCGGAGGTTTCCTCCGACATAGGGACGGAGCAAGCACCCTTCTCCCCGCGCACCGCTTGAAGCGACTACTGAACCCTTTAGGGTTTTACCTTATTACCTATTACCTATTACTTCCCTTAGAAACCTGTATCAAATTCAGGAGCAAATCTAGAATTATTAGTACGTCTATATCTTGATTGTTCAGCTACCGAAGTATTAAAAGGATTTCTCAAATCACGAGTAACCATATTAGGGCCATTTTCTGCTTGTTGTTTCATGACATCTTGATATAGGATATCTATCAATTTGCCGTCCTTAGCGATTTTGGTATCAGCAAATCCACCTGTACCAAGAATAAATTCTAGCTGACCTAAAATACTGCCATTTTCAAAAGCATCGCCAGTATTTTCAAAATAAGCTTCTTTAAAAGTTTCCGAGACAGATTCTGCTTGAGCTACTCCAGTCATTAAGGAACTAGCGATCGCTCCTGCAACCACAATAAGACTTAATTTAGTAAACTTAATGAACATTGCACAACTATAATTAACTTCTGCTCAATCCTAACTGAACATTTACAGAACGGGCAGAGTTTGAGTCATTTTTTCTTATCTCATCAGCTATGTGTAAAACAGAAGATTCTCTTGCTAATGCTAGTTCTCAGCAACTACGCCAAAATCTATTATCCTTATTGACTAAATTCGCTTATCAAGAAGGAAACTTTACCCTTTCTTCGGGAGCTAAGAGTTCTTATTATATCAATTGTAAACAAGTTACCCTCAGAGCAGATGGGGCGTTAATTATTGGTCGTCTGCTTTTTTCTTTATTACCAGAAAATACCCAGGCAGTAGCTGGTTTAACTTTAGGGGCAGATCCTCTTGTGTCTGCTGTTAGTGTAGTTTCGGCTTACGAAAATAAATCTATCCCAGCCTTAATTATTCGGAAAGAACCCAAGGGACATGGCACCAAGGCTTACCTAGAAGGACCAACCTTAGAACCTGGAGCAAGAGTAGTAGTACTAGAAGATGTAGTAACTACTGGTCGTTCGGCGATGCTGGCAGTAGAACGCTTACAAGCAGCAGGATATCATGTAGAGCAAATTATGGCTCTAGTCGATCGCCAACAAGGAGGAGCAGAACTATATCAGTCCAAAGGATTAAAGTTTCAATCACTCTTTTCAATTGCAGAACTGCAAGAATACATAGCTTAAAAATACTTTATCTTTTGTCATGTATAGGATGAATCGTATCAGTTAAGCTGAAAATATAACGGTATTATTCCTAGATTTATGAATACTTTTTCTCCTCGTAATTTAAAGCAAACTAACTGGTCTACCATCGTTATGTTTGTTTTAGGGTTTTGGCTCAGTAGCAGTCTGGTTTTAGACTGCTTAATTGTTCCCAGCTTATTCAAAACTGGCATGATGAGCCAGGTAGGATTTGCTGGTGTTGGTTATGTAATTTTTGAAGCTTTTAACCATATCGAGTTGCTTTGTGGTTCAGTAATTTTAGCTGGATGTTTAGCCTTTGGCTATCAGCACTACCTAGACACTAAGCAAACCAATTGGGCGATCGCTCTAGGGAGTATTCTGTTAATAATTGCTATCACCTATACCTATGTTCTTACTCCCCAAATGAGTGGTTTAGGTATGTCCATGAATCTCTTTGAGCCTGTTCAAACTATGCCCAAAGCCATGGTAGTAATGCATGGTGGTTATTGGCTATTAGAAGTTATTAAGTTAGTAGTAGCTGCAACCCTCTTACGCTGGTGTTATCGCAATTCTTGTAATATTGTTTAACCAAGAAGGCTCTGAGGAAGAAACTAAACTATGACTAAGCTTAGAGCTTTTTCTCGTCGAGTATATATTGCTTAACTTCTGTGTAACAGGCATACCAAAAATAGAGGGTAAGATTAATTAAGCCAATTAGTTTAGTCCCATCTTCTAACATGGCATGGGCTCCCCTACTAGTCATCGGCGTAATATCAACCACACTGGACAAAGTAAATAACAAGAAAGACAAAATTAAAGGTAAATAAAGGGTCTTTTTGATTATTTGTCTAAATTTCCAGCCATATAAAATTAATAATGAGCCATAGATCGAATAGACTATGGCTTTAACTTTTGTATAAGCACCAAAAAAAACAACTAAAATAAGAGTAAGGCGAAAGCGATCGTCAAAATAAAGTAGTGCCATCAATAGGGAACTAACTAGAAAAAAACCTTTGACTTTACGATTTGCTGGTGGTAAAAGAAAGGTAGTAAATAGGCAAACAGCGATCGCTGTAGACCACAAAATTTCCGAAATTCCTGTAAACCAACCCAAATAAAAGGTACTCCGATTAAAAGGATCGCTGAATAAATTTTCGATTCCCGCCCCTTTATTTTCAATCTTGGCATAAATACTTAAACTACCTAAGGCTACAATAGCTAAACCATTCAAAAAAACCAATAGGGGGATAGGTAATAAGTGTTTTTTATCAATACTTGTAAGCGATCGTAGTAACTGAAAAATAAACTTTCCTAAATTTCCTAGTTTCATAAATTGGTATATTCTCAGATTTAGACACTTATGCAATCCTAGTCTTTTCAAATCAAAAACAGCAAACTTGCTGATAAACACTTAAACAGAATTATTTATCCATTTCTAAGTAATTTCTAATTGGTTATTCTCCATTCCTTATTGCTTCTATTACCTAGGTAATCAAGGAAGAAATTGATGTGACATAAAATAATTATGCCGAATATATTGCCAGTTTAATTTTATTTTCCTTCCTAACCTAGAAATTATCAATTAGCAATTAAAATACGATCAAGAGAATATGTAAAGCAGTTTTCTTTTCAGCAACTATTGATCTTTTGGCTGAAAGATAAGGCGAAAAAAAATTTAAAACTTAGGGACAATATAGGGAATAAAGTTGAGCAATGAAGAATTTATGGATTAAAATAGCCTGGGTAACTGGCATGATTTTGAGTATCACTGGTATATCAAGACAAATGGCAGATGCGTGTCAAATAAGAACTGAAGAAAATCAGCCCAAACTATTGTTAGCGCAAAATATAAGCTCTTGCCAACAACTAGAACAAAGTTATCAAGAAGTACACGCTTTTGAGACCCAAAACTTCTACATTAACGTATGCCGTTATCAGCAAAGATACTACTACCATCGTAAATCAAAACACGATCCTAACCATAGCATATTGTTGCCTGCTAGTACTATCTTAGATGGAAATATGTTTCAGGCTAGAGATAGAGGAAAAACTTATATTGTTGGTACCAATGATGAAGGCTATTATTCTTCGGTTATGCACGAAAATAACGAAATTATTTTTGAACCAGCAATAGAACAATCAACCTTAATCAATAATAGATTAGAGACAGAAATTAAAAGCTCGAAAAGCAATCAAAGTAAGCAGAAATGCCCTAACGATTATAGCGATATTCAGTTTGGCTATAGCTGGAAAAAATTGAGTACAGTTATTAATTGAGAGACTCAGCAAACTTGTCTGTAGCTTCGATAAGAGCATGACGGATACCAGGTTCTGATACAGAATGACCAGCATCAGGAACAACAATAAATTCTGCTTCTGGCCACGCTTGATGTAACTCCCAAGCAGTAACCATTGGGCAAACAACATCATATCTCCCCTGAACAATGATTCCAGGAAGATGACGAATTAGAGCGACATTCTCCAATAACTGGTTTTCTGTCTTCAAAAATCCCCCATTAACAAAATAATGGCATTCAATACGAGCAAAAGCTTCAGCAAAATCCTCTTCGCCAAAACGTTGAATTGTTTGAGCCGAGGGTAATAGCTTACTAGTACTTCCTTCCCAGATTGACCAAGCGCGGGCAGCTTCTAAACGAGTATTTTTGTCCTGGCTGGTCAATCTTTTATAGTAAGCAGATAGTAAATCGCCTTGCTCTTCTGGAGGAATAGGCTTAAGATACTCTTGCCAAGCATCAGGATAAATATAACTTGCCCCTGACTGATAAAACCAATGTAGCTCTTGAGGGCGCAACATAAATATTCCCCGCAAAAATAATCCCAGACAATGATGAGGATAGGTTTGACTATAAGCAAGAGCAAGAGTACTACCCCAACTACCACCAAAAACAAACCACTTAGGTATTTGCAGATGTTCTCTTAATTTTTCAATATCACTAACCAAATCCCAAGTAGTATTTTCTCTCAATTCTGCGTAGGGAGTGCTTTGTCCACAACCACGCTGATCGAAAATGACAATTCGCCATTTTTGAGGATCGAAATATTGTCGATACATAGGTGTAATTCCCCCTCCAGGGCCACCATGTAAAAAGATTACAGGTTGTCCTTGAGGATTTCCCGACTCTTCGTAGTGAATTGTATGGAGGGGAGAAACTTTTAATTTACCTTCTTGATAAGGTTCAATAGGGGGATATAGAATTCTCATATTGTTAGACTTGGAAATTTAGGTAAGAAGTCTACGGGTATTGTTATCCTGAAAACAGTTACTTTCTCTCTTAGACTGGCATTGTTTATGACTAATCAACAAAAGCGTATCTGTATCATTGGTGGTGGATTTGGGGGTTTATACACTGCTCTACGTCTGAGTGAGCTACCTTGGCAACAAGACCAAAAACCAGAAATAATTTTAATAGATAAGAGCGATCGCTTTTTATTTTCTCCCTTATTGTATGAATTAATTACCGGAGAAATGCAAACTTGGGAAATTGCCCCACCTTTTGCTGAAATTTTGGCAAATACCGATATCGTATTCTACCAAGAAGAGGTGAAAGGAATCGATATTAATGATAAACACATCAAGCTAGCAGATTCTAGACAGCTTAGTTATGACAAATTAGTGATTGCTCTGGGGGGTAAAACACCCTTAACTAATGTTCCAGGGGCGATCGATTATGCTATCCCTTTCCGTAATCTTCAAGATGCTTATCGTTTAGAAGAAAAATTAAGATTATTGGAAGAGGCAGAGCAAGATAAAATTCGTGTTGCTATTGTAGGCGGTGGTTATAGTGGTGTCGAATTAGCGTGTAAATTAGCCGATCGCTTAGGAGAAAAAGGGAGAATTCGGCTTATCGATCGAGGCGATAAAATTCTGAAAGACTCACCAGAATTTAACCGTGAAGCAGCCACTAAAGCTCTAGAACAAAGTCGAGTATGGCTCGATTTAGAGACAGAAGTCGAACAAGTTGAAGCAGATACTATTTCTTTAGTCTATAAAGGAAAAGTTGATACTATCCCTGTAGATATAATTTTGTGGACGGTAGGCAATCAAGTTTCAGAATTAATTACGCAACTACCTTTAGAACACAATGAAGAGGGACTATTAATCACGCAACCAACTCTTCAAGTAAATCAGCAAGAAGATATTTATGCTCTCGGAGACGTAGCTGATAACCGCGATGCTACAGGACAAAAAGTACCAGCAACTGCTCAAGTAGCTTTTCAACAGTCAGATTATTGCGCCTGGAACTTATGGGCTTCTTTTACTCACAGACCTTTACTCCCATTTCGCTATCAGCCTTTAGGAGAAATGATGACTTTGGGTGTAGATAATGCTACTCTTGCTGGTTTGGGAATGAAATTAGATGGCTCGATCGCTTATATTGCCCGTCGTCTGATCTATTTATATCGCTTACCTACTTTAAAACATCAACTAACAGTAGGATTTAGTTGGATTACCCAACCTTTAGTTAACTTAATCTCTAATGAAGATTAACTTTAACTTTAGAGTCCTATGGTCTATCTATAATAGTAAGATCTATTCAAGAAGTCCTTTATAATAGTTGTGCTATAAGAGTAAATAGCAATAATACCAAGGTTATCTATCTATAATACTTATTTAAATCTTAAATATTTAACTCCCGAAACCCATGTCTGATGAGCTTATAGGAGGACGCTACCAAGTCATCGATTGCTTGAGAAAAACAGGCTTTTGTGAAACTTATGTGGCAAGAGATAATCAACTTCCTAACAATCCTCGCTGTGTTGTCAAAAAACTTCAGCCTCAATCAAACGAAAAATTTATTTTAGAAACGGCAAGAAGATTATTTGATAATGAAGCCAGAGTTCTTTACAAGCTAGGTAATCATCCGCAAATTCCTCGTCTATTAGCTCATTTAGAAGTAGAAAAGCAGTTTTATCTAGTGCAGGAATTTATTGAGGGAAAGGATCTTGCTCAGGTAGAAATAGTTCCCAGTAATCTTTGGCACGGAAAGCAGGCTATGGCTTTTCTAGAAGAAATACTCGAAATTTTAGCCTTTGTTCATCAGAATCAGGTTATTCATCGAGATATTAAACCTTCTAACCTCATTAGACGGGTTACAGATGGCAAAATTGTCCTAATTGATTTTGGTGCAGTTAAAGAAATAAGCAATATGACTCTAACAGAAGGTAGAGGTAATTTATTAACTGTTGCCATTGGTACTCCTGGTTATATGTCTGCTGAACAGCAAAGAGGAGATCCGCGTTTAAATAGTGATATTTATGCCGTGGGTATGACTGTTATACAAGCTATGACTGGCTTTCACCCCGATCAGCTACCACGAGATCGACAAACAGGAGAAATTTGCTGGCGCGAGCGTATTCGCAATTGCAATCTTGGTTTGGCAGATATTATTGACAAAATGGTCAGAAATGATTTTCGGGAACGCTATCAAAATATTAATGAAGTTCTTTCAGACCTAAAAAAACTCAAGCAAAAACCCAATCAGAGATTCAATCAACAGCCAAGTCCCAAAAATCAACCTTCTGTTCAACCCTTTTCTTCTAAAAGTCTACTCTGGGCTACGATCGTTTCTCTGCTGTCAATAATAGCTCTTCTTGGTCCCAGAGTTATCAATGTGCTTCGTGCTATCAATCACTACAATAGTGGGAATCAATTTCTCCATGAAAATAAGTATGAAGAAGCATTTGAGGCTTTCGATCGAGCGGTCGACATTCAACCTGATTTTGCTCTAGCCTGGACTAATCGAGGCTATGCTTTAGGGCAGTTAAAAAAATATGTAGATAAATTTTCTTCTTGCGCTCAAGCTACTTATCATGAACCAGAATTTGCTGAGGCTTGGAATTGCCGAGGACTAGCTCGTGAGCGTTTAAAGCAGTATGAAGACGCTTTAAAAGAATATAATCAAGCCATAGAAGTTGCTGCTGATGATAATCAGTCTTCTCGCGCCTTTTATAACAAAGGTCAAGTGTTGATCAAAATGGGTAGATATGAAGAAGCAATTGAGGCAACTCAGGAAGTTCTTGGACTTCAACCAGACTATTTTTTAGCTTGGACACAAAAATGCAGAGCATTGTATGAATTGAAGCAATATCAGGATGCTAAAACTAATTGCGAAATCTCTTTGAGCATTGAACAAAACTACCAACCCACAATCAAAATGTTAGAGGAAATAGATCTCAAGCTTAGACAAGAACAGAATTTAGGTCAATAGACCATTAATTTCTACTAATAGTAATAGATACTTCTCTTGCTTATGGCAATTTACTATTTAGAATGCCCTCAGCAATAATTTAAAAAATTCTGCTCCAGTAATATTAAAGGCATAAGCCTGCACTCCTCTAATATTAGATACTTGTCTTTTTTGTTTTAAGTTATCGTCTAAAATATCTTCGAGTACCCTATTACTTTGATTAATTGGATTATCTGTAGGAGCTAAAGTAAACAAGACTAGACTACAATTACCTGGTTGAGTTTCTGCACAAACTGTTGGTAATCCTACCTGTTCATAACTACCAAAGGAAGATAATGTAGAGCCTTGAGCAAGATATTTATCTAACTTAATAGATACATTATTACATAGTTGTTGGAGATTAGAAGATTTAGGTAAGCTTTCAGACTGCCAATGAAAAATAGGAAGACTTTCTCCTTCCACTGTTCTTGCCATGGTGGTTAGCGTACCATTACTATTCTCACAGAAAATAGTACGATGGGAAGATATGTTAGATTCAGCAACCGCAGGGATGGCACTCATAGCAAGAACAACCCCAGCGCAAATTGGTGATAGGCTTTTAAAATTCATAATATAATCCTTATGTAAAATCTCCCTTGCATTTTTATTTTATAAGTATTGGGTAAATCCTATACTGTTTTTTTACATTTTGTATCTCAAAAGTAGCAAGGGATAATACGCGGGTGGGCTAGATTCCTATTTTGAGCTTCAAGTCTTATATTTAGTTAAGGTAAAGCTGTGATTAACAAGGTATTTTTGCTCGGGTTTGCCGACCAATAGCTACTCAGTTTACCAAATAAAAATAATAACTTTACGGAAACTTTATATTTAAACGGGTTAGATAATGACCAATAATCTTTTAGAAATTGAAAATGTTTATGCTGGTTATATAGAAGATTTGAATATTCTGCAAGGAATTAATTTTTCTATTGCCGAGGGAGAAATAGTAGCAGTCATTGGGCCCAATGGTGCAGGAAAGTCTACTCTGGCAAAAACTATTTTTGGACTCTTAACCCCCAATCAAGGAACAATTCTTTTCAAAGGAAAAGATATTACTAAATTAAAATCCAATCAAATTGTTCGCCAGGGCATGTGTTATGTTCCCCAAATTTCTAATGTGTTCTCGTCTCTTTCTGTAGAAGAAAACTTAGAAATGGGGGCATTTATTCGTCAGGGTTCGATCAAAAGTTTGAAAGATTCAGTGTTTTCTATGTTTCCCAGGTTAGCAGAACGTCGCCGTCAAAGGGCAGGTACTCTATCTGGAGGAGAAAGGCAAATGTTAGCGATGGGGAGAGCTTTAATGCTCGATCCCGATTTGCTTTTACTTGATGAACCTTCAGCAGCTTTATCGCCTATTTTAGTTAATAGTGTTTTTGAACAAATTAAAGCTATTAATCAAACAGGTAAAGCGATCGTTTTAGTAGAACAAAATGCCAAAAAGGCTCTAATGATGGCACATAGAGGCTATGTTTTAGAAAATGGTCGCGATCGCTATTGTGGCACAGGAGAAGAGTTATTAAACGATCCTAAAGTAGGAGAGCTATATTTAGGGGCAGCTTATAAAAGCTAGTCCCCTGATTATTGCTAAGGACACCCTAAAGATTCGCGAGTATCTACTCCAGTTTTAGAATTAGTACCTGAAGCATTGGCACAGAGTTGTTTTAATTGTAATTTGGTTAAAACAGCTAAACTGAAATCAGCACCAGTAGCTTTTACCCCTTTAAACGTAGAAAAAGATAAAATTGCTTCTTGAAAAATAGCATCGCTTAAATCTGCACCATCAAAGGTAGTTAGATAAGCAAAGCCATAACTGAAATCTGCGCCTTTTAGGTTAGCGTTAGTCAAATTAGAGCCATTAAAAACAGCACCTCTTAAGTCAGAGTTACTAAAATTAGCCGATTCTAGATTAACTTTGGCGAAATCTACAAAAGTTAGCTCTTTATTGGCAAAATCTCCATTTTTTAAATCCTCTTCGCTAAAAGTAGATGGTGTCACAGAAGATGAACTTGCTGCTTGTACAGGTAATGGCAACAATAACAGAATTGACAGTAACAGAAAGATACCCAGTCGAAGAAAATATTTCATGGATCAACGAATATAAGATAGAAAGAAAATAAACTCACTCAGATTATAAGAATACAATAGTCTTCTTGTATAAGTCTTAAACAAACTGAGAAAGAAGTCATAATAAACAGAAATACTAACCAACACAAACCGATGGGAATTGACAAAAGAGAGTATCAGCAACGCCGAGAACAGTTAATGACAAAAGTTGGGAATGGGACGGCTATTTTTCGCAGCGCACCTATGGCAGTCATGCACAACGATGTAGAGTATGTATATCGTCAAGATAGTGATTTTTATTATCTAACGGGATTTAACGAACCAGAAGCCGTGGCAGTATTTGCTCCCCATCATGAAGAACATCGTTATGTCTTGTTTGTACAACCAAAAGACCCCAAAAAAGAAACTTGGACTGGTTATCGTTGTGGGGTAGATGCAGCTAAAGAAATCTATGGTGCAGATGAAGCTTATTCTATAGAAGAGTTAGATGAAAAACTACCCCAGTATTTAATGAATGCCGATCGCATTTATTATCATTTAGGACGCGATCGCCATTTTAATAATCTGATTATATCTCATTGGCAAGGATTAATGGCAGGATACCAAAAAAGGGGCACTGTTCCTTTAGCTATAGAAGATACTAGACCAATTACTTTTCCTATGCGGTTGCTGAAAAGTCCCGCAGAAATAGCCATGATGCGAAAAGCAACAGAAATATCTGCTTTAGCTCATAACCGTGCTTTTGAGTTTGCCCAACCTGGAGTATATGAATATCAGGTACAAGCAGAAATTGAGCATACATTCCGTCAAGAGGGGGGTATGGGACCTGCCTATCCTTCCATCGTAGCTTCTGGTGCTAATGCTTGTGTTCTTCACTACATCGAGAACGATCGCGCTATGGAAGATAATGAATTATTACTTATTGATGCTGGTTGTTCCTATGGCTATTATAACGGCGATATTACCCGTACATTTCCTGTCGGCGGTAAATTTACCTCTGAGCAAAAAATCTTGTATGAACTAGTTTTAGAAGCTCAACTAAAAGCGATCGAGGAAGTACAGCCAGGAAAACCCTACAATGAGTTTCATGATATGGCAGTATGTGTTTTAGTACAAGGATTAATCGATTTAGGATTACTTAAAGGGGATTTAGAGGAAATAATTAAAGAAGAAAAATATAAACCTTTTTATATGCACCGTACTGGACATTGGTTAGGCTTGGATGTTCATGATGTTGGGGTGTATAAGCATAATGAAGAAACTTGGCAAATTCTACAACCAGGTCATATAGTAACCGTAGAACCAGGAATTTACATTTCTCCCCATATTCAACCTGCTGAGGGACAACCAGAGATTCCCGATCATTGGAAAGGTATCGGTATTCGGATCGAAGATGATGTTTTAGTTACTGAGGATGGACATGATATCCTGACGGCAGGTGTACCTAAGTCAGTAGAAGAGATGGAGAAAAGCTAAAATATTTTTACAAATCATTACAGAAAATCTCAATAAATCATCAATAACGAATACGGGGATCGATATAGGCATTAATTAAATCAATTAAGATACTGGCGATCGTTACAATTATGCCAAAAAAGACCATAATTCCCTGTACGGTTGGATAATCTCGCAAAGAAATAGCCTCGTACAAACGATTACCTAGTCCAGGCCAAGAAAAAGTAACTTCTGTTAATACTGCACCACCTAATAAGGCAGCAAAAGTTAATCCTAAAACCGTAATTACTGGTATCAGGGCATTTTTGAAAGCATGAGAGATAATAATCGTTTTTTCAGGAATTCCTCTGGCTCTAGCTGCCTCTACATAGTCTGCTTGTAAAGTTTGCTTGAGATTAACCCGAACAATTCGCTCAAAAATACCACTCAGCAGAATACCTAAAGTAGTACTAGGCAGAGCAAGATAATACAAAGCCGTAAAAAATAAACCGAAATTACCTGTTAGTAGACTATCAAGGGTGTACAAGCCAGTCAAACTAGGAGGTGGAGAAGCACTAATGGGAAAACGAGTACCCAAGGGAAACCAACCTAGCTGCACAGAAAAAATTAACTGCAAGACCATACCTACCCAAAATAGGGGTAGAGAATAAGTGATAATACCAAATAGTCTTCCCCCTACATCAAACCAAGTGCCAGGCAAAGAAGCAGAAACAATACCGACGCTAACACCAATAACTACGGCTACTGCCATACTAAAAAACGACAATTCTACCGTTGCTGGGAAATATTGCTGAATTACATCCCACACGGGTAAACCACGACTAGTGAGGGAACTACCTAAATTGAAATGAAGTAAATCTTTTAGATAATTACAATATTGTAACCAAAGAGGATCGTTCAAACCCAACTGTTCTCTGAGTGCTACCTTAGCAGCTTCAGGAGCACGAATTCCCAAAATAGCATCGGCCGGATCTCCTGGTGTAGCTCTTAAAAGTAAAAATACTACTGTGGTGATTGTCCACAACATTAAGGGAGCTAATAACAAACGAGCAGTGATATAGTATTGTAAAGCTTTAGAACGAGACATTTTAGTTATTAGTTATCAGTTACTAGTATTTATACACTAAAGCTGAATACTCGCTACTTCCTACTTTCTAGTAAAGACAAGGCATGCCTTGTCTCTACCTACTCCCTATTCTTTATTCTCTTCTAAAGGCTCTTTGCCAATTCCTAGTTTTTTCTTGCTGCGCTTGACTTCTTTCCATAAAGATTTAATCTGCTTGTAAGCATCTTCAGGGGGTATTTTACCGCCCGTCTCCAGATTGCAAATATAGCTCACCTTTTGGGCAAACTCTTGTAAATTTGCATTGAATACTAGATTTTCTGGTTTGACTTTACCCCGATAAGGATAATGAGGATGGAGAAAATTATATTCATCTTGATTGGAGTTCATAGATTGCTTTCTAATAGAGATTTATTGTTCAAAAATTTTTTATCTTTAGTATTTAATAGGCATAATATCAATGCTATTCGATAGTACTAAATAATTGTATGATTTTGATTTATACCAGAAAAAGAAATTTTTCTGGCTCAAATTATATCTACCTTAACAGTTGACCAAAGCTTTTGCCTGAGAAGGGGGGAACCCCGCTTGAGCAGAGCGCACCGCCCACGCTGAGGTTTTCTCGGCGTGTAGGACGGAGCAATAAGTGTTGAACCCGAAGGGCTTGTAGCTTAAAACTTCTAAAGGTAAAAGTGTTAAACAATTAACTTTTCTTCCTTATTTTATCTTTCCCAAATTTTGATTCCCACCTAAATTATGCTACATACAGAAAAACTTTACGAAGGAAAAGCCAAAATCCTTTATTCGACAGATGATCCAAAAGTTTTACTTACTTGTTATAAAGATGATGCTACAGCATTTAATGCCCAGAAGCGAGGTCAAATACAAGGAAAGGGGGAAATAAACTGTACTGTCTCAGCAGCTTTATTTCAATGGTTAGAATCTTTAGGTATTCCTACTCACTATATTGACTGTCCTGCGCCTAATCAGATGCGAGTCAAGACAGTTGAGATTATTCCCCTTGAAGTAGTCGTCAGAAATATTGCAGCAGGAAGTCTTTGCCGACAAACTGGCATGAGGGAAGGAACAATATTACCATCCTCTTTGGTGGAATATTACCTGAAAAATGACGAATTAGGAGACCCTTTATTAACTCGCGATCGCTTGTTTTTACTAGATATAATTAGTCAAGCACAATTAGCCGTCATCGAAGAGATGGCTAAGAAAATTAATCAACACCTCCAAGATTTTTTTACTAGTTGTCAAATTACCTTAGTCGATTTTAAATTAGAATTTGGTTTAGATAATCAAGGGCAAATTTTATTAGCTGATGAAATTAGTCCTGACACTTGTCGGTTGTGGGATCAGACAGAAACAGACCCGCAAGCGAGAGTGATGGATAAAGACCGTTTTCGTAAAGATTTAGGACAAGTAGAATCAGCCTATCAAGAAGTACAAGCTAGGGTTTTAGGGAAGGTTAAAGAATTGTCGTAGCTATAAGAGGCAGTTCAATAACTGTCCGTACAGAGGTGCCGAGTAAAAACACATTGAGTATTACTAATTAGAGGAGGAACATCTGCACCGCAAAATGGTCTGTATTCCCTAGTTTATATTTTTTGAACAGTTCTAGAGTTAAAATCGATCGCTAGCAAGCAAAAAAACTCTTACATTATTTTTTATTGGGTGTGTGGAAGTGTTAAAGCAACAAAAAAAAGTACGTTTGTCCCCTACTTTATTACGTTTGGTAATAACGTTATCTACTCTAGGAATGCCAATGATAGCTAAAGCACACACTGTTAGCTTATCTTCTGGTTCTAATAGCTCTACAGATACAAAGCAGATTCTGACTTTGAACCAACAACTAACTTTAGAGCAGCTAAAGGCAGAAAAATCCAAATTTACCCTAGAACCCATTTTTCCTCAGAAAGAGTTAATAACTCAAGCCCAATCACCAGAGAATCCTACTTCAGAACCGACAGAAGAACCATCTAGAGCTAATCCACCTGAATCACAACCACCAGCAGAACCTCGTGTATTGGTAGCAGAAGTAAATGTAGTCGGTGCAGATGCAGAAATAATCGATCTTGTCTACAATACCATCGAGACTGAACCAGGCAGAACTACTACTCGTTCTCAACTACAAGAAGATGTTAATGCCATCTACGCTACAGGATTTTTTCAAGACGTTCAGGTAACACCGTCAGATACACCTTTAGGGGTGCGAATCACTTTTTTAGTTGAACCTAATCCCATTCTGAATCAAGTAGCCGTAGAAACAGTACCTGCTGATGCAGAAAGCCGAGTTTTACCACCAGAAGTAATAGAAGAAACTTTTAGCGATGGCTATGGAGAAATTCTTAATCTAAGAGAGTTACAAGATGGAATACAACAATTAAACCAGTGGTACTCTGACAATGGTTATGAACTAGCCCAGGTTGTTGGTTCTCCCAGAGTATCTGGTGATGGAACTGTAACTTTAGTGGTAGCAGAAGGAGTAATTGAAGATATTAATGTGCGGTTTTTCGATGAAGAAAATGAACCCGCCGAAGGAAATACCCGCGATTTTATCGTCACTAGAGAAATTCAATTAAAACCAGGAGATGTTTTTAAGCAAGATACTGCACGGAGAGATTTACAGCGAGTTTTTGGTTTAG
Organism: Xenococcaceae cyanobacterium MO_188.B29; assembly: GCA_030065155.1. Classification (GTDB taxonomy): domain Bacteria; phylum Cyanobacteriota; class Cyanobacteriia; order Cyanobacteriales; family Xenococcaceae; genus JASJDJ01. The sequence goes on from JASJDI010000005.1 coordinate 27,201, forward strand.
GTATTTTTGAAGATGCTCGTTTCTCTTTTAGTCCAGGTACCGATCCTAGTAAAGTAATAGTCAATGTAGATTTAGTAGAAGGTAGTACTGGTTCGATCGCTGCTGGTGCTGGGATCAGTTCTTCTAGTGGCTTATTTGGTACTGTTAGTTATCAACAGCAAAATCTAGGGGGAAATAACCAAACTCTCGGAGCAGAATTTCAATTGGGGGAAAGAGAGTTATTATTTGATATTAGCTTTACCGACCCTTGGATTGCTGGCGATCCCAATCGTACTTCTTATACCGTTAATGGTTTCCGCCGTCGTTCAATCTCCCTCGTATTTGATGGGGATGATGAAGATATTAGAACAGAAGATGGTAATGATAGTCCTCGTGTAGTCAGAACAGGAGGAGGAATAAATTTTTCTCGTCCCCTAGCTGACGATCCCTTTTCTCGACCAAAATGGACTTTATCCTCAGGATTTCAGTATCAACGGGTTCAAATAAACAATAGTGATGGCGATCTATCTCCTATTTCTCGGATAGATGAAGATGGTGGAGAAAATTTGGCTTTCAGTGATAGTGGGAAAGATGATCTCTTTATCTTCCGTTTCGGAGCAACTCGCGATCGACGGAATAATCCTAGGCAACCAACTCAAGGTTCTTTATTAAGATTAAGTGTAGACCAAACTGTTCCCATTGGTTCTGGTAGTATCCTATTCAATCGTTTACGAGGTAGTTACAGCTACTATATTCCTGCTCAAATAATTAACTTTAGCGATGGGCCTCAAGCCCTAGCGTTTAATGTCCAAGCAGGAACGGTTCTGGGAGATTTACCTCCTTATGAAGCCTTTGTTTTGGGGGGTAGTAACTCAGTTCGCGGTTTTCCTGACGGAGAAGTCGGTAGTGGACGAAGCTTTTTACAAGCTACAGCAGAATATCGCTTTCCTATTTTTTCTGTAGTTGGTGGAGCACTCTTTTTTGATTATGGTACTACTCTTGGTTCTGATGATAATGTTCCAGGCAGTCCCTCTGTAGAAAGAGATTTACCAGGGAATGGCTTTGGCTATGGTCTTGGGGTCAGAGTTCAGTCTCCTCTGGGCCCAATTCGAGTAGATTATGCCATTAATGATGAAGGAGATAGTCGAATTCATTTTGGCATTGGAGAAAGGTTTTAACAGTTAACAGCGATCGGTTAACAGTGAGCAGTTAAGTAGATGAACAATACTATTAAAGATGTTTTTGAGTTATCGGGAGTAGGATTACACTCTGGTGTGATTACTACAGTTAGGGTAATGCCAGCTAAGCCAGATGCAGGTAGGTATTTTGTTAGAGTAGATTTACCCGATCGACCAATTATTCCAGCTTCCATAGAAGCGGTAAGTCAAACAACTTTATCCACAGAGTTAGCACAAGGGGAAGCCAAAGTAAGAACTGTAGAACATTTACTTGCTGCCTTAGCTGCTAGTGGTGTAGATAATGCCCAGATCGAAATTGATGGTGCAGAAGTACCTCTACTAGATGGATCGGCAAAAATATGGACAGAAGCGATCGCTTCTGTAGGCATCTTCCCCATCTCCCCTACCTCCCCCATCTCTCCTACCTCCCCCATCTGGATACACCAAGAAGATGCCTTTGTTGCTGCCCTACCAGCCCCTGAGACTCGTTTTACCTATGGTATTGACTTTCCTTATCAAGCTATTGGCAATCAATGGCATAGTTGGAGTATAAAAGAAGGGAATTTTGCCGAAGCGATCGCTCCTGCCCGTACTTTTGGTTTAGCAGAACAGATAGAACATTTACAGAAAGCAGGTTTGATCAAAGGTGGGAGCCTAGATAACGCTCTGGTTTGTAGTCAAGAAGGTTGGTTAAATCCACCCTTAAGATTTACTAACGAACCAGCCCGTCATAAACTATTAGACTTAGTGGGGGATATTAGTTTACTGGGCAAATTGCCTCAAGCTCATTTTGTCGCATACAAAGCCAGTCATAAACTACATATCCAACTGGCGCAAGAATTAGCCAAGCTAACTAGCTTGTAGCTGTTGATCTGAAGAGAAAATCTTGCCATCCCTTCCCCCAATGCCCATAATCAACTTATTACCCAAAGTCTAATATTTAAAATGTCAACTGTTACCGATTCTACTGAAACAACTAATATCGAAAACCAAGAACAAGCTTCTAGCAAACAAACTTTGACCGTTGAAGAAATTCAGCAAATATTGCCCCATCGCTATCCCTTTGCCCTGGTAGATAGAATTCTGGAATTTACACCAGGAGAAAAAGCTGTAGGGTTAAAAAATGTCACCTTTAATGAACCTTATTTCCCAGGACATATTCCCAATCGTCCTCTGATGCCTGGAGTATTAATGGTGGAAGCTATGGCACAAGTAGGTGGAGTTGTGTTAATTCAATTACCAGGCATGAAAGGTAAATTTTTTGCTTTTGCGGGAATTGATAAAGTCCGTTTCCGCCGTCCTGTAGTTCCTGGAGATCAATTAATTATGACTGTTGAACTTTTATCTTTAAAACGCAATCGAATCGCGAAAATGCAGGGCAAAGGAGAGGTAGATGGTCAATTAGCTGTACAGGGAGAAATGTTATTTTCCTTGATTGATTAGCATCCTCTCCTGTAAGCTGTAAGCTGTAATTTTTCTTAATAAAAAAGTAGTTCAGGAGTCAGGAGTTACAGAAGTTCAGAAAGAACTGGTAGTTAAACTGGTTTTAAATACAAAACTTTAAACTTCTATAGTCATTAGAATTTAACTCAAACATTATTCTGAACTCTACTAACTTCTTTATTCGGAGACTTCTTACTTAAAAACCGCAGCCCCTTGGAGATATCCTTTTGAGTGTTTTAATTCATCCTACTGCTGTCATTCACCCAGATGCCGAACTTCATCCCACAGTTCGGGTAGACCCTTATGCCGTCATTTCCGCAGGAGTTAAAATAGGTGCATATACAACTATAGGCTCTCATGTTGTCATTGAAGGATTAACAGAAATTGGGGAAAATAACTCGATTTTTCCTGGGGCAGCTATTGGCTTAGAGCCTCAAGACTTAAAATATAAAGGGGCAGCTAGTTGGGTCAAAATTGGCGATCGCAATCGTATCCGAGAATACGTTACTATTAATCGAGCCACAGAAGAAGGAGAAGCAACAATTATCGGCAATGATAATCTGCTTATGGCTTACACTCACGTTGGTCATAATTGTGTTATCGAAAACGAAGTAATTATTGCTAACAATGTGGCTATGGCTGGTCATGTCAAGATAGAATCGATGGCAGTAATAAGTGGTGTTCTGGGTATTCACCAATTTGTCCATATTGGACGGATGGCAATGGTGGGAGGAATGAGTAGGATCAGTCGCGATGTACCACCCTATATGTTAGTCGAGGGAAATCCAGCTAAAGTGCGATCGCTCAATTTAGTTGGACTGAAAAGAAGAGGTTTTACACCCACAGATTTTAAAAAGTTAAAAAAAGCTTTTCGTCTTCTTTATAATGACTATATTCCTCTAACTAAAGCGATCGAACAACTAGAAGTCTTAGCTGATAACGAATACATAGAACATTTACATAATTTCCTGAAATTATCTATCTTGGAAGGTAGGCGGGGATTAATTCCTGGGAAATAGATATAGTGTTATTTTGCTAATGGCTAATCGCTAATTGTTGGAATTAATATGTCAGAACAATTTCATCAAGGTACATTTGCTGGTACTGTTTGGAATCCAGAACAGTATTTAAAATTTTCAAATCATAGAATTAGACCAGCTTTGGAACTCTTAGAGCGAGTAAAGATAAGCTCCCCTAAAGTGATTTACGATTTAGGTTGTGGTTCGGGTAATATAACCAGAATAATATCTGAACGTTGGACATCTGCTACAGTATACGGACTCGATAACTCTGATGAGATGTTGAAAAAAGCTGCCACTGAAACAAGTAAAGTTAAGTGGGTTAAGGAGGACATTGGCAATTGGTCTGTCAATGAACCAATAGATCTAATTTATTCAAACTCAACCCTTCAATGGTTAAACCAACACAACCAAGTATTTCCTAAATTACTGGAAATGCTAAACAAAGGAGGCTGTCTAGCTGTGCAAATGCCTCTGAGTTGGGGAATGCCTTCTCATCGCCTAATGAGAGAAACCCTGGCAAATGGAGGTATCAATGGCGCACCCATAGGGACTGAAGAATTGAGAAACGCCATTGCTCGTAAGTGGGTTGAAGATAAAGAATCATACTACGATTTTCTCTCTGAACAAGCTACTCAAATCGATATCTGGGAAACTGAATATCTACAGATCCTTGAAGGAGAAGATCCCGTATTAGAGTGGGTAAGGGGAACTGGTCTTAGACCTATTCTGAACACTCTAGACAATGAAGAGCAAGCAATATTTCTGTCTGAATATAGCAAACGCTTGCGTAAAGCTTACCCTGTAAAAGCTAACGGTCAAACTTTATTTCCTTTCCGAAGATTATTTATAGTTGCTGTAGTTTGATACTCTCAATGTCTTTTGTTATTAAGAATCACAAGGATATGGTCTTATCTCCAGATATAATTCTCGAAACTGACAGATGCAAGCTGAGACAACTCAAAAAAGAGGATATTCCTTTTATTTTCTCAGCAACCAGATATAAAGGATTTAATGATGGACTTTTATGGGATGCGCCAGAGAATGAAGCTGAATTGATAGAAGGCTATGAAGAGAGAGTAACTAAAACATGGAATGAAGGAAAGAGCTACTCATTTATTATTTACTTGAAAGAAAACAACAAGGCACTAGGCGGAATTAGCATCAGGAAAGACTCCGATCGAGCATGGACTACAGGATTTTGGCTGCATCCCCAAGAACAAGGAAAAGGCTATATGACAGAATCGGTTCGAGCCATTCTTAGACTGGGTTTTGAGGTATTGGGAGCAGAAAAAATTGAATCTTGTTATGTACTATGGAATCACAAAAGTGAAAAAGTTTTAAAAAAAGTTGGTATGACATTTATAGAGTATATACCCCAAGGCTTTATGAAAAAGGGTCAATGGGTAGAGGAAAATAAATTAGGCATTACCAAAGAAGAATGGTTGAAAAATTAGTAGGGGCGATTCGCCCTTTGGGTTCGGTAGTCGCTTCAAGTCGGCGGTAGTCGCTATAACGGGGGGAACCCCCCTTCGGGTTCAGTACTTTGCTCAAGTCGGGGAACCCACCCACCGCAAGTACTTCACCGCAACGCGCTACCTTGGGAACCCGCCCAACACGCTACCTCACGAATCCCCTCTACTAAAAATCTTATTAACGATTAAGATGTTTTACCAACTTGAATATCCCTTACTCTGACAGGGACACAACCGTGAGTCATCTGTGCTAGTTGCATGGGTTCGCCTTTACCACACATATTCGTACCGCATTGCCTCCATTCCGACTCAGGAGCGATCGCATCTACACTATTCCAAAAGTCGGTAGTCATACTATGGTAAGTAACATTTTTGAGCATACCAACAATTTTACCTTTGCTTACTTTCCAGAAAGCATCTCCACCAAACTGAAAGTTGCGCCTTTGTTGATCGATCGAATAGCTACCAATGCCATCGATTAAAATACCATCTTCGGTATTTTCGATCATTTCTGCTAAACTAGCTGTATGCTCACCTCCTTTTTTGCCTGGTTCTAAACCTAAGTTGGGAATACGCACCATCGGCACACTTGCCCAACTATCTGCGTAAGCACTACCATTACTAGTTTCTCGTCCCAGTCTATAGGCAGTTTCGCGATCGGTAAGATAATCATTGAGAATACCATCTTTGACGACATACCACTTCTGAGCGGGTACTCCTTCATCATCGTAAGCTACTGTGCTACGCCCGTTAGTTTGATTACGATCGGCAACAAAATTAACCCAAGGAGCAGCATACTGGAGTTTATTCAGTTTATCTGTAGTAGCAAAGCTAGTACCAGCAAAATTGGCTTCGTAGCCGTAAACTCTATCTAATTCGGTGGGATGTCCTACAGATTCGTGAATAGTTAAAAAGAGGTTAGTAGGTTTGAGGATTAGAGTAGTGCGAGAATCGCCATCAAGTTCAGGGGCATGAACTTTCTCGATCGCTTCTTGGGCTATTCGGTCTATATTACCTAATAAATCTTCTTTATCGATATGTTCGTAACCGATATTTAAAGGCGGACGCTCGTAATTTCTACCTTGAGCATCTCCATTAGCTACTACAGTACAGCCATAACCAGGATAGCTACGATAAATAGTTTGTTCGATGAGAGAACCTTCTGTAGAAGCGAAAAATTTATCTTCTTGAGTAAAGCGTAAAAAAGAAAAGGCTTTCTTTAATCCTCGATCGCTATAACTGAGTAGTTTTTCGTTAATGTTAAGTAATAATTCGGCTTTTTCAGCAATAGGAATAGAAAAAGGATCGATTTTAATAGGAGTAACATACTTATCTTGATAAGCAGCAACAGGAACTAACTTAACTGGTTCTTGTTGAGTTAGACGACTACCCTTAGCAATTTCTACTGCTAGATTAACAATTCTCCTTACTTCTGATAGATTCTGGCGATGAGAAGCAGCAAAACCCCATGCCCCATCTAAAAGTACTCGTACTCCAAAACCTGAACTAACATTGTCTGCTAGATTATTTAAAGAGCGATCACGAGCAGTTAAACTTTGGTTACGATAGGTGCAAATACGTATATCTCCGTATTCACAATCAGCTTGACGAATTAAATCGATCGCTGTTTGAGCTAATTCTTGAGTTGTTATTTTAATTGGGGCTTGTACCATAGCAGTTACCAGCTAAATCATAGTTACTTTACTGGGGAACACCAGTCAGCGCAGAGGTCGGACCCCGCGGAATTTTTAATCCGCAAGGGAACGCCGACCTTCGCTCCGTCGTGTCTTGATGCGCGTTCCCTTGGCGAGGAAACCTCGCCAGGGTCGCATCGCTTTTACGGCGGAGTAACGCTGACTCTATTAAAATAATTCTGGCATTTTCCCATCTATTTATCATGAGCTTCTCAGGATTGTTCGTAATACTAGAAGTAAAGTTTTATATATACTATCTGTTCTAAATTTTAAATTAATGAAATTAAGAGCAAACAAATTAATAAATATAAAAAAATTGAGAAACAAATTTGATTCTTCTTCTTTAAGAGTTCGTCTGACAGTAGGAATGGCTCTTTTTTCTGCTATTGGATTAGGAAGTTTAGCTATCTGGACTGGTATGCGAATGCAACACATTCTAATAGTTACTCACAAGGAAAATATTAAATATATTGCCGAGCGTTTTCCTCAAGATGTCAAAATTTATACAGAAATGGCTACTCTACCCGTAGCTACCCAAAAAGCGATCGACAATCTAGCCAGTGCAGATAAATTACTTTGGGTAAAAACTAATTCAGGTCAAGTAACTGCTTTAGCTGCTGACTTAGAAAAAGACGGCATAGGAGAAATTTTACTACCCTTAAACAATGTTCCTCCTATTCCCCAAGTAAGAGATTTAAATGGAAGTTACTGGCTGATGTGTGCCACACCTCTGAAAGTAGATGATAAATATTTGGGTGATTTATTTATTGCTCAAGACATTACTAAAGATCAAGTGATGTTTCTTAATTTGATGCGTAGTTTGAGTATTGCTACTTTCATTATGATTGTGGTGATGACTTTGACTATTGCGCACTATATCAACTATTTAATTAGACCATTAAAAAGAATTAGTCAACTAACAGAAAATGTATCTGCCGATAAATTGAGTGAGGCTCATATTCATTTAGAAAATGCTCCTAGTGAAGTGAGAGAATTAGCAGACACTTTTGATGAAATGTTAGTTCGTCTTTCTGAAGCTTGGGAACATCAAAGAGAATTACTTAGCAATGTATCTCATGAATTAAGAACACCTCTAACTATTATTTCTGGTTATTTGCAAAGTACTTTGCGCCGTGGTGACAATTTAACAGAAATTCAAAAAGAAGCCTTAACTACTGCTTCTTCAGAAGCCGATCGCACTGTTCAATTATTGCAGGATTTATTAGATTTAGCGAGGGCAGATAGTGGCAGAATGCATTTTCAGTTAGAGTCGGTTATTCTTAATGACTTAATAGAAGAAGTAGTGGGAATGACTAAACAGTATAGCAACCATCAAATTAACATTGAGCTTCCCCATCAGCTAGTTCAAGTTAAAGCAGATGCCAATCGTCTTAAACAAGTATTACTAAATTTAATTGATAATGCTGTTAAATATTCTGACGAAGAACAAGCCATAAATATTAAAGTCCAGCAGCAACAACAGCAGACTATAATTCAAGTATGTGATCGCGGTATGGGAATTCCCTTGCAACAGCAAAACCGTATTTTTGAACGTTTTTATCGAGTTGACGAAGCTCGTAATCGCTCTGGTGGTACAGGATTAGGACTATCGATCGTCAAAACTTTAGTAGAAGGGATGGGTGGTAGTATCTCTGTTCGTTCTCAAATAGGAGAAGGAACTACCTTTGCTGTCAAGCTGTTGTCTATTTGAACTATCTATTAAGATATAAACTAAAAGCTAAGAACCTGAAAGTAATTATTTGGTTAGAAAAAGTAGTATAGATAGCAAAATCTAGCTGTTATTAAAGTAATACTAACTATAGTTCTCTCTCAAAAGTCTCTTTTGCTTTTTTTGATAAGATAAATACGTGTAATTGCTCAATAAAAACATAAGTACATATGTATATTCTTGAGTGAATATACTGAAAAAGAATTTAGATATATAAATTTTTTGTAAAGAAAATCAAAAATAACAAATCTCTAGAGATGAAGCATTTTACAATACACAGAAAGAACAACAGTTAGTTACTAAATACTGCGCTATGAATAACTGGTCTTTAGAGAAAGAAATTTTAACAGAAAGAGGCCACTATATTATTAAACGTGTTCTTGGCGAAGGTGGCTTTGGTGTTACTTATTTAGCTCAAGCTAGAGATTCAGGTGAACTAGTTGCCATCAAAACTATTAATACTAATTCTTCGATTAAAACTTATGCAGAAGATGTACTAATCAAAGAATTTACCAAGCTAATAGGAATAAATAATCCTTATATAATTAAAGCCAATTTTTTTGAGAAGATCGATCATCGTTGGTGTCTTTTTCTACCATACATAAAAGGAAAAGATCTCGATCGATATATAAGAGAAAACGGAGCTTTGACAGAAGCAGAAGCATTAAAATACATTTATCAGATAGGTCAAGCTTTGAACTATTTGCATCACGAAGCTGAATTTATTCATCGTGATATCAAACCTTCTAATATCATGTTAAATCATGATAGCGATCGAGTGATTGTTATTGATTTTGGTACAGCAAAACACTTCAGTAATGGCAATCTTCAATCTACTACCACTATTAAAATATATACACCTGGATATAGTTCTCCCGAACAATGTGGAGGATCGACTAGACAAATATGCCATGCTACTGATGTTTATTCTTTAGCTGCGACTTTCTATTTTTTATTAACAGCAGAAACTCCTATTCATGCCTTGGATCGATCTCCAGAAGATATCTTAAAGCCTCCTCAAGAATATAATCCGAGGATTAGCGATCGAGTTAATTATGCTATCTTACGAGGAATGGCAATTGACGTTCAAGATCGTCCTCAATCAATAGAAGAATGGTTGAATTTACTACAAATTAAGAGGCAGAAAAAACCGAAAATTAATTCTCCCCGAAAATACAATTTAACTAAAGATATTAAATACTCTTTTCAAACAGAAGCCTATAACGAAGGAAAAACTTACTACTTTACTCTTGATGCCAATCAAGAACCAATTGAATTAGGAAATGGTAATTATGGTTCTGTCTATCTTGCTCATGATAAAGATGATAAAGAATATGCCATTAAGATCTTGTATGAATATGATGGTTCTGTCAGCCAAGATATTATCGAAAAACGTTTTGATTCTGAAATAACCTCTTCTAAAAATATTAGAAAAGCTTTAGGTAGCTTTAACGATATTCCTGGAGTTGTGCTTACTGAAGCTGGCACTAAAAAATTTAAAGAATCTCCAGCTTTCAACACCTTAAAAGAGCGTATTGCCATTGAAAGACTATCTGAATATTGTCTGGTCATGGAAAAATATGAAAAAACTCTTGAGGAACTTTTAGAGACAGGAATTGATAAATATGCGATCCAATCTTCTGGTATTGTCCGCTATGATTATCTGGAGCAAAAAATATTTGACTCTAAGTTAGAAGCAAACAAAACAATTAATCAAGAAGTTACCCTAGAAAAGGATAGAAAAGTTCTTAAAAGCAAAATTTATGAACTTAATGGATACGATCTGTTAAGATGTTTGAGTTTTGAACAACGTATAGCCAATATCCTTCCTTACCTACAAGATATTGCTCAAGGTCTTAATTATTTACATAAAGCAAATTATCTTCATCTTGATTTAAAGCCAGCCAATATTTTCATTAAGTCTTTTGGTCAAGATGTCAGATGTGCTATTGGGGATTTAGGATTTTTAGAAACAAGTCAATTAGAACCCAAGTCTCTACTAGGAAAATACGATCAGTTACCGTTAGGTACAATCCATTTTCGTTCTCCCGAACAAAAGCAATTTCGTGATGTTGCTAATGTAGAAATTGCTAACGATTATGAGAGAAATTTAATTATTAGAGATCCAAAATTTAGAGACACTATTATTGAAAAAGGTGACTATGTAATATTTAGTAAAAATAAGCAGAAATCTTATAGAATCCAAACAGTAGAAATATCTGAACAAAAAAATGCTCCTGTTTTAATTACTCTGGAATTACATAATAATGATAAAAGTATTTTAAAACCATCGAAACAAACTCAGGCTAATTTTTATAAGGTTCAGGGAAAAAGAACGGATTTATTTGGTATAGGTGCTGTAGCTTTTAATTTATTGACTTGTGGTGAATCTCCCGAACGTTTTTATGAGAGTATTCATAGTAATTATGATACAGAAAAATCTGATGTTGATAGTCTCATAAAATATTACGAAAAAGTCTATAGTTTTGAGTCTAATGAACCAGGGGTAACTAAAATATTCGAGCCTTTTAGAGATCAGAGATCGGCAGAATATGCTCCTATTCAAATTGTAGAATTAATTTTGAAATGTATACTGTATAAAACGCAAAAGACCTTTTTTGATTCTAGCAAAATGGATGAAGAAGAACCAACAGATGTTTTATTAGAACAAATCATTGGTTTATACAAAGATGATGGTCATGGTAAAGGACAATATGCTCCTTTTAAAATAGTGAGAACTAATAACTTACTCTACAAAGGTATTGTTCCCCCCTATCCAGCAGAAAGAGAAGAGAAATTTATCGATGCACTTCAAAATCTTAAAGATATACCTATAGAAAAATACGATCGACGTCTCAAACAAGGAGTATGGTATTTTAGTCAGCTAACTAAACTAGTTAAAACTCATTTAGAAAATTCCTCTAGTTTTTACTTTGCTGAAATACATCCTCAAAATATTATTATTAGAAAACCAAATAGTTCCGATCAGTCTAGAACTTTAGATACTAATTTTGTTGTCTATAGAAGTCGACAAGCTTATCAAAATGATTTAAGAAGCGATCTGGTTTTCACTAAAATCATGATGCGTAATTATCAAGGAAATCCCTATGTACCTAAATTATTTTCCAATATGCATCGAGAAATAACTTTGGAAAAATTAGAAGGTGAAAATTCTATTGATAATCGCAATAAGTATCAATTTAAGTATTATTTTTCTGATAAATATGGTAATAAAATCAATAGAAACGATTGGATTGTTATTAAGCCAACAAACCAAAGTCATAATAAATTATTTCAAGTAATTGAAGTCAATACTAGAAACCAATTAATAGCCTTAAAATCTATTCCCAATCCAGATATTCTTGAAACAAATTTAGAACCACTATTTACTAGTAGAGCTAATATTAATAATGAATTAAAAAGGTGTATATATTACCAAAATATTAATCCTTGTCTTTACTATTTACATATGTTAGGAATTTATCTCTATAACATATTCTTTCTGGGAATCAATAATAATGACTATGAACTAATGCAAAATGTTTTTAGCAGAATTCAAAATGCACAATATTTTGCTACTTTAGATCAAGGTTCGATCGAACTCAAGTTTTTACCTCCCGATCGAGAAAAAAGTAATAATAATCAAGGTATTTTTAGCAAGATTTTTAGAGGTAATGATAATAGTCTAGATAAGTTACAAGGAATACTCCGATTTTTAGTCTACATCTATTTAAAGTTGAGTTTTGCTGAGAGTGAAAACTCTTACTACTCTGTTGCCAATGATGATGAAGAGCGAATTTATGCTGTCTTAGAAGACCTTGATACACTTAAGAAAAAAATAGCGGATTTATTGGAAATTCCCGCAGCCAGGCTAGATTATCTGAGTACAAAAAGTAATTCAGCAAAATCTGTGGAGATAACGAGAGAAGAAGGTAACGATATAGCTACCAATTTCCCTTCGTTTCATAATTTAGTATTTTCCCAAATCAGTTTTAGCGGGAATGAGAGTTAATACTAATGACTATTAAATAGTAGATAACCAATTACCAATATACTGATTGATAACTTCGGGTTTTTCATCATGGGGACAGTGTCCCGCATTAGGGATAGAATAAAATTCTACATCAGAGTTATTAGCTGCTAAATCTTGATAAATTTTTGCTCCTTTAATTGGTGTCCAAGGATCGTCAGCACCCCATAAAACTAGTAGAGGATGTTTACGCTTTGGTAGTAAATCTTGAGGAGTTGAACCTGCAGGTGCAGTTAAAACCGAAGCAAAGACTTGTTGCGCGCCTGGATCGCAAGAAGGAGTATAGAGCATTTCTACTAGTTCATCCGTTACCGCAGCGCGATCGCGATAAACTTGGTACAGAGTATTACGAATACGCTGTTTTTGGCGAATAGTGTTAAATATAAACTTACCTGTTATGGGGGAACTAACCAGTTTGGTAAATCCACCCATAATTAAGCGCAGAGGCAAATTTAATTCGTCAGGACGATGATTTAAACCTCCAGCACAGTTAATAATTACACCTCCTGCTGTCATTTCAGGGTAATTACTCATTAACATTAAGCTAATTAACCCACCAATAGAATTACCAATAAAAACTGTTGGTTCTTGAATATGCACTGACCAAAAATCTTTGATTTGCTCTTGCCACAATTCGAGGGTGTAATCCATAGCTGGCTTAGCAGAAGCACCAAAACCTAATAAATCTAGGGCAAAAACACGATATCCTCGATCTGCCAAAACAGGAATATTCTTTTTCCAATGTCCAAGAGAAGCACCAAAACCATGAATTAGTAATAGTGGCTTTCCTTCTCCCATAATGGTGTAACGAATTTGGTGTTCTCCCCAAGTCCAGTCTAATTTCTCAAAGCTATTATTTATAGTCAGTTGTTCTAAAGTCACGATCGCACTTAATCAAAAAAATTACTTAACTCTTTGATGATACAAAAATTAACAACATTATTTCTGGAGCAAGTCTAAATTAGTTTGATAGGGAATCTCGATAAGCAATTACAGCTTCGGTTTGATCATCGTAATTAACAAACTTACTGAGTAAAACTAAATCTAAATCTGGTAAAAATTCACTGCGATCAATTTTTGCATACTCTTCTTCTCTAAGACGATATAAAATAAACTGATTGTTTTGCCAAAACCAAACTTCTTTTACCCCCAATCCTTGATAAACAGATAACTTATCAATACCACCGCTAGTTATAGCAATTTCGATCGCGATATCGGGTACTTCTCTTAATTTTCCTAAGCAATAACATTCATCTGGCTCTAATCCTCTTTGTTTTGCTTCTTTTCTAAATGTTGTATTACCGTAACCGTTGAGAGTGATTCTTTGTTCTACAGCATACATTTCTAGTAGACGAGCAATAATTTTTTTGAGTCGTTCGTGTTCTGAAGATGTCCCCATAATCTCTAATGTTCCTTCCAGAAAAGTCATCCGCAAACCAGGAAATTGATCCATAAACATAGAAACTAGAGTGTCGTATTGTTGCCAAGTAACACCATAGAGAGTAATTTTTTCTTCTGGTTTAGGTAATTCAGTTCGATTTAGAAGTTGCATGAGTATTAGTTCTTTTAGCTAATGTCTTTTGTCCCGTCAAGCGGGATAATATCACTGGTTCTCTCTTAGTGCGCATTCCCTTGCAGAGTATGCACCGCTTTGTCATTTACATTCTCACATACAATTTCTGATTGCTATAGAGTATGCAGATCGACGCAGATATTTTTTCTGTATATGGTATAAGCTTGATAAAGGCAAATAGTTTTCTCTACAAGATTTGGTTTATCGTTTAGTTATAACTCCCGAACAAAGGCAATCAGGGCATATTACTTTGACTTCCGCACAACAGCATTATCTTAAGCGAGTGCTACGAATGCAAAATGGCGATCGCTTTGTGGCAATGGATGGTCAGGGAAAGTCTTGGCTAGCCGAAATTACAGGTGAATCAGCCCAGATTATTGAAACAATTGATATGGCTACAGAGTTACCTGTATCAATTACTTTGATTGCTGCGTTGCCTAAAGGTAATAATTTTGAGCAAGTGATACGGAGTTGTACAGAGTTAGGAGTGAGTACATTTATGCCGACGATTAGCGATCGCACTTTACTCAAACCTAGTCCCCATAAGTTGGAACGTTGGCGGAAAATTGCCACAGAAGCAGCCGAACAATCAGAAAGACAATTTGTTCCTGCCATCTTAAATCCTGTCAGTTTCACAGAAGCAATTAGTACAGTTAGTAAGAGCGAAACTGCTCGTTATATTTGCGTAGCCCGTGGTAATCCGCTTTCATTATGGAGTTGCTTACAAGATAAATATTATCCAGAAATTGTAATAGCGATCGGGTGTGAGGGTGGTTGGACAGAAGCAGAAATAGAGCAAGCGATCGATCTTGATTATCAGCCTGTTTCTCTTGGTCGTCGTATTCTCAGGGCAGTTACTGCTCCTATTGTCGCAGTTTCCTTGGTTGTCGCAGCTTATGAAGGGAGAGAGTTATTCTGAACTTCTGCAACTTCTGCAACTTCTGAACTCCTATTTGCAATATAGGTCTAGCAATTCTTACATAATAAGTAAATTCCCTAACTCAAACCTTAAATATTTTGATAGCAGATAATACTTCCTTTGTGTGCAAAGCTTTGGTAGATTAATGCTAGTCCCTAATTTTAGTTTGTTTTAATTTTTCAGGGAAAATCTAATTTTAAGTAGCGGTACGCTCATTTAATAAATTTAATCATCTCAACCGCAAGAGGAGGAAAATAGCTGTGTCAAAAAAAACGATAGCCAATTTAGCAGAAGCAGATGTAGCAGGCAAAAAAGTTTTAGTTAGAGCAGATTTTAATGTACCGCTAGACGATCGGGGAAGCATTACTGATGATACCCGTATTCGGGCAGCCTTACCAACAATCAAAGATTTAATTGGCAAAGGTGGTAAAGTTATTCTTTGTAGCCACATGGGTCGTCCCAAAGGAGAAGTAAAAGAAAAATTACGTTTAACTCCTGTGGCTAAACGTCTATCCGAGTTACTCGGACAAGACGTTATTAAATGTGATGATTGTGTAGGGGATGAAGTTACTGCTACTGTCAATAAATTAGAAAATGGTCAAGTAGCATTACTGGAAAATCTCCGTTTCCACGCTGAAGAAGAGAAAAATGACCCCGAATTTGCTAAACAGTTAGCCTCTAACGCGGATTTATACGTAAATGAAGCATTTGGTACTGCTCACCGCGCTCATGCTTCTACAGAGGGAGTAACTCACTACCTCAAACCTAGTGTAGCTGGTTATTTAATTGAGAAAGAATTAAACTATCTACAAAATGCCGTAGATAATCCTCAGCGTCCTCTAGCAGCCATTATTGGTGGTTCTAAAGTTTCTAGTAAAATTGGGGTGATTGAAACTTTACTAGAAAAATGCGACAAACTGCTTATTGGCGGTGGTATGATTTTCACTTTCTATAAAGCTCGTGGTTTAAGCGTCGGTAAATCTTTGGTAGAAGAAGATAAATTAGAGTTAGCCAAATCTTTAGAAGCCAAAGCTAAAGAATTAGGGGTTGAATTGTTATTACCTACCGATGTAGTTATAGCAGATAACTTTGCTCCCGATGCTAATTCTAAAACTGTCAGTATTAATGATATTCCCGATGGTTGGATGGGTTTAGATATTGGTCCTGATTCTGTCAAAGTATTCCAAGATGCTTTAGCTGATTGTAAAGCGGTAATTTGGAATGGCCCTATGGGTGTGTTTGAATTTGATAAATTTGCTGTAGGTACAGAAGCGATCGCTAATACTTTAGCAGGTAAACAGGACGCTATCACTATTATTGGTGGTGGTGATTCTGTAGCTGCGGTAGAAAAAGTAGGTGTGGCAGATAAAATGAGTCACATTTCTACTGGTGGTGGTGCAAGTCTAGAGTTACTTGAAGGTAAAGAATTACCTGGTATTCTTGCTCTTGATGATGCTTAGAAACCACACTATATAGATAGCTACTTATTGGTTATAGGAAGGTGAAAGTTAACTTTGCCTTCTTTTTTTCTGCTTAATAAGATTAATTTCAAATCTATAAGCTCAAAACTCTTGCACTTTTAAAAATTATTGGAGAGCTATTTTTGCACTAAAATTCCCCTAATACCTACCACCTAACACCTAAGCTCTATCGCCACCGAGAATTATGACTTTTTCAGCAAGCCCTAATTACTCTTTTTTCGATTTTCTTCTGAAATGGGAAAGGCAAAGAGAGTTATGATTAGTTAATTTTATTTGAAGTACAAAACTCATGCAAAACTTTTTGACAACCTCTGTCACTTGTTTAATAGCTGCTAGTAATCTGATATTTATTCCCCCAGTCTTAGCAGATACTGAATTAACTAGTATTTCTGAAATCTTAGCCGAACCTAAAGACGAGATGGAAGTCAGAATTCGCGGTCAGATCATTGACCAAGAAGCAGGAGAAGATGATTATATCTTTACAGATGGTCAAGATAAAATTACTTTAGAGATAGCTCAAGAAAACTTTCAATACTCTCCAGATGAGACTATAGAAATTTATGGAATAGTTAGCTTAGAGTCAATGCATAAAGAAGACGACCACGATCCAACTCCAGAAGCAGTAGAAATCGAAGTTAAAGAAATCAAACTAGTCCAAGAGTGATACACTCTTATACTGATTTCAAATATAAGTTATCTCCCATTCTCAATTTTCACCATAGCAAAGCTGAGTAAAGGAGCAAACTATTACTCTGCCAAGTTTGAATTGATGAACTGAGTTAGATGTAGGAAGTATAGGAAGCAATTTTTCCCACATCTCCCTTGTCCCCCTCATCTCATCTAACTAGGAATTTATGAATATGTCTTAACTTAAGTTTGTATTGCTATAATTTAGCAACCAATTGGCAGCAGTTGCCCGGCGAGTTTGTCTCGGACCAAATTCACCGATTTTATAACCTTTAAAACCCAACTTTTCTTTTAATAATTGTTTATTCTCTTTGGGAATAGAACGAGTAAGCTGAACCGTTGGCGGACGATTCTCAATAAAATCTGGGGGTTCAGGATACTTTTCTCTCCATTCTTCAGCAACATTACTGGTATCCCAACTTTGGTTAGCTTCGTCATAGCGATAGCCCAAATAATGCCACACTAAACGATTAACAGTAGCATCATCAATTTCTTCTTTGAGAATTGCCCAAATCGTATCTGTGTTTAAAGGGGGTAAGTTAGTCATAAGGTAGGGGCGAACGGCCGTTCGCCCGTACATTTAATTCAGAACAGACAAAATATATCTATACTCTTAGATTACTATTTAGTTGGCATTTATTCTTGGTTAGCTTGGCTAATTTTTATTTTGTCTGTTCCTCTCCGCCATACCCGTGTTGGTGTTTCTATATCAATAGTTTGAAAACCAAAACGTTGATAAAAATCTTTTAACCCACTACCGTCAGTAAGTGTTACAGAAACATAGTTAGAATTTTGTAGATAAGCCAAAACTCCTGTCATGCATCTTGTAGCAATACCTTGACGACGATAATTTGGATGGGTGATAACATCTAAAACTTGAGCAATATAAGGATCGCCACATACCCTTGCAAATCCTACTAGTTGCTTATTCTGAGTACAAGCTGATATATAGTAATGACTTACTCTAATCATTTCCTCTGTCTCAATTTCCGTTCGACGGTTATGCAAATCCCATCCAATTATTCGATATAAGTTATTGAGTTGAATAATATCAATCTCTCCGTTTTCAGTAAAAATAATGTTAGATAAATAGGTCTTCTCTTTCATGATTTTTGGTTCAATGAACAAGAGATTTTTCTCTATACTTTCAAAAAACTGAGCAAGATTATTAAACTATAGAATTAGATTGCTCAATATTTTGCTCGCTATGTCTTCTCAATCCTTAACTTATCCCCACACCCATCAAGATAACCAAATCGATCGCTATCATGGTATTGAAATAAAAGACCCCTATCGCTGGCTGGAAAATCCTGACTCGGAGGAAACTAAAGCTTGGGTTACAGCACAAAATGAAGTGACATTTGGCTATTTAGAGCAAATCCCTGGTAGAGACAAAATCAAACAGAGAATTACGCAACTATGGGATTATGAAAAGTTTGGTATTCCTTTTAAGAGGGGCGATCGATATTTCTATTTTAAAAATGATGGTCTGCAAAATCAAAGTGTTCTTTATACTCTAGACTCTTTGGATGATGAACCAAAGATATTGTTAGATCCAAATACTTTATCTGAAGATGGCACAGTTGCTTTGTCTGGTTTATCTATTAGTGACG
Organism: Xenococcaceae cyanobacterium MO_188.B29; assembly: GCA_030065155.1. Taxonomy (GTDB): domain Bacteria; phylum Cyanobacteriota; class Cyanobacteriia; order Cyanobacteriales; family Xenococcaceae; genus JASJDJ01. The sequence goes on from JASJDI010000005.1 coordinate 46,021, forward strand.
ATGGTAAGTTAATGGCTTATGGTTTATCTACTGCTGGTTCAGATTGGATTGAATATAAAGTTAGAGAAGTAGAAACAGGCAAAGACACAGAAGATATTATTAAATGGATTAAGTTTTCTGGAGTATCCTGGCGAAAAGATAATCAAGGTTTCTTTTACAGTCGCTACGACGAACCCAATGAACAAACAAAACTAGAAGATATTAATTACTATCAAAAACTCTATTATCATCGCTTGGGAGCTTCTCAATCAGAAGATACTTTAATTTATCATCGTCCTGACCAAAAAGAATGGGGATTTAGTGGAAATGTAACTGAAGATGGACGCTATTTAATTATTAGTGTTTGGCGAGGCACAGACCCCAAAAATTTAGTTTTTTATCAAGATTTACACGAGCCTGAAGCAAAAGTTACCGAATTAATTAGCGAATTTGAAGCAGACTATAGTTTTATCGATAATGATGGCTCTATCTTTTGGTTTCAGACCGATTTAGATGCACCTCGTAGAAGAGTAATTGCGATCGATATTAATAATCCCAGTCAAAACAATTGGCAAGAAATTATTCCTGAGGTAGAAGAACCATTAAAAGGGATCGGGTTAATTAATAATCAATTTATCGCTAATTACCTCAAAGATGCGCGATCGCAAATTAAGATATTTAATCTTGATGGTACTTTTGTCCGTGAAGTTACTTTGCCAGAAATAGGTTCTGCTGGTGGATTTGGGGGGAAAAGATACGATACTGAAACTTTTTATACTTTTACTAGTTTTACTTTTCCTCCTACTATCTATCGCTACGATATGACCACAGGAGAAAGCATTCTTTTTCGTCAACCAAAAGTTGATTTTAATCCCGAAGATTATCAAACCAAGCAAGTCTTTTATCCTAGTAAAGATGGGACAAAAATTCCCATGTTTATTACTCATAAAAAGGGATTGAAACTAGACGGGAATAATCCTACTTATCTCTATGCTTATGGTGGTTTTAATGTCTCGATTACCCCTAGTTTTTCTATTAGTAATCTAGTTTGGATGGAAATGGGAGGAATATATGCAACTCCTAATCTGCGTGGTGGTGGTGAATATGGAGAAGAATGGCATCAAGCAGGCATGAAAGCCAGTAAACAGAATGTCTTTGATGATTTTATTGCTGCTGCTGAGTGGTTAATAGACAATAAATATACTTCTACAGATAAACTGGCGATCGCTGGTGGAAGTAACGGTGGTTTGCTAGTTGGTGCTTGTATGACTCAACGCCCCGATTTATTTGCAGCAGCTTTACCCGCAGTAGCTGTGATGGATATGCTGCGCTTTCACAAGTTTACTATTGGTTGGGCGTGGTGTGCGGAATATGGTAGTCCCGATAACGAAGAGGAATTTAAGACACTATTGTCCTATTCCCCCTTACATAATCTCACTAAAGGGAAAAAATATCCAGCCACTTTAATTACTACTGCCGATCATGACGATCGCGTTGTACCGGCACACAGTTTTAAGTTTGCTGCTGCCTTACAAGAAGCCCATGGGGGAGAAAATCCAGTTTTAATTAGGATAGAAACTAAAGCAGGACATGGTGCAGGGAAACCAACCACCAAAGTAATTGCAGAAATTGCCGATAAATGGTCTTTCCTAGTAGATGTTCTTAGTTTAGATTTACCTTAGTATCGCAGCAAGCATTTTCTCTTTTTTTCCTAATTCACATCAGACGTACTATGGCTCAAAACGATAGCCAAGACCATATACAGTTTCAATTAAGCGATCGCAGCCAATGGAAGTTAATTTCCGTCTTAGCAGTCTTACCTGGGCAGCTACGACATTACTCATTGGCTCTTCTTCTAATGACCAAATTTGAGCTAATAATTGTTCGGTAGTAACAATTTGTTTTGGATGTCGCATGAAGTATTCTAAAAATTGAAATTCTTTGGCTGTCAAAGAAACAGACTGTTTTAGCACTCCTGCTTCATTGAGCCAGACAGAGTTAGTGGTATAGTCTAGAGAAATATTGCCCACTTGTAGTTGTTGAGATTGCAGTTGAGGCGATCGCCTTTGTAATGCCCGCAATCTCGCTAATAATTCAGACATGCCAAAAGGTTTAACCAGATAGTCATCTGCACCAGCATCTAAACCGATTACTTTATCTTCCATGGTGTCTTTAGCAGTTAACATCAGCACAGGAAGAGGATTATTCTGTTGGCGGAGAAGTTTTAATAATTCTAATCCCGATCGTCCAGGTAATAACCAATCAAAGACACCTAAAGTATATTGTGTCCAACTATTGTCTAAGTATTCCCAAGCTTCATTGCCGTCTTCTGCCCAATCTACAATATAAGATTGTCGAACAAGAGTACTCTTGATAGCACAACCCAAATCTTTTTCATCTTCTACCAATATGATTCGCATATCACCAACCAGATTGCTTATCTTCTAAGGTAGTTTAAATTAAAGCGTAAAATCTACAATTTTGAGCACTGACGGAAAAAGACGCGGAGACATGGGGAAGGAAGGCACGGAGAAAGATTTGTAGCAATAATTGGGGCAATAGGTATTACATAATCAAAGCATTATTGACGTAGGAATCATCAGACATTCCTGTTGCCTAAAGGCTAATTGCTCCAGATTAAGTAGATTCTCGATGGTGAAAACCATGTTTTCTACCTAATATTGTTTTGAAGTACAAATTGTTATATCTTCAAGTAGCTTAATGCGTTTACCTGCTTGGGTAATGATTTCATCCTGATTTCATATTTAGGATTGAAAATCGAATAATTAATATAATGCACTACCTATGAGAATTGAGAATTTTAGAAAAGAAACCAAAGATAATCTAGTTAGAATTACAGCGACGATGATTTGGGAAGACCGAGACAGACCATCGGAAGACCTCTATTATGAGACTACAGCAGAATATGGCGATGATCTTTTTTGTAATCCCAACACTTTTTTGTTAGCTGGCACTCTCCCTGCCATGCGCTATGGAGAAAAGAGAATTACCCTCGATGCACCTATTTGTCCTGAATTAAAAGATGGTTTAACCACCATCATGCACTACTTAATTAATTGGCATGGAGGCGATCGTCGCGTAATTCCCATTGAAGCTCCTCTCCAGTCTAAGTCTATGTTCCCCGCAAAGCCTTTCAGAGCAGGATGTTTATTCTCTGGTGGTATTGATGCTTTAGCTCTACTCCGAGATAACCATCTTAATTTTGCTCCCGAACATCCCCGTTACATTAAAGATGGAATCTTAGTCTATGGCGTGCTGAATGGAGAAGATGAATTTGACCCCAGTTTTCATAATGTTATTAATGCTATCTCAAAGATGGCTCAAGATGCAGGGATTAACTTAATTCAAGTTAATACTAATACCAACGCTCATTTAAGAGATTTAGACCCAGACTATCGTTTCTGGAGATTTGAATATCTTGGTTCTTTCCTAGCAGCAGTTGCCCATGCTTTTGCTCCCAGACTAACCACGGTTTCCATTGGTTCTACTTATGATATTGCTCATTTAGAACCTTGGGGTTCTCATCCTCTGATTGACCCTTTATACAGCAATACAGATTTACAAATTCGTCATGAAAATGCAGCGTTGTCTCGGCTAGAGAAAACAAAATTAGTCGGAGAATGGGATGTAGCTTTAAAGCACCTGCGAGTCTGTAATGAGAAAGAGAGCTACAGTGAGGGAAACTATAACTGTGGTAAGTGTGAAAAGTGTGTCTGCACCATGACGGCTTTGGTAGCTTTGGGTATATTGGAACAAACAGCTACTTTTAGAGAGACAGATGTTTCTAAAAAATTATTACTGGATACTTGTTATCTGACCCATGCTTATCAAGAATACTGTTATCGTGAGTTGATCGAACCATTGAGAAAAATAGGTCGGGATGATTTGGTAGAAGCAGTGCAACACGTAATTATCAGATATCATGAAAAAGATTTTAAGGGCTTGATTAAAAGATTAGATCGCGCTTTTTTTAACGGTAATTTATTGAGTTATGTCAGAGCGAAAAAAAGTAGTGTCAAGAATTAAATTGATTGCTAATGACTAATGACTAATAATCATTGGTATCTTTAAGTATTATTCTAATTATTCTCGAACATCCAAACGATAGCCCATTCCGTAAACTGTTTCCAACCATCCTTTTGCGCCGACGGCTTCTAACCTTTGTCGTAATCTTCTGACTAAAGTAGTGACAGCATTACTTTCTGGTTCACTTCCCCAACTCCAAAGTGCCTGTTCAATTTGATCGCGGGATAACACTTGTTGTGGATGACGCAACAAATATTCCATTAATTGAAATTCCCTTACTGAAAGTTGAATTTTCTCTTCCCCTCGCTCTAAGTTTAGATTAGTTAAATCTAGTCGTAAATCGGCTAGATTTAGGGTATCTCCTTGCCATAAAGGCGATCGCCTGCCTAAAGCTCTAACTCTTGCTAGTAATTCTAAAACGTCTACAGGTTTGACAATATAGTCATCTGCACCCGCATCTAAGCCATTAACTTTATCAGTGGTAGTGTCTTTAGCTGTTAGCATCAATACTGGTGCAGTATTACCCAAATTACGATATTCACGACAAAGATCGATACCACTAGCTTTAGGTAACATCCAGTCTAAAATCAACAGATCGTAATCTTTTTCCTTCATTAGCCATAATGCCGTTTCGCCATCTTCTACTCCATCAACTATATGTCCTACTTGAGATAATGCTACCTGTAAGGGTTCTAATTGGGCTGGGTCATCCTCGACTAAAAGAATTAACATTTTGCTCTATACTATTTATAGCATTGCTCTAATTATCTTAGAGCAAATAAGTAAGTAAAAAGTAAGGAATGAATAAAAAAAAATAATTTCCGAGCAATTACCAAGCGATGGTAGTTTTAGGATGCATAAATATCTTGATGAAGCTAATATCAGACTGAGTAAGCTAGGCAAACACGGAAAACGCTGTAAACTAAAGCGCACTGGTAGCACTGTTTCCTTGCAGTTTAATTTTGGCGGTCAAAAACAAAAGGGGTCAGGTTGTTCATTTTCTAGAGACGGAATAAGAGAAGCTGAAAAAATAGCTACTTTGGTTACTAATCAACTTGTGGCAAGTCAGTATTCAGATGAATGGCTAAATAGCCTACTGGGTAGAAATAAGCCCGCAGAGCCAGAAAAACAGCTAACTTGTGCAGAAATGATAGCTAAGTATAAAGAATACTGGTTTAGAGAAAATAAAAAACTAAAAGCCCCTGATAGAAGTTGGTACAAAAGGTTTCGCTATGTGGAAGAAGTCTTCTGTGTTAACAGTAATGCTATTGTTAGCGAAAAAATAATCAGACAAGTAATTGAAAAAACACAAAAAGACACATGTACGAGAACTTATACCCTGCAAACACTAAGATTATTGCTAGAGTATTTTTCTGTATCGAGTTTTGATAGACTGATTGACCAGTTTGCCAAAAAAAATAAACCAATACCAAAAGGAAAATACGTTCCTAACGATAGTGAAATAATGTCGGTATACAATTTAGGATTTCAACCTAAATTATCTTGCCCTAAAAAGTATCTCGAGGTTTATAGTCAATGGCAATTCGTATATGGCTTACTAGCTGTTTATGGGCTAAGGATACACGAAGCTTGGAGTATAGCTAACTGGGATAAACCAGTGATATTAAAAGATGGTGATTGGGTAGAAGTAGGGCTAGATGTAGATGACAAAACAGGCGAGGATAACCTTATTGATAGATGTAGAAGCAAAGGCGGTATCGTTCCCGCTATTATCGACCCAAATAATACTAGACATGTTTTAGCCATTAAACACGATACTAAAACAGGCTTTAGAATGGCTATACCTTTATCACCTAAAAATCACAATTGGCTAGAAGAGTTTAAATTAATTGGCAAATCAAACTTACCCTATTTTGAGAGTCCGCTAGGGTATAACTCTGATAGTACAGGTAGCTATAACTGCACTGTTGCTACCTGTAGGTGGTTTTTAAGACACAAATATGGCTTTACGCCACATGCTTTGCGTCATGCTTATAATCACAGAGCGCACCAACAGGGATTCAACCCTATAGAAATAGCAGATAGCTTAGGTCACAGCATTGCTATAAACCAGGGAACTTATCTTAAATCAAGAAGTGTTAACAGAAAAATTGAAATGGCGAATAAAACCACCGACAAAGCAAAAAATATACAATCTGAAAATGAAAAACTGAAAGCTGAAATTGAATATTTAAAGACTGAGAATGAAAGATTAAAAACAGAACTAAAAATGTACAAAATGCTTGAGAGTAAAAACTAACTAACAACTAAATAAATCAAGAAAATACTAGTAGGGGAAAATCTAAAAATCTACTAGTTTTTTTAGTAGTTAATGATAAATTACCAGGTTTGGTTAAGCGTAGAGCAGAAGAAAGAGAATTATTTCTTAGTTAGTCTCCATCTCTGGTAAATCTGACCAGTCGACCATTACTCCAGAAAAATTTGAATTACCGTTTGAAGGCAAGTTGTCATCAGAAAACCGATGGGTAATTATGGCAGAATTAATACCTTGGTCAGAACTCGCGCGTTCCTTAGCGGAGGAAACCTCCGCAGGTTCGCTCGTCAATTTGAAGAGGAATACGCGCAAAATTTTTCAGAAAAAATGGGTGCAATAGCCAAGCCATTTAGAATGGCATTGGCTGCATTAATTATTAAAGAAAAATTAGGAACTTCCGATAGAGAAACTATAGAACAAATCAAAGAAAACCCATATCTACAGTATTTCCTAGGGATGTCATCCTATAGTAATACTGCGCCCTTTGCTCCATCAATGATGGTTTATTTTAGAGAAAGAATAGGGATGGATATGGTCAAAGAAATTAATCAAAAAATGGTGAAAGATTTCACTAAAAAAAACGAAGAATCAGCAAAAAAAACGAATCAGGTCAAGGAGAAGAAATAAAAAACAAAGGAAAGTTAATATTTGATGCTACTTGCGCACCTGGGGATATAAGTTATCCCCATGACTTGAAAATATTAAATGAAGCCAGAAGACAAATAGAGAAAATCTTAGATTCTCTCTATAAAGGTTGTCAAACAAAGGGAGTAAAAAAGCCAAGAACTTATAGAAAGAAAGCTAGAAAAGATTATTTAAAAGTAGCCAAAAAACGTCGTCCATTATGTTTTCTTAGATAATTTAAGTTGGGATAACTTTAATGAATCGGGGGACTTTCAAGACCAAATAGAAGCTTAGAAAAAATTCACGGGATACTATCCATCTTCAGTTCATGTAGATAAAATTTATCGAACCTTAGCTAATCGAGTATTTTGTCAAGAAAGAGGTATTAGAATTAGTGGTCCACCATTAGGAAGACCAGCTAAAAATGTTAGTAAAGAAATAAAAAAACAAGCTCAAGACGATGAAAGATTTCGTAATGCTATTGAAGGAAAATTCGGTGAGCCAGTGCGTTGGGCGGGTTCCCCGACTTGAAGCAACTGGCGAACCCGTAAGGGACAAGCAAAACGACGTTATGGACTTAACTGTATCATGGCAAAACTCTCTGAAACCGCAGAAACTTCTATAGCAATTACCTTTTTAGTTATCAATCTTTCCACCCTGCTAAGGCAGATTAACTGTCTTTTTTTGTCTTTAGTCATAAATTGGTTTTTACCTGTCTTAAAATCGATTTTAAGTGCAACTGTGTGAACGTATGACTAGGTAGCTTCTAAGAGATATACTTCAAAAGTAGTATTTAGTAGTATACTTTTTGGGGTAATACCTCAACAAAAATAGGTCAAAGCAGACTATTAGTATTTTTGTATTGATATAAGCTTGACTTATCTTTTAATCAATTGCCAGCTTCCATCTCTGGAATTTATTACATATTTTTATGTAATTAGAACTTACGCATTGACAGAATAATGAGATAATGCACTCATAAGTGAGAGTCATCGAAAAAACAGGTATCGAACAATCAGAAAAATCAGCAAACCCTCAACGGCACAATGCAATCTAGAACACTACACATTGTTTTTAT
>JASJDI010000165.1 GCA_030065155.1 Xenococcaceae cyanobacterium MO_188.B29
CTCGATAGTTTGTCTGGAGATGAAAAAGTGCAAATAAATTTGCCCATCGGCGAAATCGATCTATTACAACCACTCAAAATTCACCGTAGCCACCTAATTCTTACTGGTAAAGGATGGCGACGAACGATTTTACAAACTCACTTCGCAGGAAAAGCCACACTGCAAGTAGAACCATCAGCAAGCTTCCCGCTAACTACTGTCGAAGATGTCGAGTTGAGAGGTTTTACCATTGAGAGTGCAACGGCAGAGTTGTCGTCTGTTAATGGTATCAGTTTGAGAAATGTCTCTGGTGCTAAATTAGAAAGTTTAAATCTGGAAAGTCTTATTGGTCAGCCTTTAATCTTGTACCAAACACAAGATGTCACTATCGAATATGTGTCTTTGAGAGAAAGTCTCTAGATTCTTTCTTGTCAATCATCCTCATTTATTAAATCATTGAATTTTTTGAAAATTCATTTTAGTTTTACTTACAGTTCGTTACTTTCGATATTCGATAATTGATATTATTCATGCAAGAGGTTTTTTGCAAGGTGGGCAAACTAACTTTCCACTCAGTAATAAGCTTGAAAACTAATTTTGCCCACCCTACTTTTTGTGGTACTTTCTTTTCTTGTTATTTGCTACTTCCTACTTATTAGTATAAACTATAAACTATTAACTATTAACAAAAACAAAGGTTTGAGACTTAATTTTTATAGTTTTATTTTGTTGACATTAATGATAATTTTCTTCAGCTAACACACGATCGGCTAATAGATAAATACTTTTGTTTATATCATCCAAAAAATTTATAGCTTCATTAATGTCATTGGTTGGATTTTGATACTGTTGTAAAGCAGAAAAAACATAAGAATCATACTCAGGATAGATTTCAGAAAATTTTCTAGCCATTGCTTCCATATTTCTTGTATAGAAATTTTCATTAGCCATGATTATTCCTAGAGTTAATCGAAGTATTTTTTTAGAAATCCATTTTATACACTCTGAAGTATTTTGTTCGTTCGACTTATCATCATCATCTGGTTCGAGAATATCTTTCCTAATGGCTTCTAAATTATTGCGATAATTCTTATTTAGTTGCCTTGCTAATTTTATTCCTGCTGGTTTAGATGAAAAATTTTGAGTTACTTCTTTTCCATAGATTAAAAGACCATCAGTTTTAAAAATAAATTGTAAATTTTGATTTTTTGGATCTAAAACTTCATTTAAACTACAGAGACCCAAATCAATACGGTATAGCTTTTTGTATTTCAAGTGTTGTTGTTTAGCTATTTCAGAAATCCATTCTATATCCTTTTTTGTTGCTTCTCTATTGATTATTACTACAGTATCTATGTCTGATACATAGGGAATATCTTCGCCTCTTCCTACACTACCAAGTAAATAGTAAGCTAGAAAATCATTCTTAAAATATGCTCGGACTAGCTCTAATAAATGATTGATTAGCTTTTTATATTCGGGTCTAATTTTGTCGTATGACAAAATATTTTTAATTATCTGCATAGATTATGCACCTTGTTACAAAATTATTGGCGATCTCTTTTTAATTAAAGTTTCTACCATTATCTAGATTTTATTGGTTTTAACAAGTGGTATTTTTTCAAGAAAGCATAATATCTTTATCTTAATCATGCAGATTCGTAGATTGTCACCTTATCAATTTGTGATCTTAGCTTTGCTAGTATTGGTCTTTAATTGTTTTAAGCATCAACTGTTACCTAAAGCTTCCATTGAGGCTCAACTAGCGTGGATAGAATTTAGAGATGCTGACTGCGCTTTTGCAAGAGTCGCTTCGAGGGTGGTTCAATAGTGCCTCTAATTACCTAATACTTGCTTGGAAGAGAGAACAAAACAGCAAGTTAAAACTCTAGAGAATTATCTTGCCTACACGACTTGGCAAAATTCAGCGATCGATAACGAAAGAATTAGGCTTTTAGAGATTTTATATGAGGCTCAAACGACCATTATTGGTTGTCCAAGAATCAAAATTGCCAAGTCGTGTGCCTACCCCGATTAACCTAAGAGAGCATGTTGGCAAAATCGTAGAATGAGTCAAGAAACTAAGTCATATTAATATGAAGTACTTAAATGTTGGCTACGAATAAAATCCTTTAGTAAAATTGATTCGCGACGCAAAGCTAGTCCTTTAGGGCGAATCAACCCTACCAAATAACCTGTTGCATTCTTTTGTTTTATTTCATATAAATCATATTCAGATATCCCCATCAATAATCCCTAATCTACTTGCGCTAAGATTGGGGATTATTGATTTATCCCAAGATAGAAAAAGCTTATACCTTGTAAGGTGAGCAAACTGGCTTGCTACTCTTCACTGGGAGCAGATATAAACTAACTACTAACTACTAACTACTCACCTAAGCAGCAGAGGATAAAGAATTTGCATAAACTACATTACGGTAATAATTCTGCAACTGACGAGTGGATGCTGCCCAACCCCAAAGTTCAGCTTCTGTGCGAGCATTTTGCCTTAATTGCTCTCTTTCGTCTTTAGCTGCTAATAATCTTTTTGTCGCCGTAATTGCACCATACTGATCATCTGGCTCGAATAAATAACCATTAACACCATCGGTGACAATATCAGGGATACCACCAGAACGAGCAGCAACGACGGGACAACCAGCAGCCATAGCTTCTAGGAGTACTAGTCCTAAAGTTTCAGTGCGGGAAGGAAAGACAAAAGCATCAGCAGAAGCATAAGCAGAAGCTAGTTCTAAACCTTCTAAATAACCAACAAAATGAGTTTTTGTCCCGGCAAAATGTTCCTGAAGAGTGTCTCGATGAGGACCATCACCAACAATAGCTAAACAAGCTTCGGGAATAGCTTCGAGAACTGGTTTGATTTCGTCAATTTGTTTTTCAGCAGAAACTCTACCGATGTAAAGTAATATAGTGCTTTCTGGTCTACCCTGAGATAAGCGCGATCGCATTTGCTGGGAGGCTAGATGGGGTTGGAACATATCCGTATCTACACCCCTTTGCCACAAGTCTACTCTCTCGATTCCATGATTGACTAACTCTTCTACCATAGCAGTGGAGGTACAGAGATTAAGCTGTGCTTGATTATGAGTCGCTTTGAGTAGTTCCCATAGTACTCCTTCTAAGGCTGCCAAACCGTAGTGCTGCAAATATTGGGGTAAATGAGTATGATAAGACGCAATCAGCGGAATATTCATGGTTTTGGCATAATAAATTCCACTTAACCCCAATACGGCTGGGTTAACTACATGAATTAGTTCTGGATTAAATTCTTCAATAATGTTTTTACTACCAAGGGGTGGTAGTGCTAGTTTTAGTTCTGGATAGAGAGGGAGAGGAACACCAGGAACACCATAAACTTTGGCACCTTTATATTCTGTTAGACCTCCCTCTGGGGCAACAACTAATACCCGATCGCCATTGCGTTGTAAATGTTCGATCGTATGACGTAGACGAGTAACAATACCATCAACTTTGGGTAAAAAAGTTTCTGTAAAAAGAGCGATACGCATAAAAGATTAAAAAACAGATAATTGTAAATTTTTCCTGGTTTCGTTATTTATGACGGGATAAACTGATTCGAGCCGAATCAGCAAATTATGCCAGTCTTTAGCTTGAACATAGTGGTACTGCAGTTCTACAAAGTCGGCTATGTTTTCCTAAGTAACCATAAGTACTGGCAAAATCACCAATAGCTGGACTATAGGCTTGATAGACAACGACTGAGTTGTGATCATAATTGTGCCAGAATATGGCGATCGGTTTTAGGAAATTTTTCTTTTTGAGTTAGATAAGGTTCTATTTTTAATTGCATTAATGTATTGGGAGATAAATTTAAGCATAATTCTTCCTGCAAGTTAATAGTATTAACTTTTACTTCAGTCTCTAATTTACCTGTTGAGAGAATTAGAGCATCCAGCATCTTATTTAAATGGCGATATTTTGCAGATTTCACCACAATTGCTGAGATCAGAAAAACAGCAAAATTCTTTTAATTTCAGGAAAATTAGTGGTTTCCTCATTACCCATCAATTATTTAAAACTAGAAATATTATTTTTACTTAATTGAGAAATAATAGCAAAACTAGTAAGATTAAAAGCCGAATCTCGAGCAAATTTTATTGAGCAATGTTGAAAAATTTATCTAGATGGTTAGGGCTTGCTTTAGGAGTAGCAATCTGCTTATTAGTAATAATTCAATACGTAGCGGTAGCTAAAACTCCTGTGCGGGAATACTGGTTAAAAGCAGAAGAAATCTACTGGGATTACGCTTCTTCTTATCCCACCAATGAAATGACGGGACAAGATTTAGACGAAGATCAGTTAGTCTTTCTCGAAAAAACTGACGATCGCATTGGTAGAATCTATCGTAAATCGGTTTTTCGCTCTTACACACCCAAATATAAAGAAGTTATTGACGGGCCGAATGAAGTGATTGCTCCTGAAACTGGTCAAAAGAAAATTATTCGTCAATCGGGAAGCAAAGAAGAGCATTTGGGCATTATGGGACCAGTTGTGCGGGCTGAAGTAGGGGATAAAGTTAGAGTTCACTTAAAAAACGAGACTAACTTTCCAGTCAGTTTCCATGTTCATGGCTTTCTCTACACCAAAGCTAATGAAGGCTCTCCTTACAATGATGGAAGCTTGGCTATAGAAAAGCAAGACGATAATATCCTCCCAGGGGAAAGTTATACTTATAATTTTGAAGTACCAGAAAGAGCAGGTCCAGGACCTAACGACGTTAATTCTGTAATTTGGCCCTATCACTCCCATGTCGATGAAGTCAGAGATACTAATTCTGGTTTAATGGGAGCAATCATTGTTTATGGAAAAGGCAGTCTCGATCGCCAAACTGGTTTGCCTAAAGGTATCGATCGCGAGTTTATTTCTTTATTCAAAGTTATGGACGAGAATATCAGTCTTTATATTGACGAGAATATCGAACAATTTGCCCCTAATTCAGATCCAGAAGATGAAGACTTTGAAGAAAGCAATCTCATGCACGGCATCAACGGCTTGTTATATGGTAATCTCAAAGGCTTAGATACCAAAGAAGGAGAAAAAATTCGTTGGTATTTGATGGGTATGGGAACAGAAGTAGATATTCATACTCCTCACTGGGATGGACAAACCCTAATCGAAGCTGGTCATCGCGTCAATACAGCCCAAATTTTCCCTGCTACTGTTAAAAGTTTAGATATGACAGCCGATCGAGCGGGTACTTGGCAATTTAGCTGTCATGTCAACGACCATATTTCCGCAGGAATGAAAACTACCTACACCATCAATCCTGCCTAGGGAGAGTTCATCGGAAAAAACTACCAAAGTAACTAAGGAAGATGTCCAAGAGAATTTTATCTTGTCTAATTTTGATTGTGGGAGTGGCGATCGCTATCTTAGCCATGAGTCAACTCAAAGCCAATGCTATTTCTCATACGCGGGAATATTGGATTAAAGCCGAAGAAATTCTGTGGGATTATGCGCCATCATTTCCCATAGATGAAATGATGGGCAAAGAATTTAACGAAGACCAACTGGTTTTTGTTGGAGATGCGCCAGACCGCATTGGCAGAATATATCGCAAAGCAGTGTATCGCTCTTATACTGACGAATTTAAAGAAATTATTGATGGTCCTAATCAAGTAATCGATCCTCAAACTGGAGAAAGCAGAATAGTTCGTCTACCAGGAAGTCGGGAGGAACATCTTGGATTATTGGGACCAACCATTCGAGCGGAAGTCGGCGATCGAGTTATTATTCACTTTAAAAATGAAACCCGCTTTCCTGCTAGCTTGCACTCTAGCGGTCTTTTCTATACTAAAGCCAACGAAGGCATTCCCTATCAAGACGGAACATCAGGAAGAGATAAGGCAGACGATGCTATCCCACCCAATGGTTCTTATACTTATACTTATAAAGTTCCAGAAACCGCTGCTCCTACTGTCGATGATACTAGTTCTGTAGTCTGGCCCTATTATTCTGGTGCTGATAATGTCAAAGATACTAATTCTGGCTTGATTGGGGCAATAATCGTCTACAGTCACGGTAGTCTCGATCGGCAAACAAATTTACCTAAAGGTATAAACCGAGAATTTATCAATTTCTTCCAAGTTATGGACGAAAATACTAGTCTCTACCTTGATGAGAACATTGGCGAATTTACCACCTTACAAGTAGATCCAGATGATGAGGACTTTCAAGAAAGCAACCTCATGCATGGAATTAATGGTCTACTTTACAGTAACCTGAAAGGATTGGATATGAACAATGGCGATGAGGTCCGTTGGTACATTGTTGGTTTGGGAACAGAAGTAGACATTCACACTCCTCATTGGCATGGTAATACCTTGCTCGAAGACGGACACCGCTTCGATACTACAGAAGTTTTTCCTGCTACTGTCAAGGTCTTAGACATGCTTACAGATGCTCCCGGTGTGTGGATGTACCATTGTCACGTTAACGATCATCTTGATGCTGGTATGTCGGCTGTTTACAGGGTAGAGTCTACTAGTTGACTAAGACAGGAGGCAGAAGGCAGAAGGCAGAAGGCAGGAGGAAAGCAACTCTTTAAATCAAACTTCTGCCTTCGTTTGGCATTTCTCGATATTGTATTGAGAATAATTAGGTTTAATGTAGGCGATCTATGTTAAAGGATATTAACAACTAAATTCTCTCTATTTCTTTGTTCGTATGTATTTAAGCACTCCCATCATAGTTAAAAATTTGTTCCTTTCCAGAAGCAAATAATAATAATTAGTATTTTTTTAATAAAAGGCTAATTGAGAAGAACTATCAAAAGTAGTAAGATAAAATACCGACAATCGATCGAGTGTTTTAATCTTAAATCCAAAAGAAAAAGAAGGATTAGGAATTCGCAGTTCCCAATTCTTCTTGAGGTCAATAATTTAGAGAATGTAAAACTATGTTAGCAAAAAATAAAACTCGGACGCTGTATCGTCGGTTATTGTTACCTTTTGCTTGTTTGAGTGTAATAATTATTACTAGTGCTTGTAGTAGTAATTCAACTACTAGTAGTGATCGATCGACTCAAAATACTAATGCTCAATCTAATGACATTGAATTAGCAGTAGTTAGCGATTTTGCCGATCGGGTTGTAATTCCTACTTACAATTTATTGGTCAAACAAGCTGAGGACTTGAATCAAGCCGTAAATACTTTTGTTAGCGATCCTAACGATGATAATTTAAGAGCAGCCCAACAAGCCTGGATAGAAACTCGTTTTCCGTGGGAAAAAAGTGAGGCTTTTGCTTTTGGCCCTGCTAGTTCTTTAGGTTACGATGGAGACTTAGACGATTGGCCTGTCAATGAAACCGATCTTGAAGCCATTATTAACAGTAGTGATTCTATCACCGAGGAATATGTAGAAGAACTGCAAACTACTGAAAAAGGATTTCATACCATCGAATTATTACTCTTTGGTGAGGATAACAATAAAAAAGCAGCCGATTTTACCCAAAGGAAATTAGACTTACTTAAAGTACTGACCTCAACTTTCCAACAATCCGCTACTGACTTAGCTAAAAGCTGGACAGAAGGAGTAGAGGGCAATCCTCCCTACCGAGAAGTTTTGGCGACAGCAGGAAATGATGACAATCCTGCTTATCCTACTGTAGAGGCAGCAGTAGAAGAGATTGTACAAGGAATGTTGGGTTGTTTGGATGAAGTGGCTAATGAAAAAATTGGTGAACCTTTAGAAACTAAAGAAACTGAAGGTTTAGAAAGCCGTTTTAGTCATAGTTCTCTTAATGACTTTCAAAGTAATCTACAAAGTGTAGCCAATGCTTATTTGGGTGAAGTGCCTGAAGCAAACACTAGTGGTAAAAGTCTTAGCGATCTGATTGCTAATAACAATCCAGAGTTAGACGAACAGGTTAAACAAGAAATACAAGCAGCGATCGACGCGGTTAGTGCAATTCCTGCCCCCATCGAAACTAAACTAACTGAGGCTGAAGCAGAAACCACCATGACAACTGCCCAAGAAGCAATTATTACTCTCTTTACTACTATAGAAGAGCAAGTTTTACCCATTGTCCAAGGTTAATGTCATCAGCAAGTAGCTACTAGCTAAATGCTTTTTAAATTCACGTCTCTGGAAACACTAATCTATAACCATTAAATATCAACAACAAAATGACTTCTTTATCTTGGCGATCGTCCAATAAACTGGCTACCTTAGCTATGCTGTTTATGGTGGCAATTATTATCGGTATATTTTTGTCTCGCCTCTGGAATTCCGCTTCACCCCAAATACCTTTAGCTGCTGGAGAAACAACCGTATTCAATCGCACTTCTACTGCTTACGAACAGCCTTCTGCTGGTTTAACAGAAGCAAATTTTGATAAACATGGCGAGGGAGATATCGCTTTTGAAGCAGTTTTTGTTACTTCTCCTGCCAGAGTTAATCCAGGTTTAGGTCCTTTATTTAATAATGCCTCTTGTGCTGGTTGTCATATTCGTAATGGTCGAGGACTACCAGAAAAAGGACAAATGTTAGTTAGGGTTAGCGATCCCCAAGAGTCGAATCTCGATTCTAATACTGTCCCGCTTCAATACCAACTAGAAGACAACATCAAACAAAGTAATACTCCTTCTGTACCTGGTTTGGGTACGCAAATCCAAGACCAAGCTATCTACGGATATCAGCCAGAAGCAGCAGTAGAAATGAATTGGCAAGAAGTAACCGAAAGGTATGGTGATGGGACAACCTATCAACTGCGATCGCCTGAACCCAAAATTACTCTAGCTAATGGCGAATCTTTATCCCCAGAAATTCAAATTTCTCCCCGTATTCCCTCTCCTGTCTTTGGCATCGGTTTACTCGAAGCCATACCCAATCAAACCCTGGAAAAATTAGCCGATCCTGAAGACAAAGATGGAGATGGTATTTCTGGTCGTCTTAATCAGGTTTGGGATGTTCAAACTAAATCTACTGCCATAGGTAAATTTGGCTGGAAAGCAGGTCATCCTACTCTGCTACAACAAAGTGCTTCAGCATACGTTAATGATATGGGAGTAACTAATCCTTTATTTACTGAACCCGACGGTAGTGCAGATATAGATGAAGAGATTTTGGATAATGCTAATTTCTATGTGCAAACTTTAGCTGTTCCTGCTCGTACTTTAACCAAGGATAGCCAAGTACAACGAGGGGAAACCCTATTTAACGAAGCAAATTGCGCTGCTTGTCATATTTCTACGCTAAAAACAGGCAAATACGAAGTTAAAGAACTCTCATATCAAACTATTTATCCATATACTGACCTGCTGTTACACGATATGGGAGAAGGATTAGCGGATAATCGACCTGAGTTTTTAGCTACAGGAACAGAATGGCGTACACCTCCTCTCTGGGGTATTGGTTTAACCCACACGGTTTTGCCTTACTCTAGTTTCTTACACGATGGTCGCGCCCGTACCCTAGAAGAAGCTATTCTTTGGCATGGAGGAGAAGCAGAAGCCTCCCGTGAAGCTTTCCGCAATCTATCCGCAGATAATCGCGCTGCTTTAGTGAAGTTTCTCCGTTCTTTGTAAATGGTTTTGCCCCATAAAAGCTGTTAGCTCTTAGCTTATTTAATGACTTTATTCCATCTGAATCTGTGGGGGTATTTTGCCCCTACAAAAAAATTATGTGTGTGAGGATTAAAAAACATGACTCGAAATATATTCCGATCGACCCCAGCAATCATTGCAGCGTCAGTTATGGCCATGGTATCTCCTCCTCTAGCCGAAGCTAGTGAGATACTTGACCAAATAGAAAACTATAGTCAAGAAGGGCAAATAGATACGATCGAGCAAGTAACTAATGTTAATCAATTGCGAGATGTATCCCCTACAGACTGGGCTTATGAAGCCTTAAGAAGTTTAGTCGATCGCTATGGTTGCATTGTTGGTTATCCTAATCAAAGCTATCGAGGTGCTAGGGCTTTATCTCGTTATGAATTTGCTGCGGGTTTAAATGCCTGTCTGAATCAGATTGAACGTTTAATTGCTTCTTCTGAAGCGATCGTCAGGGAAGATCTCAATACTCTCAATCGTCTCATTCAAGAATTTGAGGCAGAATTAGCGACTCTTAGCGGAAGAGTAGATAACTTAGAAAGTCGGACTGCTTTCTTGGAAGATCATCAATTTTCTACTACCACCAAGCTAGCAGGAGAAGTTATTTTTGGCTTAGGAGGAGTAGTTTCTGGTTCTAAAAATGATGGTGAAGACGATATCGACCAAGTTACTGTATTTGGTAATCGTACTCGTTTGGAACTAGAAACCAGCTTCACAGGAGAAGATCTTCTCTTTACTCGTCTCTCTACAGGTAATTTTCCTTCTTTTGCTGATGAGACTGGTACTTTTGAAGGAGACTTAGCCTTTGCCGAACCAGCAGATAACGATCTGGGGTTAGAAGTTCTGTTCTATAATTTTCCCTTAGGAGAAAACACCCAAGTCATTATTGGACCAACAGGAGTAGCAGCAGACGATATTGCTAATACTGTTAGTGTCCTTGATGGTGATGGTGGAGAAGGGGCAATTTCAGCCTTTGGTACTCGCAACTCTATTTATTTACCTCCTGGTGATGCAGGTTTAGGGATTATTCATAGTCTAGGAGATAAGATTGAAATTAGTGCTGGTTATTTAGCTTCTCCTGCTAATGACCCTAGTGAAGGTAATGGTTTATTTAATGGTCCTTATAGTGCCTTAGGACAAATAACCTTTACCCCAACAGATAGTATCACTCTCGCTGCTACTTATGTTCATAGTTACAATCAGAGTGATACAGAAACTGGTAGTAGCTTAGCGAACTTACAATCATTTACCGAAGAGGAATTTGGAGAAGCTGTCCCCACAGTAAGTAATTCTTATGGATTGCAAGCATCTTGGGCAATTAGCGACAAGATTGTCATTGGTGGTTGGGGTGCTTTTAGTAATGTTGCTGCCCTTTCTACTCTCGAAGGACAGATCGATCGAGGTAGTCAGGATGTAATTACTTGGGCAGCCACCTTAGCTTTTCCCGATCTAGGTAAAGAAGGCAGTATAGCAGGAATAATTGTAGGCAGAGAACCCTATGTGAGTGATTCTAGTATTGATGAGTTGGGAGACGATGATGATTTCTCTTTACATGTAGAGGCTTTTTATCAATACAAAGTAACCGATAACATCAGTGTTACTCCTGGTTTAGTTTGGATTACTGCCCCTGATAGTAACGATAATAATGATGATTTGCTCATTGGCACTATTCGTACTACTTTCACTTTTTAAGCAGCATTCTGTGAAGCTAGAAACTACCTGCTCAAGGAAGTAGCAGGTAGTAGTTCATGCAGAAGAAAGTTTGGAGAGAGTTATGTATGGTAGAAGATAGAAAAAATATTGCAGATTATAAGTAGTTTCTGCAAAATGAGGAATTTTTCCAAAAGTAATATGAAATACAAAAAAGACTGCAACACATTTATTGCGTAGGGGCGAAGGGCTGTTCGCCCTTACAGGGTTTTATTTGTAGCAAACATTTAAATATTTCATATAAGTACATTGCTGAATAACGTGAATTCGATTCACGTTACAGCCCCTCAGAGAACCTCACCACCGAAAGTGCTTCACCGCAACGGACTGGCTTCCCAAGACTGCCCTTTCGGGCAACCCAACCTACAATTTTACGTTTAATTGAGTGGAGCTGCTTAATTCTTGTTGAGAATAGCTAATAATTCTGCTAATTTCTCAGAATTAAAGCTAACTTTCATATCTAATTTTTGTTCTGCATCTCGCAATAACAAAAGATAATTATCTCCTATGGCTTTACCGATTATCTGGGGATTATTCAATTCAATTGTTTGGTAAACAACCTGAGGTAAACTAACACAAATCACGACTGTTTCTTGAGACTGAGGATAGATGTAGAGTTTTTGTTTGTACTTATCTAATTCTAATTTTCTTGCCGTAATATTCCGTTCGTCTTGAGTATTATTTTTTTGCCAATAAACAGTTATTCCCCGCAACTGAGTAAATTGAATAGGAAACTTTTCATCAAATTTTTGTGTTTCCCAGTTAAGCTCTTCTACATTGTCAGTGCTAGAAATCAAGCGTTGTTGCCAACTAATTTCTTGACCATTTAAATTATTCCACCACTGAGCGATCGCAGCTAAATTATCAGCATTATCGAGGTTATCACTATTTTGCTGCCAAGTTACTTTCATCTCTATAATTTCTCCATCTGTTATTAATATTAATTCTGTGGTGTGGTCGCTCTTTTGATAATAAACTACTCAAAATTATGAAATAGGGAACAGGGAACAGCTTATTGCTTCGTTCCTATTAATCAAGAATTTAACCTATAAATATCTAGGAGTAAATCTAATCTTCCTGTTCAACTAATTGCCAGAATAAATCTTCCCCTGCGATCCCATCAAAACTACGATCGATCCTCGCCTCTTTACGATATTTATTATTAATCTCGATCGCTTTTTGTAAATTTTCTACTGCCAGCTGTACTTCCTTCTTAGCAGCGTAACAAATGGCCTTACTGTAATAAGCAGGGGCATAATCTGCTTTAAGTGCTAACGAGCGATCGCAACTAGCGATTGCCTCATCATATTTCTCTAATTGAATGAGGATTCGATTGCGATAGTTCCAAGCTTTGAATAAACCAGGATCTAATTCTACTGCTCGATCGAAAGAAGCGATTGCTTCGTCATAACGTTCTAACATATCTAAAGCCATACCACGATTCATCCAGGCTACGGATTTATCTGGTTTGATTTGTACTGCTCGGTCAAAAGATTGATATGCTTCTTCATGTTGAAGTAACATACCAAATGCTACACCACGATCCACCCAAGCTTGATAATACTCAGGATCTATCTCTACTGCTCTGTCATAGGCTGCGGTTGCCTCCTGATAACGTTTTAAGCGGTTGAGAGTAACCCCACGATAAAACCAGGCTTCAGCACGATCGCTTTGCATTTTTAAGACTTTATTTAGGGCAGCAATTGTTCCCTCATATCTAGATAATTCTTTTAAAGCTAGAGCGCGATGAAACCAAGCATCAGGATAATCTGCTTTTAATTCTAAAGCTCGATCGTAAAGAGCGATCGCTTCTTCGTATTTTTCTTGAGCAAATAAATCATTACCCTGCTTAACAAAATCTCCGGGATCGAGGAACAATTGAGGATGATTAGCCTTGAGATTTGCTAATTGTTCTCTGACACTAGATACATCTTGTTGCATCTCGGCGATCGCTTCACCAACAATTTGTTGAGGGGTAATTGCTGCTAACTTCTGGATAATTCCTTCTTTTTGGGTTTGAGCATCAGATTCTAGAGTTTTTAAGTTAGTGGTAAGTTTAGTAGTTAAATGGGCTAAATTCTCCAGAGTTTGTCGCTGATTAATCTCTATTTCTGATTGCAACTGCGAAAATTGCTGAGTGACTTCGGTTTTTACTGTTTGCCACTTTTGCAATGTTTCTACTTTTTCTGCTCTTATACCTACACTCTCCTGGGAAATTTGGGCAGTAAATCTCTTTTCTAATTGCTTGACATTCATGAGAGTCTGTTTAATCTGTTGTTTAAGCTGAGATTGAGACTCTGTTAACTGAGTAATTAATTCTTGACCTAATTTAGCTAAATCTTGAATGGCTAAATCTTTTTCTTGTTCTGCTTTTTGTCTAGTTTTCTGCTTTAACTCCGATAAGTCAACTTTGAACGCAGACTCTAATTTTTGTAAACTTTGTAAAACCTGTTCTTTTTCTTGCTCAACATTTTTTCGTAATCCTGATAGATTAGCAGAAAATTCTGACTCGGCTTGATTGAAATTGGTTAAAACCCGATTTTGTTGTTGACGAACATCTGCTTGTAGTTTGGATAGTTGGGGTTTAAATTGAGCAGCTAACGTATCTAAGTTTTGGATAGAAAGATTAGTTTGGGTTTGAGCTTCCGCTTGTAATATGTCTAGTTGCTGAATAAATTCCGCTTTAGCTTGTTGCAAATCATCGAGAATGTTATCTTTTTGTTGCTCTAAATCTCCTTGTAGTTGAGATAGTTTAGGTTTAAATTCCGCAGCCAAATTATCTAAGCTTGCTTGGATAGAATCTCTTTTTTCCTGCATTTTAAGCTGTAATTGAGACAGTTGATTATGAAAATTAGCTGCGGATTGTTCTAAGTTTTTCAGGATTACTTCTTTTCGTCCCTCTGCATCTGTCTGCATTATTTCCAATTGATTAGGAAATCTATTATTTAAGCTTTCCAAGTCTTGTAGAATCACCTCTGTTTGTCGTTCAACTTTAGTTTGTAGTTGAGTAATTTGATTAGTAAATTGAGTTTCTAATTTTTCAAAAGATTGATACGAACTTTTTTTATGACTCTCGATGACATTGATAGCTTGTTCTTTAGACTGAGACAGTTTGGCTAACAATTGAGAAATAGTTTCTTGTTGCTGATTTAATTCTTGATGAAAATCTCCTGCCTGTTGATGTAGTCTAGTTTCTAATTGTTGTGCGGTTTGTAAAATATTATTAACTTCTTTGGTGACTTTGTTAAGTTTATCTTTAGCAATGTCTAGTTCTTGAAGATTATTACTAACAATACTGCTAACTTCTCTAATTACTGACCTTCTTAATAGCCACAAAGCTGCGATCGCTCCAGTAAGTAGTAATGCTAAAGTGACTAGTATAATCAGATTAAACTGAATTAAAGTTCTATTAAATAGGCGATCGAGTTTTTCTTGAGTTTGTCGATCTTCTGAAGATAAACTATCTAACCTTTCTACAGTGCGAGGAGTTTGGGCAAAAGCTGGTTTATGGGCAAAAGCTGGTTTATTTGCCTGACTGTTCGGGATTGTGTTCCCAATCACACCAACAGAAACTAGGCAAGTCGTCAAAATTATCCCGTAATGTAATGTCAAGGGGAAAAAATTTAGATTTTTACTTTTCATTAAGTAATCACTCCCTATATCTGTCGATTGATTATTTTTAGATTAATCGAATTTATTCTGGTATTGCAGATTTACTATTATCCTTTTTGGTTAGATAATAATTCAGCATAATTCATCTTATAGAAAGCTCGAAACTTAATTTAATAAGTAGCAGCTTTGACCGCATAAATCTTATTTTCATAAGAATATTTATCTATCTCGAAGCCATCCTATCTCTGACATTAGCTTACTAAGATATGCCTTCTCAAACTATTCTTGTCCGTTCTCACGCTCGTACCATTCACACTCATCCAGTTACCTTTATCTGTGCTCAATGTCACACTCCAACGACAAGAGAATGCTATCCAGGCAAAACACCACAGTACTGCTTACAGTGTCGTCCTAGAAGAAAAAAATCTTCTAACAATCCTCATCAAGAAAAAGGTATGTTCACCCCTACTCATTTCCTTATTGCTCCCAACGAGCGAAAAACAGAAGTATGTCTGGAGAAAACGACTAATCCTGGCTGGTACGGAGTTAGGACAGCATTAGATTGGTTTAGTGGTAGTTCAATTATCCAATATCATCGAGATAAAGGCTTAATTAGCAATGATGTACCTCTTGAGGGTTATGAGCTTATTCCTATGCCCTCAGATTTGCTCTCCCAACCACCAAAAACAGCAACAAAGAGTAAGCTTAGACGCACTTACATTGCATTAATTAAATTACCTTTGTTTTTGAACTTTTCACTCCAATTAATAGTTAAAGCTCCTTCATTGAGAAGATTATTGACTACTTTTGCT
>JASJDI010000166.1 GCA_030065155.1 Xenococcaceae cyanobacterium MO_188.B29
TGCTCAATTATTTTGCTTGATCGAGAGCGCAGATTTCTCTAAATGAAAATTGTTAGCGAATATTGTTACACAACTTATTTCTCTTCCAAAAGATGCCGTGAAAAGTCAGCTTTGATTTAGCGTGCAGACGGTGCATGCATCACGCTTACTGATTGCGGAAACTATGGGTAGTTCACTCTGCTGCTCTACCAAACCATTTTTCATAAATTTCATCATAAGTTCCATTTTCTATTATCTCTAGCAATGCTTGATTAATTGGTTCTCGATAAGGACTGTTTGGTTTGAGCGCGATGCCATAACTTTGTCGTTCAAAAATTGGTCCAACTACTTTGACTTTTCCTGCACCATCTTTGGCCGCATAATTTTGTAATACGGGTGCATCGTAGACTACAGCATCTACTTGAGATTCTTCTAAAGACTCAAAAGCATCTTCTACAAGCTCAAACTCAATTTTTTTAATTGGACGAGTAGCTAAATATTTTGCTGCTGTGCTGCCTTTAACTGTGGCTACTTTTTTACCATTGAGACTCTCAGGACCTTGGATAGAGCTTTCTAACTGTTGCACTGTCAGCGCAGAACTGACTGAGGCCGTAAAATAAGATATCAGTAAAACTCCTGTAAACATCCAAATAGTAGCAATTATTCTTCCTATTACTCCAATCGGAGCTTTATCTCCATAACCAACAGTAACTACTGTTACTACAGACCACCAGCAAGCTTCCCAGATACCTGCTAAATATTCTTGAGGAAACATCTCTGGATTTTTTTCGCGTTCAAAAAACCATAATAAGTGAGCAGATATAACAATAACTAATAGCAAAACACCTATAGTTTCCAATAGAATAGGTGAGAAAATTAGCCAAACAAAAGTATTGACTGGAGAAGCTTGAGAACGGAGAGGAACTAATATTTGTAAACCTGATTCAAAAAAAGAATGGGAAAAATCAACGTTTTTTTCTCGTTCCGCAGTTATCGTAATTCCCGCGATCGCCACATCGGTATTTTTAGAACTTACTGAGTTTAAGAGGTCAGTAACAGTTTTCTCACCATACAGTTCGTATTCTAAATCTAATTCTTTAGCGACTTCTCGCCAAAGATCGATGCTAAAGCCAATATATTGACCTTCTTGAACTAAAGCAAACGGAGAAAAAGGTTTTGTTCCTACCCGAACTGATTTTGATTGAACGGGAACTCGAATAGACCCAATCAAAGACAAAGAAATTAATCCTAATAAACTCCATCGACTAATTTTTATCTGCAATAAATTACTGAATATTGAGCTTAACATTAATTTTTTTCTTTAAAATACTTTGAATTTTATTATTTAAACTTATAAAATAACCACCTAAAATTATTTTTTTTCAGACAAATTGAGAATAGTTAGAGAAAAATTAATTTTTTTATTGATATATTCAATGTTTAAAGTATCACTTTGATTTAAATCTATTTTAATTCACTTAAATTAACTTAGATTGTGATACAATATTGTTGTATTTCGGTATATTTATTTGTATTAAAAAATTATAAATCTATTTTTAAACTACGTGAGTGGGAAGTCCCCCAGCTATGCTGGAGAGATGAAAATGAACTTTACAATTCTGATGCAGAATCTTCATAGAGCGATGCTTTCAGCCGTTGTATAATAACTTTGGACGTAAGGTAAGAATCTGAATTGCTCCGAGCTTGGGGCACACCCATCCTAGATGCGAGTGAAAGGTAGGACAGTAGCAAAATTCAAAACCTGCGAAGTTGAGATGTCAATACATCCGAAAGTCTGGAACCTCCATAACTAGGGAAATGTAAGTAAAAATTGAATAACGCAACACCAGTACCTAAATACTTTGGGGGAAAGAAATTGCCTGTCAAGTCGATGCTTTCGGGAAACTAACAGTGGGAAATAATACATCCCTTATAACAACGTGTTTTAGATAAGTGGCGTAGGGCAGGAATGCCTTATCACGAGGTAAGGAAGCATACAGCATAGGTGTAGGAGGATGTCACAGAACTAAGTTTAACTATTATTCATGAGCATTCTTTGGCTAGTGTCCCACTTTTTCCTTTGACTGGGACAGTTTTTTCTAAAACTATTGATATATAGCTATCACAGACGATCTTAAATTTAATGCCCAATCATCAAAAGTGGGAGAGTTGGTATCAAAAAATCCCTTAGCGACCAAAATTCCCCATTACTATACAAAGGCCGTTATGGAAGATAACATCTTAGATTCTCGTTACAAAATAATCAGCTCTTTAGGTAAGGGAGGATTTGGTAAAACCTATTTAGCAGAAGATACCAAGCGTCCCAATAACCCCCCATGTGTAGTCAAACAACTTAATCCTGGAATTGACGACCCAAAATTTTTGGATATAGCACGACGGCTGTTTACTAAAGAAGCTGAAACTCTGGAAAAACTAGGTTTTTATGAGCAAATTCCTAGATTACTTGCTTATTTTGAAGAAAAACACGAATTTTACTTGGTACAAGAGTATATAGAAGGTAAAACTCTCAGTCAAGAACTCTCTCCCAATCAACCTTGGTCGGAAGTAAAAGTTATCGATTTACTTCGCGATTGCCTAAAAATAATAGACTTTGTTCACAGTAATGGAGTCATCCATCGCGACATTAAACCAGACAACTTAATTCGTCGTCAAGATAACAAATTAGTTTTAGTTGATTTCGGTACTGTCAAAGAAACAGTCATTTCCCAAACTCAGGCGATCGCCTCAACGGTAGCAGTAGGAACTAGAGGTTATATGCCCACAGAACAAGCTAGAGGGAAACCCCGTTTTACTAGTGATATTTATGCCTTGGGAATTATTGCCATCCAAGCTTTGACTGGAGTTCATCCTATACAGTTACAAGAAGATCAGAATGGTGAAATCCTTTGGCAATCACAAGTCAGATGCAGCCCGAAACTAAAAGAAATTATTGCCAAGATGGTGCGTTACCATTTTAAAGACCGCTATCAGTCAGCTAAAGAAGTGTTAGAACAGTTGGCTGTTTCTGAGCAAAATATGGCAGAAATACCAGCCACACAAGCATTTCAATACACACCGACTGAAGAAATTGAACCTCCGACTAGCTCAAATAATTTTACTTCTACTAATAATGCTGTTGCCAACTCATTTCCAAGTAATTCTGCACCAGTAGAACAGTCAGAGTTCAGTAACCCAAATCTACAGTCTTCAACCTCTAGTTTCAATTTATCTGCTCGCGAAGCCATGTCTTCTTCTCAGCAAAATTCCCCACAACCATCTCCCCCTCCCTCCAATAAAACAGAAACTAATTCATCTTCTCAATTGATGAGTTTCCTTAAATCTCCCACTGCTATCACTGTAGGTATAGCCTTGCTTGTAGGAGCAATTGCTACAGGAGGAATGTATTTTTTTAGTAGTGATTCAGTAAGAAAACAACAAGACAAAATTAACACAAGAATTGAAAAGATTAAAGCTTTTCACGCTGCCAAGAACTACGAAAAATGCTCTGAATTATCAACTAATAAAGAAACAAAAGAAATGGGTGTTCCTCAAAACACTATTAATAAATGGATTGGACAATGTGAGTTAGGAAAAGCCCAAAAAGAAGCAGATACTGACGAATATGCAAATGCCATTAATATTGCTATCAAGGTATCGGAAGAAGAGTTTCCAAATTATCGAGAAGTACGACAAAAAATTGATGCTTGGTCAGAAAAAGTTCTAGAAGAAGCTACTGAAGCATATGTAAAAGAAGGCAATCTCAAAGAAGCAAAAAAAATGATTGTTAATGTTATTCCCGAAAGCAGTGCGATCAAAGTTAAAGCTTTAGACTTCAAAGCAGCATGGGAAGAAGAAAATGAAACTAACGAGCCAATAATTGAAGCTGCTCAAAAAGCTTTACGAGAAAAGCGGTGGCAAGGTGCCAAGATTGAAGCAGATAAAATTCCTGATAATTCTTCGGAATATTGGAAACAAAAAGCACAGGATATTATTAACGAAGCGAATAAAGAAATTCCATCAGCACCACCACAACCAGAGCGAGAAGATAATCCTTCTTCACCCATTGATCTTTGTAAAGATGCACCAGAGCTTGCACCAAAGTCTTGTAATTAGACTGCAATAACTTTGGAAAAAACTCTATCTATCTATATAAATATACATACACTGATTGACTATAAGGTTAAATATAATATGAAACGTTTTTTATTCACTAGGCTATTCTTAGGCTCAACAACCATTCTCAGCTTGTTGTTGTTTATTAATCCTGCTTCGATAGCTAGTCCATCACAGATAGCCAATAAACAATCCAATAAACCATCTGTTCAGTATCGCTGTATAGATCGCCAAGGTACTCCTGCAACAGTAGCTTATACAACTCGTGGTCCTATTGAGTTAATTGCATGGAAAAATAATTATTTTTCTGGTAGCGGTTATACTCCAGAGCGTCGCTGTCGGGAAGTAACTAGCAGATTTCAGCAACATTCTGATACTGAGAATTTACGCTATATATCGACTGGTACTCTCAATAACTATAAGGTTATTTGCGTTTCAGAAAAATCTGGTAATTGTAAATCAAATGGTTTGTTGATTACCCTACAACATAATGACAATCCTGAAAAAGTACTGCGAGATTTGTTTAATTTAGCTGCCAGAAAGAATTCTGGTCCAATTGATAGAACTAACAGTAGAAGACGACCACTGAAGGAAATGGTCGATCTTGATAAGTTTTTAGAGGAAAGTCCTGTAATAAATAGTCTTTCTCGTAATTCGACTGCTCCCTCCAGTAACAGTGAAAAAGTCGCTCCTAATCCTTCTGTAACTGATGAAAATAGAACTATTCCCAGTGAGGAAAATACTTCAGATAACAACAAACTAGTAATCGAAAATCCCTATGAAAATTTCTGACAATTGCGCTCGAGCGAGCGATCTTTTAGTCACCTTCGCCAATGAGTGAAAAAGCTCCCCAATTGATTGGATGGGGAAATCCTTGTTTTGTTTTCAGCATTGCCAATCTCAATGCTTGGGCTTTATTTTTATTTTGTGCTAACTGTTTGTAAAATTCAGCCATTAATAATGCTGTAGATTTATCATCTATGGGCCAGAGAGAGATTAAAACACTAGGAGAGCCAGAGGCTAGAAGAGAACGAGATAAACCTACTACACCATCTCTAGTAAGTAAACCTCGACCTGTATCACAAGCACTGACTACAACTAATTCTGTATTTAGTTGTAAATCGAGAATTTCACTGGAAGTTAGGACTCCATCGTTTCCTTCTCCAGGAGCTAGAGCGATCGCGCCAGGTATACCACTATCGGCAAAGTCATCTAGCAATCCGTGAGTAGCGAAATGAACTAGCCATGCAGAAGAAATTTTATTTTTGATAGAAGTTTCGGTGGCAGCTTGCCCAATAAGTGCTTTTGTATTAAAGGTTTGAGCAATATCGATCGCTTCTTGTTCTGCTCCTGGTAAACTGCTTAACTCTAATACTACTTCTGGTTTTCCTGGGATAACTATAGAACTCGGCATTACAGGATTACCAACCACGAGCGCGTTACTATTGCTTGTATTGGTTAGCCGTTGCCTTTGTTGCCTGGTAAACTGCAATACTTGAATAGCTGGCGCAGTAAGAATAGAGTATTTTTCAATCAGGTATTTCCCACTACTGTCTTGCAGGGCAGGAAAAGATATTTGAAATAATTCTCGTTGGGGAATAAAGATGACTGGAGATTCTATAGATGAAGGTAAATCAGTAGCGATCGGCTGAATTAATATTGAGTAAAGAGTGCGATGTAAGTCAGTAAATTGCGTTATCAACTCATCTTCTTCTATAGTAGTAGCTCGATTCTGCCAATCATTAGCCCAATTTCTTGACTGTTTAATTAAGTCTGCTTGTTGAGGTGTTAATTCAATTTTCTTAAAAGTAACTTTTCCTGTTGGTTTAACTAACCAAACATGAATTTGTTTGTATTCCCCATATAATTTACCCTGGGCGACAAAATCTTCGTCAGCAATAAAGCTATATTCCACTAAAGTCGCGTTTTGCTGTTGAGCTATTCGTTTTATTTGCTGGATGTTGGGTGGAGAAGTTTGCTGTTGTAAAGCCTTGCTTGATGCAGTATTGGACGATGAGCGTGCAGCTAAGAGTTTAACAAAAGCTCTGGCTCTTTCGGCTTCGGCAACTTCTAAAGCGGATTCGTACTTATTTTGAGCTATCAATACTCTTCTCAGCAGAGGATAACTTTGCAATTGGGTATCAAAAATAGAAACACGATCGAGATCGCTTAATCCCTCACGCATTTGTTCCCTTAGCGCGATCGCGTTTCTAAAACTAATTTCTGCTTCTGTCAATTGGTTTAACTTCCATTGTGCATAACCAAGATTGTGTAGAGTTTCTGCTTCTAGTAAGCGATCGCCTGATTGTCTGGCAATAGTTAAACCTTGTTCGAGATTAGTTTTAGCTTGAGGATAATCATCTAAACTCAGGTATAGTGAACCCATCCCGCTGAGAATTGAGCCTTTTAGTGCAGCTAAATTGTTTTTTTGGGCTATTTCCAAACTCTGTTGATAATATTTTAAGGATTGCTCGTAATTCCTCTGAGCATGAGTAACGCTACCTAAGTTATTAAGAGTTTGAGCTTGTAGTTTCTGACTTAAAACAGGATTCTTGATAGTTTTAATTTTGCTTAGACTTTGTTGATATTGTTGAGTTGCTTGGGCATAGTTACCCTGGTTGGCATAAATTGCCCCTAAACTGTTGTGAGAATAGATTAAGCCTTCGGTATCGTTAAAACTTTGAGCTATCTTGAGACTTTGCTGATGTAAATTTATGGCTTTGTTATAGTTCCCCAGAGCAATTTGCACATTACCCAAACCTCTTAATACTTGCCCTTGCGCAGCGCGATCGTCCAAATTTTGCCAGATAGCCAAAGATTTTTGATAAGATTCTAGGGCTTGAGGATAGTTGCTCAACTGCAAATAATTATTACCTAGATTACCTAATAGACTGGCTTCTAGTTGGTTATTGTCAGTTTTTTCAACTATGGCTAAACTCTGTTCAAAATAATTTACTGCTTGACGATAGTTACTCAATCTTTCATAGGATAAACCAATACGTCCTAAAGCTAAACTTTCTCCGTTAGAATCTTTTTGTCGGCGATATAGTTTTAGTGCTTCTTGCCAAGATTCTATTGCTGCTTCTAGCTGATTATTTTGATATTGTCTTGTTCCTTGTTGTAATAATTTTTCTGCTTGGTTACTATTTTGAGATAAAACAGAATGATTATTTACTTTTGTTATTTTATGGTCAATAAGATGTAACGATAATGTATTGGCTACTATTCGATCTGCGTATAAAAATACAAATACAACTGAAAAAATGTATCTTAAAATATTCATTTATGGTCATAAATCTAAAGGGGTTTTTAAGGCTTTATTTAATTGCTACAAACAGTCTAAATTCAAAACTTTCCAACTATTAGAGAAGAATTCAACCTCTATTTGCAGTCCTTCTTTTCGATATTTAATGTCATTTGCCATTTAAGCAAATTCAGTATCAATTTCTTCTTTTTCAATAGCTTGCAATCTTAAGGCGATCGCTTCTGCGATGAACTTATTGCGATTTTTAATCTTGCCTTTTGTGATTAATTTATCAGTTGCTTGAAGGCGTTAAACTAAGCAAAAAAGGGTGGTGCGAGTTTTTGATGCCATAATCATGCGATCTATTTGATGCTTATTATTGTATCAATTTTGATGTTTCAAGATATGACTTTTTAGCATTCACCCATTCCTCAGACAACCTAATTTTCGATCTTGTACTGAAGATCGTGTTTACCAAAAGTAACCTCTACAAAATTCCCTTCTTTATTTTGGGGTATCCAAAAATTAAAGCTGGTATTTTCATCAATTTCAATTATTTCATCACCTGTTAATAATTCAGGAAACAAGTCTTCAGTAATAGCTATAGGATTACCATTCTCGTCTGTTGGTTGAGAAAAGACAAAAGCTAATGCTTGGTCACCACAGGTAGCTTTAACTTTATCGCTATTTGGTAGGGAGGTAATATTTAGTTCTTCGTCACAGAAACTAGCTGTTTGAGTTTCATCGGGTTTCTTAATTGCGACTAATTCAATTTCTGATTCTTCTTCTGCTAATCGATCATCATCAAATAAACCCCCTTGGAAAGCATTGTTAAATAAAGAGCCATTACCAGCACCAATTGAACCGTCAGTACCAATTCTAAAAAATCTTTGAATATCTATTTGAATACCACTTTGGATAAAATCAGCATCCTCATCAAACTCAAAGAATATATCTTTTAACAAATTAATATTTATTTCTGCTGTTGCATCTGTCCCAGGTGTCCCAGGGTCTCCTGGTAAAATCTCGGTATTAGGTTCATTATCAGCAAAGGACAGTGTGAACTTAACATTTGGTACTTGATCGGCAGGATTATTAGGAGCGATAATTACTTCATTAGTTTCTGCATCGAATTTCGGGGGAATATCTTTTGACTGACCTCCAAAGTACACTACTCCAATGTTGTAAGTAGCCTCTTGATCTTGAATTTCATTACGTCCAGGTTGACCATTTGAACTATTACCTTGTAGTGTTACTGGATTAGTAGCCGTGAATCTTTGAGCTTCGATAGTCAAATCGCTAACAGCATTAAGAGTAATACCGCCATTTAACTCTACATTTCCTTGCCGAGCTCTTATTGTTGCTGAACCAACACCTGTTCTGTTATTCCCATTAGGCTCAACTCCATTTAGTAATGAGTCGATGTCAACAAAAATACTTCCTCTATTATTTGATAGCTCGACAATTTTATCGCCTTCAAATTTTACTTGATTTGGTAGCAAGAGATCGATATTAATATCCCCGTTAGTGTTTTCTATTGTTAGCTTTTTAGTTACAGCAAACGAACCCAAAATATTGATTGTTCCTCTTTGATCTTCTGGAGGATCGACTTTAAGATTCAATTCCTTGAATCTAGGAATGTCTTGTACTGGTTGTAATGTTGTGCCATTATTTGATACTCCTTCTGTCTCAGGATCGATTAAAGCACCAATAAATTGAAGATTATCTACATCTACAACACTCACTAAAGTGTTTCTTTCAAAAATAATTTTTTCTGTCGCTTCTAAAGTAACTTTTTTATTAACTAGCCTATCTATAGAAATAGTAAATCCACCTTCAGGTTCTTCTGGTAAATCGCTTGTGTTAAGAACATTGATAGTATCGTCAATATTGAATTCATTGTTTTGTGTTTCGTCATCACCTTCTCCTACAATTCTAATTATGGCTGGATCAAGTAACAGCATCCCATCATTACCATTAATAGCAGTTAAATCTACATCCCCCTCAAAAATTAAGCCATCTTTCCCCGATACTTCCACAAAACCGCCATCACCAGAGTTACTGCCCCCTGTCGCACTAATATTGCCATAAAAAGCAGTTACTTCATCTGCCCAAGCGATTACCTTACCACCGTCACCATTTTCTACTGCATCAGCATTAATTACAGAATTGCTATCGATAAAAGTCCGTAACGCATTGGGTACTTCTCCCTGTCCCCTATAATTACCACCTATTAAGACTGTTCCACCGCCATTCGTACCAAAAGCATTGATATTACCTGCAACGACTCCTACTTTATCTCCTAAAACATTAACTTTACCGCCAATATTCCCAGAGACATCCAGACTACCCGAAGCAATAGCCGTACCAACATCACTAGGAATTACCGTATCGCTATTAGTAAGTTTAATCGTGCCATTATCGGCAACTTCCACCCCTGTTGCTACCTGTATATCTCCTCCCGTTAACAATGTTGGTAAATCTTGAGGTGTGATTAACTCTGCACCTAAAATACTTTCTGCTTGGGTAGGTAAGGCTAAACTGAGTAAACTTCCTTCAGGAGAAATTTTAACTAGTTGTTTTTCGGGTACGGCAGTTATATTAATCTTGCCTTCTGGTGCTTCTAATGTACCTGTATTAATTACCACACCGCCTACTAAGTTAATTGTCTCTCCCCGAGCAACTGACAAATTACCTGCATTAATAATTGACCCTGGTGTATCAGTTACAAAAGCAAAACCATTTGGCTCGCCTACTAAATTGCTGTAATTATTACTACCTAAAGCATCAAACCAAAAATCACCAATTTGAATCCCGTTAGCAGTTGTCGCTGTAAAAGATGCAGGGAGATTGAGAGTTGCATCCTTACCAAAAATAATTCCCGCAGGATTGATTAAAAAAAGATTGGAATTACCTCCCGTAACTTGAATCAAACCATTAATAATTGAAGCATCTCCTCCTGTAACCCGACCCAAAATGTTGCGAATATTGGGATTAGAGAGAAAGTTAGCAATTTGATCTTTGCTTAGTCCGAATTTTTCAAAACTGTGAAAGAGATTATCTCCTGCCTTTGTTCCACCACTAATATCAAATTGATTCCCGTTAGTCGTTACTGTCGTACCCGTACTATTATCGGAAACTGGTTCAGCTTGGGCTTCTCGAACACTCATGCTACTAGCCAACCCGAAAAACAAACATAGATAGCCTAATTGAGGTAGAGGCAATTTTGCCCATTTATTGTTTAGATTAGACATATTTTTATTCATGGTATGTGTGGTTTGCAAACCGTGCTATTTCAGCGCACGAAGAAAAAATAAAGTTAACTTATAAAATGTATCTTTTTTACGAAGTAATAGATGAAAATTAACATTTTATTTACATAAAACAGTCTATTTTTTACTTTATCATCAAAACAAATTACTTTTCTAAGAATAGAATTAAACTCTAGATAATGTTATTGTAATACTATCAATATTTTAAATTCAAAAAAGTGAATATATTTTTAAAAACTACCTTAGTTAGTGTTACTACAGTTATTCCCAATGCTGCTTTGATGAGCAACTCAGTATATGCATATGGCAATATACAAGCACCTCATAAAGCAGAAGAGACTAAAAAAACTCAATTCAGTCAGTGGAGACAGGAGACAGGAAATGGGACGGAGATTGTACCCCTCTCAACTTCTTTTCCTAGAGAGTTAGGAGGCTTGTACCAAGTTGCGCAGGGCAGACAAAGAACACCAAGTATGTTTCTCCCCGATAACCAAATCTTCTGCCTCCTGCCCTCTGAAGTTGCTGACTTCGCCACCAGCAACCAAAGCCTTCAAGCCCCATCCTCCTGCCTCACCCAAAAGGACGAGCGAATTATCGCTCAACAATCAGATCCCAACCGAGATCGCTTCTTGCAACCGAGATCCGAACCTCTCCCCAAAGAACCAGAAAAAACCGAACCAATTCTGCCTACTCCAACACCTTCCCCTATTGTTCCGTCATTGGAGACAGAAGACTCCAATATTGTCATCCCTGTTAACAAAATTAAGGTCATTGGCAGCACCATCTTTAGTCCAGAAGAACTAAAATCGATTACTGAACCTCTAGAAGGACGTTCTGTTACTCTAGAAGAACTTCAAGAAACAGCTAAGAAAATTACCAGACTATATTTAGAGAAAGGATATATAACTTCCCGCGCGATCGTTCCCAAACAAGAAGTTCAAGATGGCACTGTGGAAATTCGCGTAATTGAAGGAAGTATTGCAGAAATTCAAATTGAAGGTAATACCAGAGTCAGCGATCGCTATATTCGCAAACGCTTAGAATTAGGCACAGAGACTCCTGTAAGAGTCGAGCGCATTGAAGGCAGACTACAACTCCTCAAAGCTAGTCCTCTCATAGACAGTATAGAAGCAAACTTACAACCAGCCAAAGGAGAAGGACAAAGTTCTCTAGTAGTCACAGTCGATCAAGCTAATCCTTTTGTAATCGGTGCGAACTTAGATAACTATGAAACAGTAAGTACTGGTGCAGAAAGAATCGGTGCAACTCTTGGTCATCTCAATTTAACAGGCAATGGAGATAGTTTTATTACTTCTTTCAATCATTCTTTAGATGCAGCTTCTTGGTCATTAGATACTAACTATACCCTTCCAG
The DNA here is from genome assembly GCA_030065155.1 of Xenococcaceae cyanobacterium MO_188.B29. Classification (GTDB taxonomy): domain Bacteria; phylum Cyanobacteriota; class Cyanobacteriia; order Cyanobacteriales; family Xenococcaceae; genus JASJDJ01. Next base: position 11,983 of record JASJDI010000166.1, read on the forward strand.
TTAATGCCAAAGATGGCACTTTACAACTACGAACTGTCATTGAACGTAATGAGATTGTCGGTGAAGACTTTGAAGATTTAGATATTGATGGAGACTCAGAATTATACGAAATCAGCTTTCGTCAACCGATAGTTAATTCTCTCCGTAAAGAGTTTGCGCTTTCTTTGGGTTTTAGTTTTGAAGAAAATCGCAATTTTGTTAATGGCGTTCGTCTTTCGGGTACAGAGCGTACCAATGTTTTAAAATTTGGTCAAGACTTTACCAGTAGAGATATCCAAGGTGTTTGGGCGTTGCGTTCTCAATTTAACTTAGGAGTAGATATTTTTGATGCTACTGTTAGCGAAAATGAAGACGAAGCAGACGGTATTTTCTTGAGTTGGATAGGACAAATACAACGATTACAAAGACTGAGTGAAAACAATTTACTGATTTTTCAAGGAGATTTGCAATTTACTCCTGATAACTTATTAGGTTCAGAAAAGTTTACTCTTGGTGGGATATTCTCTGTACGGGGTTATCGTCAAAATGCTCGTTTGGGTGATAATGGAGTTCGTTTTTCCATAGAAGACCGTATTACTCTAGCTAGAAACTCAGAAAATACTCCTACTTTTCAACTTGCTCCCTTTGCTGATTTAGGAGTAGTTTGGAACAACTCGGCAGACGATCCTGACGATAATTTTTTGGCAGGAGTTGGTTTAGGAGTATTATGGCAACCAATATCTGGTTTAAATATTCGCCTTGATTATGCACCTCCTCTAGTAGATTTAGATGACAAGGGAGACAATATTCAAGAAGATGGCTTTTATTTCAGTATTAGTTATCGTAACTAGACCAAGATAGTACGAGAGACTATCAATAATTAAACTTGATAAATTGCCTGAAGTCGCCATGTTCTATAGGTTGCAGTTCGCAGCGCGAGAAAGTATCCATAATACTCTATAATTAAGTGCAATTTGAATTACCTGGAGCTACATTTTACACTCAACCGCATTTCAAGATGTTGCTGTAAAAAGATAAACCATAGATACCAAGGATGGATAATGTCCATCCTCCTGTTATCTCTATTTTAGTGGCCATGTTTGAGTAGGAGTACAATCTCAAACGAGTCACTAACAGCTTTTTGAGAAACCTGTTGATTCCGTCTTTCACCTAATTACCTAGATAAGCCAATTTTTTTATACTAATTATATGGTTCGATAGTAATCTAAAACTTTCAAAAATAATGAACAGAAGCTTCTATGTGAATCTAATTAATCTCAAACTTATGAACAAGTGATGAACCGACGAAGCTCAAATATTGTATTATCTGTCTTATTTTTAGTAGTTATATTGTCGAACTCTTCTCAAGCTAAAATTTCTAGCTACTCATATAAATATTTTTCTCAAAGCAAACTACAAAAATATGCCCAATTAGTTACAGTAAGGGTCTTTTCATCTGAAAACTCAAATTATGGTGGTTCTGGGGTATTAATAAAACGAGATGGTAATTTATACACTGTTTTGACTAATAATCATGTAATTGACAATAAAAAACGCTCTTATCAAATACAAGCTCCTGATGAGAAGGTTTACCCGGCAGACATCCTTAAACTTCCTAACTCTGAAGATGATATCGGTTTATTAGTATTTTATAGTTCTGACTCAGTTTATAAGATTGCTACTCCTCTTCAAAAACCTATTGTCAAAAAAAGAATATCTGTTATGGCGGGAGGATTTCCTTTTACCGATAATCTCAAACAATCCCGTAAATTTCAAACTACCAGAGGTAGAATTGCTAAAATTTTAAACTGCCCTTTTGTGGGAGGTTATCAGATTGGCTATACTAATGAGATTTTTAATGGAATGAGTGGAGGACCAGTTCTTAACCAGTATGGGGAATTGATTGGAATCAATGGCATGGGAAAAGAGCCTTTATTTGGCAATCCTTATATATTTCAAGATGGTTCTACCATTTCAGAAACTGAGTGGGATAGATTTAGCAGTTTGAGTTGGGCAATTCCAATACAAATTATTAACAAGCTACTCTAGGTTAGGTAAAAGCATTTAATTCCAACCATCTGAGAGAAATTAACGCTCAAGACCCCTGCCTTGCTGTCGTTTCGGCGATAGCTCTCTCTGCCTATTTCTTTCTGCCTCCCGTCGCTTCCGTTCAATCTGTTTGGCTATGTTGGAGAACAACTCCACATCCTCTTGATTGAACTTCGCCCTCGCTTGGGTTTCTGGATAACGAGTGTTAGGGTAACTTGGATAGTTGAGAATTTCTCCTCGTCCATCTTTTGCTATGATTCTAAACGCTTGGTCATCTCTTTCAACACGATAATTTTGTCCTTCAAGAGTTCTTCCATTACCTTTGTGGGACCGCTGTTGGTCTCTTTTTCCATACTTAAAGAGAATTGTTTCAGCATTCTCTTTAAATTGACGGATTTGTTGAAGATGATCTAGGATAGATTGGATTTTCTCGAAAGTCAATACATCCTGCTTATTTAGACGGTTTTCTTGAACTTTGAGATTGGCAGGATGAAAGTTTTGTCCTTTCATGGTTAAAAGTCTTCCTCGTCCATCTTGTGCATCTATGGTTAGATAGCTGCGATAGCCGTAAGTTTCCCAAACTGTAAACTTCTCAATTTGATAGTAGTCATTGTGGAAGGTTGTCTTTTTATCCCTCTCTCTGCCATATCTATTAATAGCTGATGTAGCTGTAAGCAAAATCTGGTTAACCTCATCCTGGCTCAATGGTTGCGTTGGTGAAACTGATGATAAGGACTGTACTATTTCTAAAATTTCTTCTCGATTCGTTTGAGACGGATTTCGTTGTTGTTGACTCTGCCCTTGATCTCTTGAAGTGTCTTGCTGTTGGGAGGACTTATGCGGTTGAGTCCCCAAATCCCCAGTATGATAATCAACAGCATAATCCCTTTCTCCTTGAGCAGTTCTAGAGGTCTGATTGTCGTTGCTTCTGACCAAATGTTGCTCACTCCGTATCTGTCGCGGGAGATTGTTCTCTGAATCTGTTCCGATGTCTTCTGTAAATTGTCGATCTCTTTCGCTGTGTTGACTATGGCTTGTTCGGATTGGTTCTCTAGTTTTTCGATTCTTGAGAGCAGAGCCGATAGCACGTTCCTCAAGCTTTTGAAATTCTCTTGTGAGTTCTTCTGCTGCTCGATTAGACTCTGTAATATTGTTTCCAGGTTTTTCTGCTGCTCGATTAACGTCTGATTGCTCTGTTCCTGTTCTTTCAGCTTGGATGCTAGTACCTCGAAGGTTTTCTGCCAGTTCTGTTGCCAATTCTCCTGCCCTTCGGCTAGAGTTTGTAAGACTATTAATAATTTTGTCCAATCCAACTCCGTGCTGATTGGATTCTGGTTCTGTTTTGAGTGACCGTTCGTCTCGTTCATTACTGGAATGACTATATTCTTGCTCTTTTGATAGTAGCGAAGGTTTAGATGCCTGGGATATTTCCTCTGATTTAACATCATCTACTACTTTTTCTTTCGCTACAGCAGAATTGACTAATTCAAAAGCATTCTCATTGGCTCGGCTAATCTGAACTGTTACCCCTAAATCTTGAGTATTGGCAGTATAAACCACAAATTCTTGTCGGGCGCGACTGGCTGCTACATAAAAGCTTTCTCGTCCAATGGTCATACTTTTGGCATTGGCAGCAAAGTAAATACAATAGTCGGCTGTTTGACCCTGACTACTATGGACTGTATCTACATAAGCTAAATCGCTGTGGAGTAACCGTTCAATTGAAATATCCCGAGTCTTACCATTGCTATTAATTGTAATTTGACCATCATCAGTAATACCTTCAACAGTAAAACGCTGTCCGTTTAGCTGTTTGTAATCTGAGTTACGGATGTTTTTGGTAAAGCGCATCCGCTCTCCTGGTCGTATTTCTAACTGTTGTACTTGATATACTTCTCTTTGTTTGTATTTATTAAGCTCTAGGGTTTCT
>JASJDI010000167.1 GCA_030065155.1 Xenococcaceae cyanobacterium MO_188.B29
TAGATCGTTAAATGGTTAAAGGTTAAAGGTTAAAGGTTAAAGGGAAAAGGCTTATTTTGACAAAGCTTTAACCTTTCCCCCTTTCCCTTTTCCCAACTCTACTAAGTCTCTCATTACTTTTAAGAATTGGTATTACTTATTGAAATGCAGATAAAAACTGCGCGACCAATAAGTAAAGGCTGCGCTAGTTACATACATTATTAGACAGTAGATTGCAGCAGGAATTGCCATGGCGGGATTATTTAAGAATGCGGGGGTACTAGCAACGGTGAAAGCTAATGAACCATTTTGGATGCCTACTTCAACTGTAATCGCCTTAACATTACCCTCATCTAGCTTGGTTATGGTTGCAATGCCATAACCCAAAGCCATAGTTAATACGTTTAAAGTAAATGTTACCCACCCCACCTGAAGAAAGTGAGGCAAAACATTGGCTCGTTCTCTCAACAGCAGACCAAAGATAATTAAAGCTAAGAAAAATAGCGAAACCCACTTAACCCATTTTTCCGCTTTGGCAGCAAATTGAGGTGTATGGTATTTCAGCATCATGCCTATAGCAACTGGAAAGATCGTAATTACAGCAATCCGCATTACAGTTTTGAGAAATGGTAATTGTAAAGAAGTAGCCGATCCCATAAAAATATGCATACCGAGATTGACCACCAAAGGAAGAGTAAATACAGTAATTAGACTACTAATAGCAGTTAGGGTAATTGATAAAGCTATATTTCCCCGAACTAAATAAGTGATCATATTAGAAGTAGGGCCTCCAGGGCAAGTTGCCAAGAGAATCAACCCTACAGCTAACTCTGGTGTGAGAGGAAAAATTCTAGCTAGCACAAATCCAACTAAGGGCAACATAACTAACTGAGCAATTAGTCCTATAATCACCGATTTAGGCTCGCTCGAAATCCGCTTAAAGTCATTTAATGTCAAACCTAAACCCATGCTGACCATGATAATAAACAAAGCCAGGGGAAGAAAGACCACAGTTAAAAAATTAGATTCCATAGCCCCTCGAACATAAGAAATACCGATATCACATATCTCAATTCTAGATACAGGACAAAAAATAGGATTTTGTCGTAGATGAGTGGAAAATCAATTAAGATTTAAAGAGTCAGCTATTTCCGACTTGTTACCAATTACCCTAGAAATTCTCTAGAGAGATGATTGAGGGAAGATTCTTTTTATTCTTCTTTGCCAAATATAATTATCAAGCCAAATACTAATGCAATTAAGTTCGTGCCGAGCAAATGATACAAAACTAATCTATCTATAATCTTTGATTGTATTACTGGGTCTAAATCAGCAATTGATATCATTGTGCTCTCAGTCACAACGATCATAAAACTCAAGAGAATAGCTAAAACCCCGAAAATACTGATAAAAAGCTTCATTGTAATACTTTGTTTAATGCCCTTAAAATTAGAAATACTGAAGCTGCTATTAAAAATGATTTAACTTAAAGTAATAAAAGAAAAGAAAGGATTCCAATTCGTAGCTAAAAGAGTTGTTATTACTCGCTCAAATCTTGGCTAGCTCGATACTTTTGAGGTGGTCTCCAGAAGAGAAAATCTGTTAATAAATCGCCAATACAAGTTAAATAATTAACACCTCGGTATTTTTGTATACGAAAAGATGTTATTCTATTGATTGTAATTTTTTTAGGGGAAACACTATAGGGAATACCTCTATAAATTAATTTTTGACGATCTAGATCGCGATCAAACCGATCTGCTCTGGTTTCTACTAAATTAGTCAAACATTTTTGAGGTCTGCTTTTTTGATAAAGAACACCTCGATATTTATAGCAAATTAGTTTGTTTGATTTCATTTTTTTTTCTCCTGTTTTGTCATAAATAGGGCTTACTGAAGGGCTTACTGAATAAATCCAAAAGTTTGTAAAACAAGACTTTTCAACATATTCAAGCTCAGTAAAGTGCCAGAAAATTGGCTGATAACGCTCAAAACCCTTGCACTTGTTACTAGTTTTGGCGATACAGATCGGGAAAATATATGCTGAAAACCTTACTTCACTAGCGATACCCCACAAAGTTAGTTGTGGACTCCATCAACGGACAATTTGTGATGACGACATGCATCCCGATTTTTTTTCAGATACCGCATGAAAGGTGTACCGCCTGTGCCAATTCCAGTGTTGTTATTGACCTTGATAGCTTCTTGGTTGATATAGTGAGCAGCAAGTTTCAGGTGCTGAGTGCGGAATTTTTCCATGCCGAATACGCAGTCATTATATAAATCTGTCAGTTTTGGCGACTGGTTCAGGCGGTTTTTGACAAAATTGCGCAAGGTTGAGTGCTTTTCTACTGCTTCCACAAAGGCGCGGTGTTTCGGTGGCATATAATCTCGCATTTCTATTAGGTACTCTCGAAAGGAGTTGGATTCGTTGGTGATGTTAAGCAGAGCATCCATAGCGGGAACAATCGCGCTCTGTGCGCCTGACGCACCGAGTAATTTCTGTGGTTTGTCGCCGTAAGCCACTACGCCTTGGTAAATTAGTCCTTCTGACAGTAGATCGTTATTTTTCCAGCCCTTAAGATAAGGTCGAATTCGATTGTAAAAAATGTAAGGGTCACATCCTTCTAGCATTCGGTTCATGCTTGAGTTAATGTTTGTCCAGGCATTCTTGATGTCCTTCAGAGCGCTCATTACTGTGCTAACATCGTCTCTCCCAATACCTTCTAGAATAGAGGGAATTGCTGCTAGCGAGGGGGTGGCTTTGATCTCGATATCAAGGTGCATGAGAACAAACCAGTTTTCATCAAACACATCTAGGAAGTTCTGTGCAATCATGATGTTACCGCTTGCAATCGGTTTTTGGTTATCAATGCGCACCCAGTTTTCTAGAATATAGGATGCATAAGACAATATCGGTTGCCTGCCCATTTTTTGAGCAATTTTGTGAAATGGTACGGCAATGTTGCGCGGAAGTATTTTGGCAGGTGTTGATTCTCCCCAAACATAGGCATGGGACAAAAATGAATACAACAGGATAAGTCGCCTCAACTGCATTTCGTCCAAGATTTCGTTATCCACGTCCACTTCGGGCACACTCTTGATTGCCTGGCGAATCTTATTAGTAATCAGCAACTTTGGTAACATAACAGCAGTCTGTTGCAGTTGCCCAAAGGCTTCTGGTAATTTAACAAAAGCAGGAGAAACCGTTGGTAAAAAACCACATTCTTGGCTCACATCATAATCTTTAAGTTTGATGGTTTTGTCTTTCATTTACGAAATATATTTAATAATTTCAATTTTGACTTCGGGACGCAATGTACCGTCGATAAACTGATTTTGTAGATTGGCTAAGTTATTCGACGAGCCGATATTGTTGTCAAATACATCAATGAAAAGAGCTTAAAAGTCTTTAAATGTCGTGAATTCGGTTTCAAGATTTTTGGCGTGAGTATCTAAAACTTCTTGAGCAATTCTAGTCCGTTCATCAACCTGTATCATAATTTAGATCTCCAAGTATTGCCTGATGTTATTGTTTCTAATTTGTAAACTGATTACTACCCCCAGTTTTTATTCTGGTATACTGGGGGTTGCAAATACACAATAAGTATGCTGTGGCATCAATTAAAGCTTCTCAGCAGGGATTAGCTAAGATTAGGGAGGCTATTAAACAAAAAGGCTGGAAAGTAAGTAGCGATCGCCCTTTAGTAGAAGCAAGTAAAATTCTCGAACCCCAGGGAGACTGGCATGAGTTGGGACCCTATGCCTATGGTTGTAGTCGGAAAACTTGGGAGCGATTTTTACAGGGAATTGCGATTCGCGCTCTCAGCTTTATCGCCTTTTGCCAGATTCTAGGAGTCGATCCTGATGAGGTAGCCAAATCAGTTAATTGTCTAAAAAAAGATTGGGGCGAAGCACCAGATGTACCGATTTTTCATGGACGAGAACGAGAACTGACAACCCTAGAGGATTGGATGCTCGAAGAAAGATGCCGACTGATAGCTATTGTAGGACTGGCAGGCATTGGCAAAACCCGCTTGGTTAGAGGCGGTATTGGCAAAACAGATCTATCTTTAAAACTCGCCCATCAAGTTCAAGGTGAATTTGAGTATCTGATTTGGCGACAGCTACTGAATGCGCCACCTCCTAAAGCTATTCTGACAGAGTTAATTGAATTTATATCTGAAGAGCGAGAAAAACATTTGGCTAAAACCGCAGATGGTTTAGTTACCCAACTACTAAAGTATTTAAGAAAACATCGCTGTTTGCTAATTTTGGATAATGTTGAGTCAATTTTACACAGTGGAAATCTTGCGGGGACTTATCGTGCAGGTTATGAAGGGTATGGAGAACTTTTCAGGCGGATAGGGGAAACCAAACATCAAAGTTGCCTGTTTTTAACTAGCCGAGTAAAGCCGAAAGATATTGAAGAGATGGAAGGCATTCAGCCAGTACGATCGCTTATCCTAGATGGAGTCGATTGTGCTGCTGGACGGGCAATCTTTCATGATATTGGTCGTATCTATAATGCTAGTTTTCAAGGTTCTGATGAAAACTGGGAAACTCTCATTGATTTTTACAATGGTAATCCACTGGCGTTAGAAGTTGCTGCCAGACACATTTTGAGGCGATTTGATGGGAATATTTCCCAATTTTTACAACAGGATTTAAGAGTATTTGGGAAAATCCGCGATTTACTCGATTGGCATTTTGAGCGTCTGTCTGAAGCCGAGAAAACAGTCATGTATTGGCTGGCAATAAATCGAGAATTAGTGACCATCGCCGAGTTAAGAGAGGATATTCTCTTGCCACAGTCAAAAAAACATCTTCCAGAAATATTAGATACTTTAGAACGACAGATACCCCTTGAAAAAAGTGGCGATCGCGTCTTGATGCAGTCGCTCATGGGGGAAACCCCCGCCCTCGACAGTTCCTTCAAGTCGGGGAACCCGCCCAACGGACTGTCTCGCAAGACCGCGCTGCATCGCCTTACATTACAGCCCGTACTGATAGAATATATGACCGAGCGGGCGATCGAGCAAATCTGTCATGAATTAGAATCTGGTCAACTGCAACTATTTAATAGTCACGCCCTAATCAAAGCAACGGCAAAAGATTATGTTAAAGATAGTCAAATTAGGCTCATTCTCCAGCCCATAATCGAACAGATAATTGCAGTTCTAGGGTTAAAAGAACAAAATTCTTTAGAAAATCGGCTATCCCAGATACTTTTAACATTAAAACAAACTTATCAACAGTGTCTTGGTTACGGGGCGGGAAACCTCGTAAATCTGATGCGTTATGGTGATATCGACGTAAGTGGTTATGATTTTTCTCACCTAGTGATTTGTCAAGCGGATCTGCAAGGTATGAATTTACATCAAGTTAATTTCACCGCCTGTGAGTTTGCCAAGTCCAGTTTTAACCAAGACTTTGGAGGCGTTCATTCTGTGGCATTTAGTCCTAGTCAAGACATTTTTGCCGTAGGGGATTCTATTGGTGGAATTCGGCTGTTTCGCCTTCAAGATTGGCAACCTTATTTAGATCTGAGAGGTCATGGTAAAGATGGTAAAAACGGATGGGTGACAGAAGTGACATTTAGTCCCAATGGGAACTTGTTGGCAAGTAGTAGTATGGATAATACTGTAAAAATATGGGATTCTCATACAGGAGAATGCCTTAAAACCTTTAGAGATGGGGATAAATGGATTTGGACGGTGGCATTTAGTCCCGACGGTAATACAGTTGCCAGTGGCGGAGATGACCACACCATTAAACTATGGAATATTCATACTGAAGAATATAAAATTTTAGCAGGACACGATGACTGGATTGCGTCTGTGGTATTTCACCCCAAGGGCAATCTTCTCGCTAGTGGCTCATTCGATTGCACTGTTCGCTTGTGGGATATTGCAACAGGAGAATGCTGTAAGACGATCGACGCTCATCAAAATAAGATCTATTCTATCGGGTTCGACCCTAATGGTGAAATACTAGCTAGTAGTAGTACAGATGGCAGTATCAAATTGTGGGATTACAATACGGGTGAGTGTTTAAATACTCTGACAGGACATACTAAAGAAGTCGTTTCCATTGCCTTTAGTGCTGATGGAAAGATTATTGCTAGTAGTAGTTTTGATCGCACTGTAAAATTATGGGATGTTCGGACAGGAAAACTGCTCAAAACCTTGAAAGGTCATAAGGTTGATATCCGAAGTTTGGCATTTGCTACCTATCAAAACCTTATAGCCACTGGCGACAACAATCAAACGTTGAAACTGTGGAATGCGGATACGGGGGAATGTCTTAAAACTTGGCAGGGTTATACTAATTGGATCTGGACGATTGCGCTCTCTCCTGATGGACGATTGCTGGCTAGTGGTAGCTTAAATAAAAAGGTAAGACTTTGGGATATCCAAACAGGACTCGAAATCGCTACTTTAATAGGGCATGACAATTGGGTCTGGTCGGTAGCATTTAGCCCCAATGGGCAAATCTTGGCGAGTAGTAGCGATGATGAAACCATTAAACTTTGGGATGTCAAGACCAGGGAATGCCTAAATACTCTGGGGGGTGATACTAAGGGCGGGGTTTGGACGGTGGCGTTTAGTCCCGATGGGCAATTGCTAGTCAGTGGCAGTATAGATGGTACTATCCGTTTCTGGAATGTTGCGACAGGAGAAAGTCTGCGATGTATTCCAGCCCATAGCAATTGGATTTGGAATGTCAACTTTAATCGCAATGGTCAATATCTGGCAAGTTGCAGTGCCGATGGAACAATTAAACTTTGGGATGTCAAAACAGGAGAATGTTGCCTCAGTATTTCCGACTCTTCAAGTCAAGTGATATCTGTAGTATTTCATCCCAATAGTCGAATTTTGTTCAGTTGTGGTGACGATCGAACAATAAAGCTTTGGGATCTCTCAACTGGGGAATTGCTGCAAACTTTTAGAGGACATACTGACTCAATCCATTGTCTGCTCTTTATTGCGGACAGGAACACAATTGTTAGTGGCAGCCACGATACTACTATTCGCTTTTGGGATGTCGATACAGTCGAATGTATTCGAGTTTTGTCAGGTCACGACTCTAAAATTAGAGCGATCGCCTTGACACCAGATAAGCAGACACTAGCCAGTGGTAGCACTGATGGAACGATTAGGCTCTGGGATTTAGAAACGGGACAGACTAAAAAAATACTACGTCCAAAAAGACCTTACGAAGACATGAATATTACTAATGTTAAAGGTCTGACATTAGCTCAAAAAGACGCATTGATTGCTCTGGGGGCTGTAGAACGGTAATGGCTCTCTGCTAGTGTAGTGACATCGAGTGCCGAAAAGAATCTCCGCGTTAAAAGCGACGGATAGGTCAATTTACGGCATAAGTCTTAACCTTGCTAAACTAGAAGACATAGAAGAAGCTCTTGGAGATAGATAGTATCTTGAGTATTCTCGATCGCACTGATAGTTGTAATCTCTAAGTGGGTATGCGAAATTGTTTGTATATAACTTTAGTCGGTAAGTTAAGTATTTCCCTAGCTGGTTCGATCGAGAAGTAAAATGAATTAAAAATACTACCAAAAGAAAGACTATAGTAGTATTTGAAATAAAAATATGCTAAAAAATGTTAAGGCAGCAGATATTAATGTTAGTATGAAGGCTGAGAATATAAAGATTAATGATTAAGTTTTTATTCAGTAACGAAGGTTTTTCCATCAAGTATTGAGCTATTTCTTTTCCAGTAATCTTGTCTCTCTAAACACAACACTCATTGAGGAGACAACCAAAATATGTCTATCTATGTAGGTAACTTATCTTATGAAATTAATCAAGAAGACTTAAATGAAGTCTTTACAGAATATGGAACTGTTAAGCGGGTTCATATTCCAACAGATCGAGAAACAGGTCGTGTACGAGGATTTGCTTTTGTAGAAATGGAATCCGAAGCTGACGAAGATAAAGCTATTAAAGCTTTAGACGGAGCAGAATGGATGGATCGCGAGTTAAAAGTTAATAAAGCTAGACCTCGTGAAAATAGAAATTCCTTCGGCGGTGGTCGTCGCAACAACCGTTTCTAAACTTTAAAAAGTTAAATTTAATAAATCAAAGCTTCTGAGAATTTAGTAGGTTATCTCTACATCGCTTTCTTAGAGGCTTTTTTGTTGGATAAAAACTAACCAGAAAATAAAAGTCCAATACCGACAAGGGCGATAGAAACTCCTAAAATCGATCTTATAGTTATTTTTTCCCCTCTGATAGCTGCTATAGGGATGATAAATAAAGGACTAGTAGCGAGTAAAGTTTGAGCAATACCTGTGGGTGCAAACTTGAGAGAAGTTTGTTGGAGCCAAATACCCAAATAAGTACTGCCAAAAGCAGCAAGAGTAATTATCCCCAAGATCCGCAAAGATAAATAGTTTTGTATTTGTTTATTTTTTTCTTTTTCCACAACTCGATCGGACAAGCTCAAAGATTTTAGTAACAGTAAAAAGACGATCGCCTGTCCTGCTGCTAAACGAATTAAACTACTCCAAAGAGGACTAATATCTGATTCTACTAAAGCAAAACGAGAAAGCACTGAGCCAATAGCTTGAGTAAGAGCAGCCATAAGACCCCAATAAATTCCTTTTCTCCAAGCTCGATCGCTTACTGCAGATAAAGGACTTTTTTCACTAATTACCCAGGCAACACCCAGTAAAGTAAGCAAAATACCACACCAAGAAGCAATAGGTAATCGTTCACCTAATAAAACCCAAGCAAACAATGCACCCATAACAGGTGCTAGTGTTTCCATCAATAGAGTACGCCTTGCACCCAAATTATTTAATGCCGAAAAATACGCAGTATCCCCTAATCCTATACCCACAATACCACTTAAGGCTAAAAAAACTACAGGTAATAAAGGAAAATCAACAAAAATATTTCCTTGCAACAAGATAGTTACAATTAGAAGCGCGATCGCGATTATTCCTTTGAGAAAATTAAGTTCTAGAGGCGGGATTCTTCTCCCTAACATACTATAAACCACAGAAGATAATGCCCATAAAAAAGCAGCAGTTAAAGCTGCTATTTCTCCTGGATATTGCCCAACAAGATTAAACTCGTTAACTGTCTCCATATTCTTAATTTTCTATTGCTTATAGCAATCTTATCGAAGATAATAGAAATATTGCTACGTCGCTACATGAAGCAAGGCAACTTTGCGATTAACTATCATCAAAGTTCTCAATAACTGTTAGTTAACCTTGGACTTGCTCCCGTTGCCTATTCCCTCAACTAGAATTTAAGCATGTATTTTAAATGTGTCTAAGCTTAACCTTCTTGTTGCGCCATTATCTCTGCCATTTTTTGACGTTGTTCAGGAGTTAAAATTTCTCTAACTGCTAAGATTGCTTCAAAATGATTATTGCCTATTTTTTGTTGCAGACTTTGTACAACTATGTGCTTTTGTCTAAGTTGATTAGGATTAGCATTATTAGTTAAAAGCGATCGCAGTTCTTCTCTTGCTTTGCGTAATTCTTGATAGCTTTTTTCGTTGGCTGCACGATATCTCGTTTGAATAGCTTCTACTTGTGTGGCTTGTTCCTCAGTTAGGTCTAATTTTTCTCGGAATTTTTTTATTGTTTTACTTCTGCCTCTTTGAGAGAAAATTTGTACAGTTTGCAGATTGTCTTGTGGTTGAGATTGTTCAAAATTGAACTGTGTAGCGTAAGTACTTACAGGTGAAATTAGAGATAATGCTGCCACACTTACTAAAGTCCTCGCAATCATAGTTGATATCTCCTCGATTGAATTTAAGTTTTAATTTATATTTTCAATATTAGAAAATAAAACTATGGTAATGCTTCGATCTAAATTCCTAATTTTTCAGGAACTTTAGTACTTTAGGACTAGATTGAGTTGGCAAAGAACTCAAAAGCGATCGCCAAAATTGCGTCTTCCACGATGTTGTTGGATTAACTCACCCATTTGACTGCGTTGTTCTGGAGTTAATATCTCTCTCACTTGCAGCATGGTTTCAAAACGTTGGTTTCCTAGTTGTTGATGTAGAGTTTGAATTTGCTGATGCTGTTGTCTCAACTCATCAGAGTTAGCATTTTCCGCTAGAAGCGAGTGCATTTGTGCGTGAGCTTGTTGTAATTCTTGGCGGAGAGGTTCTGTGTCTGCTTGAGATTGTTGCTGAATTGTTTCGATTTGTTCGGATTGTTCCGGTGTAAGATCGAGTTCCATCAGTCTTTCCATCCGATATCCTCTACCTTTTCTACCAAATTCAAAAGGTCGATGGTCGGGGTTTTGTGCGATGAGTTGACTGGTTGTCGGAGTGGATTGTCCGAAACTATTGTTAGTGTTGGGATGTAACTGAGCAGCATACACATCGAGAGGTAAGATTAAAGATATTGCTGCTATGGTAGAAATAGTACGCCACATCATCATTAATATCTCCTAGTTTCAATTAAAAGTCTGTTTGTTTACAATTCGATCCTAAAAAATACCTACCCTCAGTGACTTCGATCTCAGTTCCCAATTCGATCCAGGACTAAGGTACTAAGTTGATTTGGTACTTGAGAACTAGATTAATTAGATTGATTATGTGACACGATCGAGATAAAGCTGTCAATCGAAGAATAACTAATGACTGCCGTTTGGAAAAAACATCCTTTTCGCCTGCTACTTTATCTAGAATGGGTTTTACTTGGTATTGCTTTACTCGCAGTCTTATCTTCTTGGTTACTCCATCGACATCATCCCTTTCCTTTGCCTAAGTTCAGGATCTTATTTTCTTTTGGGGCAATTGTGAGCCTAAGTATTCTAGGAATTATGGGATTGAGATTGCCCTTTGGTTCTCGATTAGTACAAGGACTCTATATTAGTCTGGGATTTGGTTTAAGTTGGCTAACGGTAGTGTTGGCAGGAAGAGGAATGCGCGTTTTCCCTGCTTTACTGTTAATCGTCGTCATTCGTGCTTGTTTACTCTTTCCTTGGAGTGGACGCATTATTGTGGCAGTTTTGAGTTGTGCTTTTTTTATTCTTTTGCAACTCTTAACTTGGTTAAGGATTAGTCCTTTAGGTATTCCTCTTGGTAGACCATTACCCAGATTACCCAGGCATTTACCGTCAGAAGAATTACATAGTTGGCTAATTGGTTTAATGCTCAATTCAGCATTGCTATTTGGTTTTGTCCTAGCTTTTGTGCTGCTGTTAGTCGGAGCAGTTGTAGCTGAACATCAAAGTCGAGAAAAACTAGCTGCTGCTAATCGTCGCTTGCGCTCACTTGCCCTAACCATCGAAAATCAAGCTACTTTACAAGAAAGAAGCCGAATCGCTCGCGAAATTCACGATTCTGTTGGTCATTATCTGACTGCCCAAAGTATTCAGCTAGAAAATACAGAATTATTTATCTCACAAGATTCCGATAAAGCTACTTATCATCTGCAAAAAGCCAGACAACTAGGTAAAGAGGCATTGCAAAATGTTCGGAATGCTGTAGCAAGGTTGAGAAACAATCCTTTAAAAGCGCGATCGCTCGATAGTTTACTACAACAGCTAATTGCCGAATTTAAACGTAACACTAACATTGAGCTCGAAGCTGAGGTAAATTTATCTACTTCTCTATCTGCGGAAATGTCTTTGGTGTTGTATCGCATTATTCAGGAAGCATTAACTAATATCTCCAAACATAGTCAAGCAACTTTAGTCTGTCTTAAATTGAAAGAAACGGAGCAAATTATTCAACTTACAATCGATGATAATGGTCGAGGTTTCGAGCCGACGGCAAATACCACAGGTTTTGGTTTACAGAGTATGCGAGAACGCACTGAAGCACTCAATGGTAATTTTAGACTAACCAGCAACCCACAACAGGGATGTCACATTAAAGTTGAAATTCCTTTATTGGGAATGGTTGAAGGATGATTCGAGTTTTGTTGGTAGATGACCAAAGTATCGTCAGAGAAGGGTTAGCTAGTTTACTGCAAACTAAACCCGATCTGGAAATAGTCGGCGAAGCAGAAAATGGGCAAGTGGCGGTAGAGCGATCGCTAGAATTACAGCCCGATGTCGTCTTAATGGATATTCGGATGCCTGTGATGGATGGAGTGGCAGCAACCCGTATCCTCACCCAACAAGCTCCCCAAATCAAAATTTTAGTTTTGACTACCTTTGATGATGATGAATATGTAACTCATGCAATGAGTTACGGTGCCAAAGGATATTTACTCAAAGATATCCCCTCAGAAGAACTAGCACAGGCAATCCGTGCGGTTAATCGAGGTTATACTCAATTAGGACCTGGATTATTAGAAAAAATCATCGCCGCTCCTGTTTCCCAACCAATTGAACCACCTCCAGAATTAGCCACTCTAACACCTAGAGAAAGAGAAGTATTGCAACTAATTGCCAAAGGCTACAATAATCTCGAAATTGCCCAGCATTTATATATATCCGAACGCACGGTTAAAAATCACGTCAATAGTATTTTACGTCGTCTCAATTTACGCGATCGCACTCAAGCTGCTATTGTTGCTACTCATTATTTATGAATATAAACTATAAAAACCTAACGACCTTTTGAATTAGCTACTTTACGCTTGCGCAATATGAGCGAAGTTCTTTCTCATTGGCAGACTTATGTGCCTAAAGCTGATTATTTAACTCAAAGAGGGGGAACTTTTCTGTTTGACTCTGAGGGTAACTTACTCTACGAACATCGCGATCGAGGTGTTTTGGGCTTTGCGGAAAATATGAGCAATCCTCTTGAATTTCTCTGGGAAAATGCTTAAGTTAATGAATCTAGAGTTTGGCTGGGAGCAACGCGAAAAAGTTTATTTTTCCATTCGGCAGTGATCGTAGCTTGGTTCGGTCTACATTTTTATTGTTAAAAAATTTACTTATTGTTGAGCGAGATATTTCTAACTCTTCTCCTAGAGCTTTTTGAGTAAGTCCGCAATACTTTAAAGCATTTTTAGCTTTCTCAATACCTTCTGGTGATGCTTTAAGTGACCCTCGACTCATAATTTAATTTAGTCATTTTTCAAATCGTAGCAGCTTTGTATGAAAGTCAGACAAGAACTCAGTCAGTAGTCTCAAAGTCATAAGTAAGTCAGACAGACTTAGCACTAGTCTTAAAGTTATACGTAATAATCTCAGACATCGCTGTAAGAAGATAGTAAATAGAAAAACAGAGCGAGAACCTTAGGAGTTGTCCAGAAACAACTTCGGATTTTTCCCATCTAAAGCAGGGGAAGCTTTGGGAGCAGAGGAAGCAGGGGGAGAGGAGAAATACCGAATTTAATAATGGACAAGTCCTTAGCTAGCAAGATCACCATTTAGGAACAAAATTATGAATAAAAAAATTACCATTTCCAAATTTCAACAAGTATTTTTTACTGTATT
The DNA here is from genome assembly GCA_030065155.1 of Xenococcaceae cyanobacterium MO_188.B29. GTDB lineage: Bacteria > Cyanobacteriota > Cyanobacteriia > Cyanobacteriales > Xenococcaceae > JASJDJ01. Next base: position 13,374 of record JASJDI010000167.1, read on the forward strand.
ATTTTTGACTTTACTTTCAGGAGGAACGTCTCTTTGGTTGGCAGATAAGGAAAATCTATCAGAACAACAGAACAGAATCTTTGAGACTACTACAATGACATGGAACATGGGCATTGGTGTAATTTTTGGATTATTGGGAGGAAAGGCAACTACAGATTTTTATAACAAGAAAAGCAGAAAAGCAAGCAATCATACCATTTCTCAAAAGTAGTAAAAGAGATAGTACATTATTTCTTAATAGGAAAAAACTTTGCAGTGTTATAAAATCAATAAACATCACTTGTTGCTTCCCAAGCCCACACTCCCACTCTATCAATCAACATATATATCAAATTATAATGTCAAGATCGCTTAAAGTCGCTCCCAAATCGATCGAGGAAGTCAAGTTAAGTATTAAACGTAGAGGTTATCCTAGTCAGAGAGCTTTTGCTATAGAGTTAGGCTTATCTCGTGACACTGTTAGCAGATTTTTAAATGGCAAACCAGTTGATTATTTAAATTTTGTAGAAATTAGCGAGCAATTGGGGCTAAAGTGGCAAGATCTTACAGACTTAGCTAATGAGGGAAATGGTTTCCAAGATTGGGGAGATGCTTCGGCTGTTCCTGAATTCTTTGGACGCACTGATGAACTGAAGAGGTTAAAGACATGGATTGTTAAAGATAGCTGCCGAGTAGTTGCAATTTTAGGTATGGCAGGTATTGGCAAAAGCAGTCTATCGGTGAAGCTGGCAGAAGATATTCAAAACGAGTTTGAGTATGTCATCTGGCGAAGTCTACTCAATGCACCACCAATTACAGAAATTCTTAAACAATGGATAAAGTTTCTATCTAACCAGCAACAAAACCTTATACCAGATAGTGCAGAAGATCAAATCAGGTTGTTAATAGATGACTATTTACGCAAGCATCGCTGTCTATTGATTCTAGATAATTTTGAGACGATCTTAGAAGAAAAGGGCGGTTACGCTTCAGAGGCTGGAGAATATCAAGAGGGATTTGAAGATTATGGTAAGCTCCTTAAACAAATTGCCATAGCCAGTCATCAAAGTTGCTTATTGCTAACCAGTCGAGAGAAACCTCAAGAAATTGCCATACTAGAAGTTAGAGAAATTCCTGTTCGTTCCCTAGAATTACGCGGTTTGGACTGGCAAGATGGAAAGAAGATTTTTAGTGACGAGTTCGATATCTCAGAGGAAAACTGGGAAAAACTTATTACTAAATACGATGGTAATCCTTTAGCTCTAAAAATAGCTGATAATCATATTCGGGAAGTATTTTTGGGCGATATCGAGGGGTTTTTACAACAAGAGAAACAAGTATTATTTAACGATCTTAAATATTTATTAGATTGGTATTTTAAAAGATTATCAGAGCAAGAAAAAGAGATTATGTACTGGTTAGCCATCAATCGCGAGCCAGTGTCAATTTCAGAATTAAAAGAAGATATTCTCTCCCTCCTAGCCAAAGAACAAATTCCATCAACTTTGCAATCGCTACAAAGGCGATTACCTCTGGAAAGAAGTAAAACAGGCTTTACGCTTCAACCTGTTCTAATAGAATACGTGACAGATCGACTAATAGAGCAAGTTTGCCAAGAAATTGGAAATAATAAAGAAAATGAGAAAATTGAAATTTTTAACAGGCACGCATTGCTAAAGGCTCAAGCAAAAGACAATGTCAGGAAGATTCAAGCGCGCCTCATACTCAAACCAATTTATAATTGGTTTGAGTATGATTGGGAAAACCAAAGCAATCTGAAAGATAAGCTATCTAATATTCTCTCAAACCTGAAACAAATCTCTCCTAAATTAGGATACGCAGCCGGAAATATTCTCAATCTGCTGTGTGAACTAAAAATTGATTTAAAGGATGATAATTTTTCCGATTTTTCCGATTTGGTAATTTGGCAAGCGGATCTCCGAGGTGTCAAATTACATGACGTAAATTTCGCTCGTGCCGATCTGAGTAAATCTATTTTTACCCAAACCTTAGCTAGTGTTTATTCAGTAGCGTTTAACCCAGAGGGAACACGTTTGGCATCGGGTGATGCTAAGGGTAAAATTTCTTTATGGCAAGTTAAGGATGGTGAAAGCCTCAATCCTTTAAAAGGACATAATGATGACTGGATCAACTCAGTGGCTTTTAGTCCTGATGGTAAAACCTTAGCTAGTGCCAGTGATGACAAAACTGTGAAACTCTGGGATGTGGATACTGGTGAATGCCTCCGTAATTTAACAGAACATACTGATTGGGTAACTTCAGTAGCTTTTAGTCCTGATGGTAAAACCTTAGCCAGTGGCAGTGAAGACAAAACTGTAAGAATCTGGGATGTAAATACTGGTGAATGCCTCCATACTTTAAAAGAACATATTGGTAGGATCTGGTCGGTAGCTTTTAGTACTAAAGATAAAGATAACATTTTAGCCAGTGGCAGTGAAGATCAAACAGTTAAGCTCTGGGATGTGAATACTGGTAAATGTTTACAAACTCTATCGGGACACAATGAGACGATACGGTCAGTAGCTTTTAGTAC
>JASJDI010000168.1 GCA_030065155.1 Xenococcaceae cyanobacterium MO_188.B29
TGCTAAGTACAAGTATTTTACCATGCTTCACGGGCAATAAATTAGAGGGGCTGTGTGCGGAGGTTGCCTCCGCACTTTATACGCCCCGTCCCGTGTCATGTTTCCTCCTACGGCTGAAAGCACATAGGTTTCCACACTTCCCGTATTTATTATGAAATTACACTTGATACCAACTGTTTAGTTTTTTTTAAAGAAATTTATAGTTTCAGTTGAGAAAAAACTTCCCGTAAAACTTGAGCAGAATCTCGTAGTTGCTGCTCTTCAGCTTGGTTGAGAGCTAAATTAACTGTTTTAACTATTCCTTTTTCGTTAACCACTGTAGGCAAACCCAGACAAACATCATGAATATCATAAAAACCATCAACCAGACTGCTAACTGTTAGAACCCGCTCTTGACTGCGTAAAATAGCTTTGACAATATCAGTTACAGCTAATCCAATGGCATAAGAGGTATATCCTTTGCGCTTGATAATCTCATAAGCAGCATTTTTTACTTGGTCAAAGATAGTGGTTAACTCTTTTTGTTCAGCAGCACCAAGATTCTCCCAACCGTTGGCTACGAGTTTTACTCCAGCTACATTTGCCGTGCTCCAGACTGGCACTTCACTATCTCCGTGCTCGCCAATAATATAAGCATGAACGCTGCGGGCATCAATATCTAATTTTTTAGCCAGTAGAGAACGGAAACGAGCCGTATCGAGAACTGTTCCCGAACCAATCACCCTGGAGCTAGGCAATCCAGAGATTTTCAGACTGGCATAGGTCATGATATCAACGGGATTAGTAACAATCAACAAAAGAGCATCGGGACAGTATTTAACTACATCATCAAGAATACTGTGGAAAATAGCAACATTTCGTTCTAATAAATTTAAGCGACTTTCCCCTGGCTTTTGAGCAGTTCCTGCCGTGATAATCACTAAATCGGCATTCTGTCCCACATCTGCTACTGTTCCTGCTTTGAGGTCTGTAGGAGAAAGAAAGGGCATTCCGTGAAGTAAGTCCATTACTTCTCCTTCAACTTTATCTTGAGCTAGGTCTTGAAGAATTAATTCATCGAAGCAGTCTTGAATCAAGAGAGAATAGGCACAAGCCAGACCTACTTGACCAGCACCAATAATGACTCCCTTACGAGGACTTAGAGGAGCGGGTTTTTCTGCTTCAGGGTTAGAAATAAACAGTTTTTGAAACATAAAACTTTAACTTTTGTACGATCGATCGCCTTGATTTCAAAATCTTCTAGTTTTTTGAATTCCCCAAGCCAAGCCAGACACTATGGTAGTTAGCAACAAAAAGAGAATAAAGCCTCCAGGCAAAAACCCTAAGATGCCCAATCCTCTAAAAATATAAACTACTAAAAAGCTGAGTAAAGACAAAGCAAAGAATTTTAAGAACATAGTATTTAACGTCAGTTCGGGTTAAGAAAGTTAATTTGTTTTGTTGAATGGACAATGGACAATTGACAATGGACAACGAGTATTTCAAGTGTTTATGTGACAACGAAATAATTATTGTTTCGGCTTATTCCGAACTCAGGTTATTTAAAATTACACTATCTCTTCATTATGCAATATCAGTAAATTGCCTATTTTGGCATTCTTACAATTTATGTTTTGTGCTTAAATACTTATCAGTTTCTCGCAATCGCTTACTCAAGAAGCGACATATTTCTAAAATAATATGGGGACGTTGAGCGATCAAACTGATAAAGCGTTTTTTTTCTAACTTGAATAGGGTGCAATTAGAAAGCGCGATCGCGCCATCCCAACGAGGTGCATTATCAAAGAGTGCCACTTCACCAAAATATTGTCCTTGAGATAGTTGTTTAATCTCTTGTTGTTCTCCATCGAGAGTTTTGATGATTTTGATAGTACCTTCGGCAATAATATAGAGATGATCGCCCCAACTACCCTCAGTGTAAATAGTTTCATTGATTAATACTTGTTGTTGCTCTAGTGCTTTATCGATTAAGAATAGCTCGTCTAAAGAAAGGTTTTTAAACAGAGCCACATTTTTAAGTAACAGTAATCGGTTCATCGATGAATTAGTGGGAGAGAGAAGTTGGTAAGAGGAAAGAAAAATTTCTCTGGCAACCAATTGAACCACAGGATCGCTATCTTTGAGTAGGGCAGATGGTATCACCGCCAAAGCTATCAACGCGCCAGTTCTGATCCATCTGTCTTTTGACTCTAAGGCTTCAAGGAGTATTTTATAACCTTTGTTTCTCAACCATTGAGGGTTAACAGTACTGGCGTTCACTTCTTTAAGTTGAACTTTATTTCCTGGTGGTTCTTGTTGGACTATTTGTTCGAGTAGAGGAACTAAGGGCAAGACAAAACGCCGATGACCTAAAGAAACTAGTACTTCTACCGCGTTAGCTAAGTCTCTTTGATCTGTAGTAGCTAAAATCCGCGTGACAGCATTAACTGTACGAGAATAGCCCAGACAAGAAAGGATATACAAAACTTTTTGAATTAAACGTTGATGGTAATCATTAATTGCGATCGCTAAAGGTTGCCAACTAGGATCGTTGGGGGGAATTTGTTGTTGCCACTTACGAGTGCGAGTCAGTTGCTCAAACTCAGGAGTTAGATACTTAAATAAAATATCATTAGCGTCTCGGTTACGTACTTTGGCAATAGCTTCGATCGCTGTATCTACTACTTCTTTTTGCGGAGATGATAAACTTTCTTGGGCTAAAGATAAACCTGGTTTGCCATAAGCAGATAGGGTACTGGCTACTTGCTGACGCACCCTGGGATGAGGATCTCTCAGTCCAGTTTTGATATAGGGAAGCATTTCTGCACAACGGGTAATCCCTAATAGTTTAAAGGCAGCAATTCTTACTAGTGGTTCAGAATTATTAATTTCTTTAACAGCTACTTCGGCTAAATCATAATTATCGACAGAAGCCAAAACAATTAAAGCTTCTAGTCCTTCTCGTTTAATTTCTGCATTAGCTTGAGGCAAGATATTAATCACTACAGGAGCTAATTCTTGCTGATGGCAATGATTAATAATTCTAAAAATAGCTTTAGCAGTACCATTTTCTAAAGAAGATTGCCAAATTGTTGCCCAAGCAGTTTCTTGATTATTAGTTTTGATACGAATAGCAGCTACGGTAGCTAATAAGCTAATAGTGCGATCGCTATCTTCTAGTAAAGAGTCAATTTCTTCTTGACTAAAAGTATATTGGCTGGCAATTAAAATTTCTAAAGCAGTTGCCCTTAAAATTGCTTGATTGTCTTGAATTAGCCAATTTTTGAATTCTTCAATTGCTTCTGCATCAGGAGTCGTGGCAAACAATTTAACTACTCCATGATGTACCTTTGTATCTCCCTCTAGTAGTAGGGTTTTTACTTCGGGTAAAAATTGACTAGAGTTGCCCAAATTAGCAGCTAATTCTAAACCTTTGATTTGTACATAGGGGTCTTCATTGGTGAGTAATTCCTGAATTGCCTTACTAGACTGAGGTGGTAGCTGAGTTTGATACTCACTAAAATCATCTAGATTGATAGTATTAGAGCGAATCATCTCTTCCAAACTCTGAGCATAAAATTTCCCCATCGGCAGACGCACTAACAATAGCAACACTGTCAAACCCGCAGCTATCCAGGTAATTTGCACCAGACTGAGATAGAGATGGCATAACCACAACACCACACCAGCTAAAGTAAGTCCTAGAGAGTAAATTACCCCATCACTCAAAGCACGAACTCTACCAATAAATTCTGGAGGAACTCCATTGTAGTTCAACTGGTGTACGGGTAAATTAATTGCTTTGTAGAGTGCATCCCCGTTGATGTGCAGTCCAATGCCAGACAATAAATTAAAATTGAGCAACAATCCTGAGAAACTTGCGAGGGTTGTCAAAGGATACATTGGGTTCATTCTGGCAACTCCCAACCACTTCAGCAAAGGACGGGTAAGAGCGTAGAGAACAATTACTTGCACAAAACTAATAATAATTCGCATTAAACCAAGAAACCCAGTTAAAGCTTCTTCACTAAAATGCTGACCATAGATATTGAACCACAGAAACTCCGAACTGATGTAGATAATTACTAATAAAAAACTACTACTAGCCAAAAACAATACTAGAGGATAGCGTTTGACTAAATCGGGAAAGGTTTGTAGTGATTCAATAATTCCTATTTTAGTTTGAGTGTAAATACGATCTATCCGTCTTTGGGATTTTTCTAAATAAACCAGTTGGGCAAAAGCAACTGCAAATATAATCGGTAAACAAAAAAGTAAATCTCTAGTTCTCAGATAATGAGACAAAACTACCGTCAAGCCACCACCCAACATAGTACCTACTGCTTGAGCAATCCCAATAAAAGGTGCATACTGCTTGTATTCTAAAGTAGTGAAATAGTCTGTTAATAAACTAGGGTAAAGAATATTGTTATGAAAATCCCACTGGAAGAAAATAGCAATTAGCAGAATGTAATAAACTGTAACTACATCTAAACTTACTAATAAACGCAGTCCCAAGATCGCGAAAATAGAGATTAGTAATATGTAACGAAATAATTTAGGGCGACTATAGCGATCGATAATCTGAGAAAAGATAGCATAAGCAGGTGTAGAACATAATCCAATCAAGATAAATGCTAGAGGTAAACTACCTGCCCCAACATGATTAACAAATAAAGAGTTGGCTACTGCCATTGCTACTACGCTGTAGCTTAAGACTGTAACTGCTAAAAGTAAAAGTTGAGTTAAACGATTTATGGGATTGATTGAGAGACCTAAACGTTCCACATCTAATTCACCTTGAGACTATTCAACATAAGGATTCCCCCAACCGAAGATATTAAGTTTGTATTTGAGTTTTGATCTCTGTTATTTCTTTTGTCTCCGTAACTTCTGTACTTGCTTCTAACTCTGAGACAGGAATAGATTTAACCAACAAAGTTAAACCTGCCCCAATAATCAAAAATACTCCTCCAAGAACAACAGCTAAAAGTCGATTATCATCCAGAAGATAATTCATGACCCAGCCAAAACAGAGAGAAACAAAAATCTCTGGCAAGACAATAAAAAAGTTGAAAATGCCTTGATAAATACCTCTACGCTGGGGAGGAATTGCTCCAGTAAGCATAGCATAGGGCATGACCAAAGCACTCGCCCAAGCTACACCCAAACCTACCATAGAACCCAATAATAAGTATTGATTTTTAATTATTAGTAATGAGATTAAACTAATTCCCCCACAAACCAAGCAAATGCTGTGAATCTTTTGACGACCAATTCTTTTGCCTAGATAGGGCAAGAGAAAAGAAAAACCAATACAAACAGCATTGTAAACCGCAAAACATAAACCCGCCCATTCAATCCCCTCACTATACAAAATTGAATCTTGACTAGTTGCACCAAAAATGTTGCGAGCTACTGCGGGTGGAAAATACAGAAAAAAGCAAAATATTCCTAGCCAAGTAAAAAACTGAACCTTAGCCAACTGACTCATCGTTGAGGGCATATCTCTTAGGGCGTACCAACTTTCTCGAATGCTGCTAACAATTCCCCCTCTTTTTTCCTGCAAGCGTTCAAACTTGGCTAAATTTGGTGGTGGATATTCGGGAGTTGTAATCACTGTCCACAATACTGTCCCCAAAAATAGGGCAGCCCCAACATAGAATGAAATTTCTACTGTCAGAGGAATTTTATGAAGAGAGTTACTAGTATTTTCGACAGCAAAAAGATGGTTCAGCAACCAGGGTAAAGCAGAGGCAGAAACAGCACCAATTCCCACCATCACACTTTGCATGGCAAACCCCTTAGTTCTTTGTTCTTTAGGTAATAAATCCCCCACAAATGCCCGAAAAGGAACCATACTCACATTGGCACTGGTATCCAAAATCCACAATAATCCCGCAGCCATCCAGAGTCCAGAAGAGCGAGGCATAAATATCAGGGCAATAAAAGCAAAAATTGCCCCGGCTAGAAAGTAAGGTCTTCTTCTACCCAAAGGAGTCCAAGTATAATCACTGAGATTACCGATAATTGGTTGTACGAGCAATCCAGTTAGAGGCGCAGCAATCCACAAAATTGGTAGCTGATGAGCATCTGCACCTAAATGCTCAAAAATGGCACTCATATTTGCCATCTGTAGTCCCCAGCCAAACTGAATACCCAGAAAGCCAAAATTCATATTCCAAAGTTGACCAAAGTTAAACTTTGATTGAGCGAGGACTAAATCTTGGCTATGGTTTGAATCTACTTGCTCACTTGATTTTTCCTGAGTATTCATGCAGTTTTTATTTGGGGATAATTAATCAAATTATTTACCTTAACGCTTACATTCTAGTTTTTTTGCCCAGGGAATGCAGTCACCATAGGCACGGACAGAGCAGTATAGCGGAGGTAAGCTAAGACAGATGAGCAACTCTTATCGAAATTAGTTTATGCTGAAATAAGATATCTTTACTAAACTTCACATTAACTCTTAGTTCAATCTTTATGGATTGCATAATCAATCGTCGCGCCCAATTTTCTGCTAGTCATCGTTATTGGTTAGCAGAGTGGGATGAAGCAAAAAATAAACAGTACTTTGGTGCTTGTACCAATTTCCCAGGACATGGACATAACTATGTTCTCTATGTTTCTCTAGCTGGTGAAATAGATAAGTATGGGATGGTACAGAACTTATCTGATGTTAAGAGGGTCATCAAATCAGAAGTGACCAGTCAGCTAAATTATGCCTATCTTAATGATGTCTGGTCAGAATTTCAACAAACTTTACCCACAACAGAAAATATCGCTAGAGTAATTTGGCACAGATTAGCACCCCATCTACCACTAGTAGAAATTAAACTTTTTGAAACCCCTGAACTTTGGGCAGATTATCAAGGAAATAATATGGAAGCATCTTTAACAGTTAAAACTCATTTTAGTGCTGCTCATCGCCTCGCACTTCCTCATCTAGATTTGGCAGAAAACACTAATATTTATGGCAAATGCGCTCGTCCTAACGGTCATGGTCATAACTATCACCTAGAAGTGTCTGTGATCGGCGAAATTGATGACCGCACAGGCATGATCGTAGATTTAGTAGCTTTACAAAATGTAATTGATGAGTATGTCGTTGAACCCTTCGATCATACTTTTCTTAACAAAGATATACCTTATTTTGCCGAAGTTGTACCCACTGCCGAAAATATTGCTTTACACATCGCTCAACTCCTCACCAAACCCATCCAAGAATTGGGAGTAGAACTAGATAAAGTTAAATTAATCGAAAGTCCTAACAACTCTTGTGAAATCTATTGTCGTCAATCAAAACAAACTAAAACCCCAGTAGCCAAAAAAGAACCAGCCATAGCTTCTCACTAGAAGAATATCTATATTTTGAGCGATCGCCTAGCAAGGCTTCTTTAAGCTTTAAACCACACCATAAATTCTGTTAATTTGTCATTCAATTAAGAAAAAAAGTAGAAATCGCTACCATTAAGAGCATGATGCTACTTTTGAAGGACTAATAATATTTGCTTTATTAGTCTGATAAAACTAGAAAAAGTGTTTGATAATATGAGCAAAAGTTATTCAGTACGCTTATATCCATACTGATTAACTGCTTATAAAATGTTCAATCTAACGAAAGGAGTGCTTATACATGGAATCTGAAGCGCAAAAAACAGAATTACAAGCTACTGGTTTAAATACTGAAGTTCCTGGCATGATGACCACTAGGAGTTCGGGATATGCAGGACAGCAAGGAACAGAGTTTCTTGACCAAGCAAAAGAGTTTCTAGTCCAGTTACCTGATGATATTGGTAAGTTCTTCTCTCAGTATCAAGAGCCAATCAAGATCATACTGTTAATCTTGGCTGGTGGAGTCACCGTTAAAATAGCATTTGCTATCCTGGATGCTATCAACGATATTCCTCTTCTAGCTCCTTTGTTTGAACTAGTAGGTATAGGGTACACAGGCTGGTTTGTGTATCGCTATATGTTGAAAGAATCTACTCGTCAAGAGTTAGGGTCTGAGTTAGATGCTTTAAAAACACAAGTTTTAGGTAAAGACTCTTAAAAAACTAAATCAGAGTCTCTCCATTATTAAATTAAGGAGTTTTAAGTCAACTGCATTATTTTGGGTGGTTTTTGGGTATTTTAAAAAGCGTTAGGGAAAATTTCTCGTTATTTATATCTGCTTTAATCTCTATTTTCTTAAATCTCAATCCCCCAAGATAAATTAAAAGATACTGATCTTGTCCCCATGAAATACTTATGGGGACTCTTTTATTTAGTGGTTCTTAGACTTATGAGATACACTACAAGATTAATTTTTGTTGATAGTTGATAGCATCTACAAAATATTTAAAGAAAAAAATGATGACCGCAAATAAGAGCAATCACATACACATAATATTAATTGGTTTAATAATATAACTGTAAGCGTAATAAATACAGAAAATATTGTTATCAATTCCAGATAAAGTCTTTGACAAAATGGTAAAAAATGCTGTCACAATAACTACAATAACCAGAAAATATTTGAGCCTAGCTTATTGAAAAAACTCAATCATTCATATGCTACAGGAGAAAAATTAATCACAATGGATTGCAGCCATATTCAATTTTGTACTCAAAAAGGAAAAATAGATCTAGAGCAACTACAAGAACTATTTAAAATAGGAGCTTTTTGGGCGCGAAACAGACAACAAGAAGACTTGAAAATAGCGATCGATAATAGTAACCCAGTAGTTAGTATTTGGGATGAAGCAAAGTTAATTGGTTTTGCCCGTGCTACTTCTGATGGTGTTTATCGTGCTGCTATTTGGGATGTAGTAGTTCACCCTGATTATCGTGGACTTGGCTTAGGCGGAAAATTAGTAGAAACTGTCTTGAGTCATCCTTCTGTAAATAGGGTGGAGAGGGTTTATCTGACTACTACTCACCAACAAAGCTTCTACAAACATATTGGTTTTGAATATAACGATACTACTACTATGGTGCTACACAACAAGTCTCCTTACCAACTAATTGAATCAGGCAATCGAGAGTTGGATGTCACTTCACCATATTAAGCAAGATGAGAGGGTTCAAAAAAGTAGATTTAGGAGCGGGAATTGTAGGGGCGAACGGCTGTTCGCTCCTACTCAATTTTTCTGTAGCGACAACCAGAAGTACAAGTTTCCCTAATTTCTACCGAATCGAGTCCAGGCAAGCCAGCTTTTTCTAGTTTAGCGAAAATCCATCGAGCGATCGCTTCACTAGTAGGATTTTCTAACCCCATAGATTCATTGAGATAGTAGTGATCTAAAAAATTATCTAAAAGTGGTTGAATATATTGGGCGATATCACCATAGTCCATAACCATCCCTTGTTTTGCCCCATCTTTAATCAACTCATTACCTCGGACATAAACTCTACCCACCCAACTATGTCCGTGTAGCCGATGGCACTTACCATCATGGTGAGGCAATCGATGGGCTGCTTCAAAACGAAATTCTTTGTATATTAACCACTGTTCCACTGGAATTTTTTACTTTTTCTGACTTTATTGATTACTCCGATCATTTTAATCGGGAAAGATCGAGGTTGAAGAAAGAGACTGTTCCATCGATCGAATAAGATCTGTGTAACAATTATTTAACAAATATACACAAAATTCAACAAGAGAGAGAGATAGGAGATGGCAACGACTCCAGCCAAATTTAACCTTACTTCCCAAAAGCAAGAAAAATCAACCCAAAATGAGTTGTTACCTGCTGGGGGCTCCGATCCTACCAAATTTGATGTAAAAGAAGCCTGGTATCCAGTTTATTATCTAGAAGACTTAGATAAAACCAAGCCCAATACTTTTACTTTACTCAATCAAAATATAGTGATTTGGTGGGATAAATCTGGTCAATCTTGGCGAGCATTTGAAGATAAATGTCCCCATCGTCTTGCCCCCTTGAGTGAGGGAAGAGTCAACGAATCGGGCTTATTAGAATGTCCTTATCATGGTTGGGCATTTTCGGGGACAGGAAATTGTGAATATATTCCCCAACAGACAGAAGCAGGGAAAGCAGAAACTTCCAACAGAGCTTGTGTTAAGTCTTTGCCTACTGCTGAAGCTCAAGGAATGTTATTTGTCTATGCCGGTAAGACTGAAAATGCAGCCAAAACTAAAGTTCCTATTGTGGAAGCCTTAGAAGAAAACCCCAAGGATTGGGTGTGTATAGGTACTTTTAGAGATATTCCCTATGATGCTTTGACTTTACTAGAAAACGTACTTGATTCTAGCCACATACCGTACACTCACCATAAAACGGTAGGTAATAGAGCTAATGCTGCACCAGTAGAATTAGAAGTAATCGAATCAGATAAACATGGCTTTAAGGGAATGTGGGCAGAAGGACCCCGCAAAGGAACACTGGGAAAACAATATACTACCTTTATTGCCCCAGGATTAATGTGGCACGATTTAACCTCGAAACAGTTTGGTAGAACCATGACTGTAGTTTATGCTACTCCCATTAGAAAAGGAGAATGTCGTCTATTTGCCATATTTCCTTTTAAATTTTCCTCTCCCATACCTGGCTTATTTATCAAGCTAACACCTCGCTGGTACTCTCATATTAATCAAAACAGCATATTAGAAGACGACCAAATCTTTCTTCATTATCAAGAGCGTTACTTAGAAGCTACGGGAGGTAGTACAAATTTCAATAAAGCTTTTTACTTACCAACCAAAGCAGATAGCTTTGTAGCTGAATTACGTCAGTGGGTTAATTATTATTGTACTGAGCCTTTTCCTCAAGAAAGTTTATCTGCTCCTTGGTCACGAGAGCAACTCCTCGATCGCTATCATTCTCATACAATTAAATGTTCTAGTTGTCGTCAAGCCTTAAAGAATATCAAAACATTAAGAGAAGTTGCTGCTATTGTTGCTGTTGTTGCTTGGATTATTACACCGATGCTCATTGTACTTTTAAGCAACTCTTCTTTCTGGTCTGTAGTTTCCTTAACCATAGTGAGTCTGATTTGTGCAGGAATTTGGTGGCAATTAGGCAAGTTGGAAAAGAAATTTTATCAAGGGCAAGATATTCCTCCCAGAAATTTACCAGAGAAAAAATAGATGGGCAATAGCTGAATTTAACAAAGCTCAAAAAAAGTATTTTTTTGTTGGTGAAAGTGACACATCGCGCAATAATAAATACAGTTAGTTCATAGCATTAAGACATGGTAAAAACTGACGAAAAGTTAATAAATCCCAATAATCAAACCGCTTTTGACCTCCATAGCTATCTTAAGCAAAGAAAAAATTTAGTAGAAGAAGCCTTAGATAATTCTCTGACTATCAAAAAACCAGAGACAATCTATCAAGCTATGCGCTACTCTCTGTTAGCTGGAGGAAAACGTCTAAGACCTATTTTGTGCCTGGCTACCTGTGAGTTAACAGGGGGAAGCATTGATATAGCCATGCCTACTGCTTGCGCCCTAGAAATGATTCATACCATGTCTTTAATCCATGACGATCTGCCCGCTATGGATAATGATGATTATCGTCGTGGTCAATTAACCAATCATAAAGTTTATGGCGATGATATCGCTATTTTGGCTGGAGATGGATTACTTGCCTATGCTTTTGAATATGTAGCTGCTAATACTCACAATGTTCCTGCCGAAAGAATTGTCAAGGTGATTGCTCGTCTAGGGCGTACAGTAGGAGCAGAAGGATTAGTAGGTGGTCAAGTTTTAGACTTAGAATCGGAAGGTAAAGCTGATATTTCTGCTCAAACTCTTAGTTTTATCCATACCCATAAAACAGGAGCATTATTAGAAACTTCTGTGGTGTCTGGAGCAATTTTAGCAGGAGCTTCAGATGAAGACATTACTAAACTATCTAGATATGCTCAGAATATTGGTTTAGCTTTCCAAATTATTGATGATATTTTGGATATTACTGCTACTGATGAAGAATTGGGCAAAACTGCTGGCAAGGATTTACAAGCACAAAAAGCAACCTACCCTAGTTTATGGGGCATAGAAAAATCACGAATTCAAGCACAAAATTTAATAGATGATGCGATCGCCCAGTTAACAACCTATGGAGAAAAAGCTGAACCATTACGAGAGATTGCTAACTATATCATTACTCGTAAGCATTAAAATTCTGGCATAAGTTTAGATAAATCTCGGTTAAGTCAGAGATTACTCCGCCCTTCGGGTGAAACAGTTTGCTCAAGTCGGGAAACCCGCCCAACGCAACTGTTTCACCTTACAACGACGGAGCCTGCTCTGACCGTTGGTCAAGTAATCAAGTAACGAGTTGCTGATTTTGATTTAAAATTTACTTTGGCAAGAGATGTCATGAACTAGCGTTCACAACCCAGGTATGAAAATAATTCATTCTGAACTTCAGCAAATCCTTCGGTGCGCTTGCGAATACGCCGTAAGACGGCGATTCGGTCGCACCGCTCCTGAACTTCTATTTTCAAGACAGGTCTATTAAACTTTCTCTTATACGATGTTGTTGTATTGGGATAATCAAATATAAATTATGCAAGACGTTGGTGACATTTTCCATAACCAGATATTAGTGGTAGCAATCTTTGCTTGTTTAGCTGCCCAAGGATTGAAATTAATCATTGAGGTAATTAAAAACGGCAAAGTCAATATCCGTCATCTTGTGACTGCGGGAGGAATGCCTAGCGCGCACTCTGCCCTAGTAGGTGCTTTGGCAACTGGTATTGGTCAAACTATGGGATGGTCATCACCAGAATTTGCGATCGCTTGTCTATTTGCAGTAATTGTGATGTATGATGCTGCAGGAGTTCGCCAAGCAGCAGGAAAACAAGCCAAAATTCTTAATCAAATCATTGATGAATTGTTTCAAGAAGAACACCACGTTAGTGAAGAAAGATTAAAAGAATTATTAGGACACACTCCTTTTCAAGTATTCGTAGGTTTGGCTTTGGGAATTGGTATTTCGATGATGGTTTCTTCTGTTTTTGGTACAAGTTAAACAAAATAGAATTATTTTACAGAGCAAAAATAGCGGATTAGGGAAAAGCCAGAAAAATAGAGAATATTTTCCATAATTAGAGTTAAATAGCCTTAATGCCAGCAATTTATTCCTAGCTAATCTTAAATTTTTGAGGAAAATTGGTATTTTATTAGATTAGTTATTCAAATTCTTTAAATTATGCTTAAACTTAATTTAAAGATGGAAGCAGTCTAGTAATGTTGCAAACAAAAATTAAAGACTATGGCTAGTTTAGAAAAGATATCAGTAGGAATTATCGGTGCTTCTGGTTATGGAGGAGTACAACTAGTACGTCTATTATTAGAACATCCTGGTGTAGAAATCACCTATTTAGGCGGAGATAGCAGTGCAGGTAAAAAATTTGCTTCTCTCTATCCCCATTTAAGTCATTTAGTCAATCTAAACATTGAAGCGATCGATCTAGATTCGATCGCTTCTCGTTGTCAGGTTGTTTTTATGGGTTTACCCAATGGTCTTGCTTGTCAAATGGCTCCAACTCTATTGGAAAAAGGCTGTAAGATACTAGACTTATCCGCAGATTATCGTTTCAGTAATTTAGATACTTATACTGCTTGGTATAAAAAAGAACGAGAAGATCAGGCGATCGCAGCTACAGCTATTTATGGGTTACCAGAACTATACCAAGAAAAAATCAAACAGTCTAAATTGATTGGTTGTCCTGGTTGCTATCCCACTGCCAGTTTACTAGCTCTTTCCCCGTTATTAAAACAAGGCTTAATCCTACCAGAAACGGCAATTATTGATGCTAAATCTGGCACATCTGGAGGTGGACGGCAAGCAAAAACTAACTTACTATTAGCCGAAGCAGATAATTCTCTAGGAGCTTATGGTGTTGCTAATCATCGGCATACGCCAGAAATAGAACAAATTTGCAGCGAATTAGCTAGACAAGAAGTTAGAGTGCAATTTACTCCTCATTTAATTCCTATGGTTAGAGGGATTTTAGCGACTGTTTACGCCACTTTAAGAGATCCAGGTCTAGTTAGGGAAGATTTAAATACTATTTATACGGCATTTTATCGAACATCACCTTTTGTCAAAATTTTGCCCAGTGGAGTCTATCCGCAAACTAAATGGGCTTATGGAACTAATCTATGTTACATCGGTATAGAAGTAGACCCCCGCACCGATCGCATTATTGTGATGTCAGCTATTGATAATTTAATGAAAGGACAAGCAGGACAAGCAGTACAATGCCTTAATTTGATGATGGGTTGGGAGGAAACTCTGGGTTTACCAAAATTAAGTTTTTACCCTTAAAATTGTGAAATCTTAAACTTATGCTGATTCCATAAAGTATTTAAAAATTAATAACCTATGCCCAAGGCTCGATCGAAGCTAGAATTTATTCCTCCTACTTTTAATCCTTTCTTGCTTAAAATTGCTCATTGGTCATTACCTATTGTCCAAAGAGTTAGAATACAACCTTGGCTACCAGCAGGTATTAGCGAAATTGAAACTATTAATGTCAAAACTTTAGTCAAACTTTATTCTCAATTCCAACAAGGTAAAATTCGCTTTTTAATGGCATTTCGTCATTGTGAAGTAGACGATCCTATTTGTGGGATGTATTTACTGGCTCAAGCTTTACCCTCTGTTGCCCGTCAACAAGGTATTGCTTTACAATTGCCCATTAATACTCATTTTCTGTACGATCGCGGTATGCCAATTTGGGCTGGTGCCTGGTTGGGTAAACTATTTTCTCAGTGGGGGGGAATTCCTGTTCATCGGGGTAAGCCTTTAGATTTAATTGCGATTAAAACAGCTAGGGAAATATTATTAAATGGTAAGTTTCCTTTGGTAGTTGCACCAGAAGGGGCTACTAATGGTCATAGTGAAATTGTAAGTCCTCTAGAGCCTGGGGTAGCTCAATTGAGTTTTTGGTGTGCCAGTGATTTAGCGAAAGCGAGTAGAAATGAAGCAGTGATGATTGTTCCTATTGCTATTCAATATCACTACATTCGACCTCAATGGAAAAAATTAGATTGGTTATTAGGTAAATTAGAAGTAGATTGTGGTTTGCCTAGACAAAAGCGCGATCGATTTGATACTAACAACAGAGAAGACTTTTACTATCAACGTCTATTCAAGCTGGGAGAATATCTTCTCACAGAGATGGAAGAATTTTATCGACGATTCTATCATCGCTCTATACCCAAAGTTGAGCTTACTGACCCAGAAGAAAAGATAACAGTAAGATTAAAAACACTACTAAATATAGCTTTAGAGGTGGGAGAAGAGTATTTTGCTCTTGAACCTAAAGGAACAGTAATTGAGCGTTGTCGTCGTCTGGAAGAAGCTGGTTGGACTTATATTTATCGGGAAGATATCACTGATATTAATACTCTTTCTCCTCTCCACCACGGTTTAGCAGATTGGATAGCACAAGAAGCTACTTTGCGCATGAAAAATATGCGCTTGGTAGAAAGTTTTGTTGCTGTAACAGGAAACTACGTAAAAGCTAAACCTAGTTTCGATCGCTTTGCAGAAACCAGTCTAATTCTTTTTGACCTAGTGGCGCGAATTAAAGGGAAGAAGATGCCTCGTCGTCCTCGTTTAGGTTGGCGAAAAGCACGAGTAAGCGTAGGGGAAGCAATTTCTGTGAGCGATCGCTATCTAGTTTATCAACAAAGTCGTCAAGCAGCAAAAAAAGAAGTTGCTAAATTAACTCAAGATTTATATATTGCTCTAAAAGAGATGATTAAGTAGGGCTTGCTGAAAAAGTCATAATTCTTGGTGACGACAGGCGTTAGGTTTTAGGTAGTAGGTGTTAGGGGAATTTTGTTACAAGTAATACCAATTCTCAAAAGTAACAAGAGACTTAGTATGAGGACAAGGGAATAGGGAACGGGGAACAGGGAATAGATAAATCAAGACTTTGCCAGTTTTTTCTTATTAAG
>JASJDI010000169.1 GCA_030065155.1 Xenococcaceae cyanobacterium MO_188.B29
GCTTTCTCGTCTGCTTCCATTGCGTCTATGAGAGTTTTTTCCCCGTTATTTTTTTGCCACAATCTGTAACCAGAAATCCCGCAGAGGGCTAAAGCTAGTAGAAGTAACAAGCCATCTTGAACCCAAAGCTCGCCTACTGCACCCCCTAAACCAATAGCTAAAGCTGCCATTTCCCATCCCTCTCTGGGTATGGTATCGTTTTGAATTTGGGCTACTTCATGCCAGAAGAGGAGGTTGCGTTGATCGATCGCGAGATTATCCCATTTAGCTAGATCGATTTGAATTTCAATTTCGTCTTTACCAATTTCTTCGCAGCGAATTAAAGGAGGATTTACTTCTGTTGTTCCTTCTACGATGACCCAACTTTGTAGTTCTGGAGGTAGCAGGGTTTTTAAACGTCGAAGTTCACTAATTTCTGCTCTAGCTGAAGAGGCTGCATAACTCATAAGCTGTATTAATTTTATAGGCTAGTGATCAATTTATTTTTTTGCTTTTCTTATCATATCGAAATTTTATCTATTTCCTTAATACTTTGGTTCTAGAGAATTCCTGGATAAACTGTAATAAAAATAACTAAAGGAAACAGCAAATATGACTAGAAAAACGAGTAGTAATTTAACTTATATTAGTTATTTTAGCTTAGGTGTAATTATTTCTTTATGGTCAACGATCGCTCCCCGAATAGCTAATGCTCAAGCAACAATTAATAATGAAGCTATTAATGGTTTGGCACAGGTTAATCTGTTTCAGGCAATAGTTCTTGGGTTTGTCCAAGGAATGACAGAATTTATTCCTATCAGTAGTACTGCTCATCTTAAAGCTGTTCCTGTCTTTTTAGGTTGGGGCGATCCTGGGGTTGCTTTTTCGGCAGTAATTCAGTTAGGAAGTATTGCTGCTGTCTTGTGGTACTTTTGGTCTGATTTGAGCCAAATTACCACAGGTATGTTTAAAGCAATTAGTAAGTCTAATTATGAATCACAAGATTTTTGGTTGGCTATGGGTATTGCTGCCGGTTCAATTCCTATTATTGTCTGTGGATTAGCGATTAAAATCTTTGTTCCTGATTTCGATAATTCCCCCATTAGAAGTATGAGCGCGATCGCCATCGCTTCAATTGTTATGGGTTTATTATTAGCTTTGTCAGAAAAGATAGGGACTCATAAACGTGATTTTAGCAGTTTAACAGCAAAAGATGGCATAATAATCGGTTTTGCTCAGGCTATGGCTATTATTCCCGGATGTTCTCGTTCTGGTTCGACAATGACTGCGGGTTTGTTTATTAATTTGGATCGGGCAACAGCAGCCCGATTTTCTTTTTTGTTAGGAATTCCGGCGATTACTTTGGCTGGAATAGTAGAATTAAAAAGTGCTTTAGAGACAGGATTCGATGGTTCGGGATTAGTACCTCTAATGGGGGGCATAATCTCTTCAGCAGTATTTTCTTATTTGGCGATCGCTTGGTTGATAAAATTCTTACAAAGAAGAAGTACTTGGGTATTTGTTTGGTATAGATTAGGATTTGGGATTTTTATCTTATTTGCGCTTTCTTTAGGATGGATTAGTTAAAGTTTTGGTATTGATAACAAGTTAAACTTATTGCTCAAATGGTCGATCGACTTCCTTCAAAGCAAAGCCAGTTTCAATGGCAACAAGCTCAACAAATTCTAGGACTGCTATCATCTTTAAGCTATAGTTCTGAAGCATTAGATAGCTATTTACAAGAAATCGCCTGTGGTGTTAGCCAATTGCTGAATTTAGATTGGTCTGTGGTTACTTTTTGTTGGGCAGATCAAGAAAAAATAATGGCTAGCAGTGTGGATTTGGGGGAAGGAGAAGCAGTTTATTCTTTGCATGGTACTTTAACTAATACTGTTTTTAGCACAGGGAAAACTTTACGAGTTGAAGATACTCAAACCCAGACTCAATACGGTCGACCTCCTACAGGATATCGTTCCTATTTGGGAGTACCTTTACGAACACCTCAGGGAAAGACAATGGGAACAATTTGTTCTTTTTGTCTTCAGCCACGCCATTTTAGCGAAGAAGAGTTGAGAACTGTTGAGTTATTTGCCGAACGAGCAGCGATCGCTATTGATAACTACAATCTATATCAGCAACAAAAAGATTTTAATCAGGCTTTGGAAAAAGAGGTGTCACTCCGTACCGAACAATTAAAAGCAACTCAAGCTAAATTAATTGAAAAAGAAAAATTAGCTGCTATCGGTCAATTTGCTTCAATGATTGTGCATGAGATTCGCAATCCAGTAACTACAATTGTGATGGGTTTAAAAGCTCTCAATCAACTTAAACTTGAGCAAAGAAACCGCCTCAGACTATCTTTAGCATTAGAAGAAAGCGATCGTCTTTTAAAGCTCTTAAAAGAGATTCTTCTTTATGCTAAACCCCAACTACTCGAATTAGAAGCAATAGATTTAGATCTTTTTTTGGCTGAAATTCTGTTGGGTTTACGACAAATGCCTATGGCTTCAGAACGAGAGATTAGATTAATTCCTCTCCAAAAGCAAGTAAAAATTAAAGCAGATAAAAATAAGCTCAAGCAGGTAATCATTAATCTTGTCCAAAATGCCTGTGAAGCAATTACTCCAGGAGAAGTAGTCACTTGTCGTGTAACAAGAGATGACAACCCTAAATATATTCGCTTTAGCATTCATAATTGGGGTAATCCCATTCCTGAAGAAATATTACCTAAATTGAGTGAACCTTTTGTGTCTAATAAATCAGGTGGAACAGGGTTAGGCTTAGCAATTGTTAAGCAAATCGTTAATGCCCATCAAGGTATTTTATCGATTCAGTCTAATTTAGTTGAGGGGACAACTATCAGTTTTACCCTTCCTGTTTAATCCCAATAGAAGATAAGTTAATTCAAAATTTATAATACAAAGATGAGTCAAGCTTCTGTTCAGCCAGCCAAAATTAGTAGAGTATTACCTGATTCGATCGGGTCAGAAATTGGATTTGAAGTAGGAGATGCGATTGTCTCTATTAATGGTACTCGTCCCCGTGATTTAATTGATTATCAGTTTCTTTGTGCGGATGAATATTTAGAATTAGAAGTTATCGATGCTGCGGGCAAGACTCACGGTTTAGAAATAGAAAAAGACTATGATGACGATCTTGGCTTAGAATTCGAGACGGCTTTATTTGATGGCTTGATTCAGTGTAATAACCATTGTCCTTTTTGTTTTATCGATCAACAACCCCCAGGAAAACGAGCCAGCCTCTATCTCAAAGACGATGACTATCGCTTAAGTTTTCTCTATGGCAGTTACCTTACTTTAACTAATCTGACAGAAAGAGAATGGCAACGTATTGAGCAGATGCGGATTTCTCCTCTTTATGTCTCTGTTCATGCTACTGAACCAGAAGTAAGAACTCGCTTACTGAAAAATCCCCGCGCGGGACAAATCATGGCTCAGTTGCAATGGTTTCAAGAAAGGCGTTTACAAATTCACGCTCAAGTTGTTGTCTGTCCTGGGATTAATGATGGAGTACATTTAGAAAGAACTTTATTGGACTTAGCTTCTTTTCACGCGCAAGATATTCCTGCTGTAGCTTCTGTGGCAGTTGTGCCTGTGGGTTTAACTCGTTTTCGCCCTCCAGAAGATGAATTAATTCCTGTCAGTAAAGAAAAAGCAGCCGAAGTAATTAGACAAGTACAGGCTATACAAGTCAAATTTCAGCAGCAATTTGGGAGTAATGTTGTTTGGTTAGCTGATGAATGGTTTCTCATTGCTAGACAAGATTTACCCCCAGAATCTCACTATGAAGATTATCCACAAATTGGTAATGGGGTTGGTTCAATTCGTCTCTTTATCAAACAATTTCAATCAATTGCCCAGCAAATGTTACCTCCTCGGATCGATCGACCTCGTAATTTAACTTGGGTGGTGGGAAATGCGGTGGAACATGCTTTTCAGCCCTTAGTGCAGCAATTAAACCAAGTAGAAGGATTAACAGTTAATTTGGCTGCTGTGCGTAGTGAATATTGGGGACAAGAAATTACCGTCACTGGTTTATTAACAGGACAGGATTTATTAGCAGGATTATCAGGACAAGATTTGGGAGAAGGTATTTTATTACCAGCTTTGATGTTAAAACACGATGAAACTAAATTTCTTGATGATATGACAGTAGAAGAAGTAAGTCAGCAATTAAATTTACCTATTTTTCCTATTGTCGGAGTAGAGCAACTGATTGAAACCTGTACCCAAGAACCGCTAATGCCAAATTCAGTTTAGATATGATTAAGACGACGAATATTGAGAATATCACTCATGTTTCTAATTCTATTGAGAATATATTCAAATTGTTGTCGATCGCGAATATCAATACTCAAAGAGATTAACGCTGGTTTACCATAGCTAGTTTTTACCCCTGCATTCCGCACATTGATATTTTGATCGCTAAGACGTGCCAGTATGTCTTTAAATACTCCTACTCGATCGAGTGCTTCAATTTGAATATCTACAGGATAGGTAAGGGGTCGTCCTTGCTCGTCAATGGGATTCCAATTAACTGGTATTAAGCGTTCTCCCGATACTTTCTCTACATTTTCGCAACCTTGGCGATGAATAGAAATACCTCTAGCACTACGAGTTACAACCCCAATAATTGGTTCGCCAGGAAGAGGTTTACAACAACCAGCTAAATGGTATAAAAGTCCTTCTACTCCAGCAATAGGAGACTTACTACCACTAGTGGGTAAATCTCTAATTGGGCTAGATGGACTATATTCTGGTTCAGACTCTGGCTCAACTTCTTCTACAGGCTGTAGTTTTTTAACTTCATCTCGTAGACGATTGACAACCTGATTGAGAGTAATTTCGCCGTAACCTAAAGCAGCCAATAAATCTTCTACACTTTGATAATTACAACGTTGAGCAGTTAATTGCATCTGTTCGGATTTGAGGAGAGCATCTAAGCCACTTTTGCCCAGTTCTTTTTCTAATAATTCTCGTCCCCGACTAATATTTTCATCACGGTGCGATCGCTTGAACCATTGACGAATGCGGTTACGGGCAGTAGGAGTGACCACAAAATTAAGCCAATCTATACTAGGATGGCTATTTTTCTGAGTGATAATTTCCACAATATCACCATTTTGTAAAGGACGGTCTAATACTGACCAATTACCATTTACTCTTGCTCCTTTCATATGATTGCCTACTTCAGTATGGATACGATAGGCAAAATCTACAGGAGTCCCTCCTTGGGCTAGGACAACTACATCTCCATCAGGAGTAAAAACATAAACGTCATCTTCAAAAAGATTATCCTTAAGACTATCAATATATTCTTGAGCATCTTTGAGGTCTTGTTGCCATTCTAGTAATTGCCGTAACCAAGTAAATTTTTCATCTTCTGAATTAATATAAACTTCACTCGCACCACTTTCTTTGTATTTCCAATGAGCAGCAATACCATATTCGGCAATATGGTGCATTTCTAGGGTACGAATTTGTACTTCTAAAGGACGACCATTAGAACCAACAACAGTGGTGTGTAGAGACTGGTAACGATTGGGTTTAGGTAATCCAATATAGTCTTTAAATCTGCCTGGGATCGGTTTAAAAGCATCATGAACTACGGCTAAAGCCCGATAACATTCCTCATTGGTTTCCACAATAATTCTAACCGCAGCAATATCGTAGATTTCATTAAACTCTTTTTGCTGCCGTTGCATTTTATGATAAATGCCGTAGAGGTGTTTTGGTCTTCCTTTCAGTTCAAAAATATTAATGCCTAATTTTTCTAAGCGCGATCGCAATAGTTCTGTTACTTGATCTATTCTGGCTTCGCGATCGGCTCTTCTTTCTGCTACTAGTTCCTGTATTTGGCGATAGGCATCTGACTCCAGATATTTAAAGCATAAATCCTCTAATTCCCATTTAACTCGACCTATACCCAAACGATTGGCTAAAGGAGCAAATATTTCTTTTGTCTCTAAAGCAATACGCTCTTGCTTTTCTGGTTTGAGGTGTTCGAGGGTACGCATATTATGCAAGCGGTCTGCCAACTTGACCACAATAACGCGGATATCTTTCGCCATAGCCAAAAACATACGGCGAAAATTCTCTGCTTGGCGTTCAGTTTTACTAGAAAAGTTAAACTTAGATAGTTTGGTTACTCCTTCTACCAACTGGGCTACTGGCAAGCCGAAACGTTCTTCTATTTCTGCCAAGGTAACATCCGTATCTTCTACCACATCATGAAGAAAGCCAGCAGCAATCATAGCACTATCTCCACCCAAATCTCTTAATAAGCTGGCTACAGCTACTGGGTGGGCAATATAAGGTTCTCCAGATTTGCGATATTGACCTTCATGCAAGTCATAAGCAAAATTAAAAGCACGACAGATCAGATTTCTATCTTCCGAGGGATCGCTATCTGAATGCTTATCAATTAAACATTCTTGTAACCAAGGAGGAAGATCGAGGCTATAATTTGGATGGTCAACAACAGGGGTGGCAGTCATACAAGAACCAGTGAGTAAAGTTACAAAGGAAGAATCTGGAATGATTTTACTGATTGTACCTATCTTTTCAGTTTAATGATGAGTATATTTAGGAATATATTTTTTAGTTTAGTCAGCTTACTTTTTATTCAAAGTTCCCTATATAAATAAGCAAACCTCAATATTGATTGCTCAATACAAAGGTAAAATTGAATAATAGCCACACAAGACTAATTGAAAAAGTCAAGCTATCTTAGCAAAATTTTATCTTACTTATTAAAATAATGTTATCTATGGCACATAGTCAAGCTTATCAGGAATTTTTGACTCTATTAGAAAAACTTAATGATGATTTTTTCTCCGTTGAAGATGAGATAGATATAAAATCATTGCAAAAGCAGTTTCAGACCATTAAAGCGTTTTTTCAGCAACAAATTGTAAGTTTAGCTGCTCCACAATTAGATGAAGCGATCGCTACTCGCTGGCAATCTCTGCAAACAGAACTATATCGAGAGTTTAGATTACTGGATACAGATATACTATTTTTAATTTCTTCGCGTCAGACAGAAACAAGATCTCAACGACTCAAGTCAGTACGCGATCGTCTGGAGAGAATAGTAGGCTATTCTACTGCAATTAATAGTTGTCTTACAACTCAGTAGTAAGTATTAAGTAGTAATTAGTAAATAGATAATAAACTACAAGTCGGGAATAGGATTACCATAATTATTACCTACGTAAAAATTTCCCAATCATGAATATTGCTAACAACATTACAGAACTTATTGGTCGTACTCCTCTCGTCCGCCTCAACAATATCCCTGCTAGTGAAGGTTGCGTGAGTCAAATTGTCGTGAAATTAGAAAGTATGAACCCTGCTGCTTCAGTTAAAGACCGAATTGGGGTTAATATGATTAACTCTGCGGAAAAAGCAGGATTGATTACTCCAGGCAAAACTATCTTAGTTGAGCCTACTTCGGGTAACACTGGAATTGCTTTGGCAATGGCTGCTGCTGCTAAAGGATATCAACTCATCTTAACTATGCCCGAAAGTATGAGTATCGAGAGAAGGGCAATGTTAAAAGCCTATGGGGCTAAGTTAGAATTGACCCCAGCACCAGCAGGAATGAAAGGAGCAATAAACAAAGCACAGGAACTGCTAGACAGTATTCCCAACGCCTATATGCCTCAACAATTTAATAATCCTGCCAATCCAGAAATCCACCGCAAAACTACAGCAGAAGAAATTTGGACAGATACCGACGGGAAAATAGATATTCTTATTTCGGGAGTAGGAACAGGGGGAACAATTACAGGAATAGCTGAAGTTATTAAACAACGTAAACCAGAGTTTAAAGCGATCGCTGTAGAACCTACGGATAGTCCTATCCTATCTGGTGGTAGTCCTGGAGGTCATAAAATTCAAGGTATTGGCGCGGGGTTTGTCCCGGAAGTCCTGAGAGTAGATTTGATTGATGAGGTAATTACCGTAACTAATGACGAAGCCTTTACTTATGGTCGTCGTTTAGCTAAAGAAGAAGGTTTACTTTCAGGTATATCTTCTGGTGCTGCTCTTTGTGCTGCGCTTAAAGTAGGTAAAAGACCAGAAAATAAGGATAAACTGATTGTCATGATTCAGCCTAGTTTTGGCGAACGCTATCTAAGTACTCCTTTATTTCAAGATTTAGAATCAGAAAAACAAGTAGTAACAGTGTAAATCTGTAGGGGCGAATGACCATTCGCCCACATATCAGAGGATATCTGAAAAGTTGTATTCAGTCTGGCTTTTTGATGAGGTAAGACATTAACAGGTTGGATACTTCTTGCTCAAACTGACTATCGCTAACAAATTGTGGGTGTTCAATAACTGCGGAATGGCACAAAGATTCTACTGTACGATTAATAATAAATATAGTCATTTCTATATTTTGAGGTCGAAGACGATCGCGATCGAAGAGAGCGAACCTCTCGCGCCATCGTTCGAGATATGCCCGTAATAATTCTGTAATTTGTTCATCTGTCTTTTGCATCTGTTGTTGCGATCGCTCTGAATAAGGAATTTCTTCGCTTAAGACTTGATGTAATCGTGGATTGATAGCATGAACAGCTATTACTGCTTTTACTAGTTCAGGAATTGCTATTTCGGGAGGGGAATCAAATAAATGATTAAATTTTGCTGCTAATAATTCAGCTATTTCCTTGGAATGCTCTTCTCTTAAAGCAACTATCAGGGATTTTTTGTTGGGGAAGTATTGATATAAAGAGCCAATACTGACTCCTGCCCGCTCTGCAATCAGATTAGTGTTGGTTTTGTCGTAGCCTTTCTCTGTCAAAATATGAGTTGTTGCTTCTAAGATCGCTTCAACAGTTAGACGAGAACGTTCTTGTTGTGGCAGTTTACGGGGTTTTAGGGAACATTTGGATGGCATTAAATTATCTCAATCAAAAGCGAGTTGTCAATACGAGTAATTACTCATATTATTGATTGTACGAGTTATTGCTCAGATTTTAGTGAGGCTTTATGAATTTAACTGACTACTGTTTACTGATAACTGTTCATTCTTCACTCAAAAGCGCGATCGCCTCTTCACACCAATCAATCCAATTACTTTCATAGCGAATACCACAACGCAAAGTTAGATAACTACATTTTTGTTCATAAGATAATTGAGCAACGTCAGAAAATTTTTCTTTAGCTATCTCTTTGTAGTGTGATAACTGTTGTGCATGAACTTGACTACGACGTTTAATTTCTTGCAGAATAACCGATTTTGGTAATAATTTGGCTGCAATAACTTTAACTAGTAATTCTTCTCGCACTGCCATCGGTTCGGAAGGTTCTACTAGCCAATCTTTGAGTATTTCTATCCCTTTATCTGTTATTTGATAGAGTTTTTTATCAGGACGACCTTCTTGCGGAATAATTTCCGAGACGATCGCACCTTCTTTTTCTAATTTACCTAATTCCCTGTATATCTGCTGTTGGCTTGCTTGCCAATAACATTTAATACTTTGGGAAAATTTCTTCCACAGATCGTAACCACTGTAAGATTCAGTTCCTAATGCTGCCAAAATTGTGTGTGCTAGTGCCATTTCCGTAATCGATTATTTGTAGTTGTAGGGGCAAGGCAATGCCTTGCCCCTACAACAAAAAAATTTGCTTGACATATTCAATAAATTGAGTATACCATTTTTTTATATACAACTTGTTGAATAAAAATAATTGTATATCAAATAACTGTTTTTATCTGCTATGAAGTCATGAATCAGCAATCTATCTCAGAATTTCTGGAACAAGAACAATCAGATGAAATGACTGAACAACGAGACATACAAGCTTTGGATCGAACCTCCAAAAATACTACCAAAATTACGCCCACTCAAGAGAAAGAATCTCCGTTGTTACTCAAACAGAAAAATTCTCTCCAACTAAAAACATGGCAAATAGTTTCAGCGAGTTTACTTCTGTTACTAACTGGTGTGGGCATAGGCAGATTTGAGCGGGATCGAGCTTCTACACCAATACAAACGACAACTCAAGTCAATCCACTTCCTGTTGAGACAACCCAGATTCAATTAGTTAAGACTTATCAAACAGTACAAAGCTATACAGGGGAAGTTGTGGCAATGCGTACTAGTGAAATTGGTTTTGAGCGTGGTGGTAAATTAGTAAAAGTTTTAGTAGATGAAGGCGATCGCGTTCCAGTAGGAACTATCTTAGCCCAATTAGATACCAGTAATCTCGCAGCACAGCGTCAGTCTTTAATCGCTCAAAAAGCACAAGCAGAAGCCAGATTAGCAGAACTTACCAACGGTGCGAGAAGCGAACAGATCGCAGCAGCATCCGCAACAGTTAGAGATTTAGCCAAACAATTAGAATTAGAAAAACTAAAAAGCGATCGCCGACAATACCTTTATGCTGAAGGGGCAATTTCTAAGGAACAATTAGATGAAGTTGCTTTTAACTCCCAAGCATTATCGGAACGCCTCAATAATGCTCAAAGTAATCTGGCTGAATTACGCAATGGGACTCGTTATGAGCAAATAGCAGCACAAAAAGCAGTCGTTGACCAATTATCGGCGCAAATTACCGATTTAGAAATTACTATTGCCAAAAGCACGCTGAAAGCTCCCTTTTCTGGCTCGATCGCTCTACGTTATTTTGATGAAGGGACAGTAGTTGAGACAGGTAATCCTATTGTCCGTTTAGTAGAAGATAATAACCCAGAAGTAAAAATAGGCGTACCTATTAATGTCGCTAGGGAATTGACATTAAGAAGTCAGCAACAAGTAGAAATTGATGGAAAAACTTATCCAGCTACAGTAAAATCTGTCTTACCAGAAGTCGATCCAGCTACTCGCACTCGTACAGTTACCTTACAGCTACCATCAACTGCCAATGTTTCCCCTCAACAAATTGCTCGTTTACCAATAACTCAAACCACTGCTACCGAAGGCTATTGGCTACCAGTAACAGCTTTAGTCAAAAGCGATCGCGGTTTATGGTCATGTTATGCTGTCGTTGCAGCAGATGATGGTAACTCTAAGCGAGTCGATCGTAGATTAGTTGAAGTATTAGAAACTGACGGTGAAAGGGTTTTAGTAAGAGGAACACTTAAAAAAGGAGACATCATAGTTACTGATGGTACACAAAGACTTGTTCCAGGGCAATTGGTTAGTTATTAATTGGAAATGAATAATTGACAATTGACAATGGATAATTAACGAATATTGCTCTCTAAAGGACAGCTAAATAATGAGGTGAGAAAATGAACAATACTACCGAAAAAAACGGAGTAAAAGTTGGTGCTACTGCTATTATTTGGGCTTTTGCTACAGGAATGATGGCTATTTGTATTCCTCTAGTTTCTATATCTCGAAGCGGTATTTTTTTGCCATTAGCCATAGTTTGGGGAGTTAGTGCCAGTACAGCTATAATTTGGCGCAGTGATAATCAAAAAGCAGTTGAATTGTCTAGCAATTTACAGCAAATGGAACAAAGAATCAGAGATTTAGAAACTATTTGTAGTAGTGAAGATTTTGATGCTCAGAAGAAATTTAAACAGCTAGATAGCTAAGGCGATCGCAATTTATTAATACTATTATCAACAATTTTCTATTCAGTCGAAAATAAAAGGAGAATTCGATTGTGAGAAATCTCATCAATGTTTCAGAATTACAAGAAGTATCAGAAACTCTTTTAATTACGGTTTATTTAAGAAACCTGGAAACTAAAAGAGAAGACGGACTTATTAAAGATGATAAATCCGTTGAAATTGTAGATAGTATTCATTACGATATCCAGGTATATCAAAAACAAATGCCTCCTTTAAATGGGGAGTTGACAATTTAAAAGAAATAGAAACCTGGGATAAAGGCATTCAATTAGTTAATCAATGGTCTTACTTTGACAGACACAAAAGTAGATTGGGATTACTCGGATTACTAAGATATATTCCAATATTGAGACAACCATCACAAATAGGTAATTTGCGAATTGTTTGAGAGAAATAAAAATTATAACTAATAACTGTACGGGCGGTTCGCGAACCGCCCGTACTAAGAACCAATGACTAATAACTAATAACTAATTATGTTTACTCTATTTTATCGCAACGTCCGCTTACTAATTCTTACCATTATTCTAATTTTTGTTTGGGGTATTTCTTCCTATTTCACTTTACCAAGATTAGAAGACCCAGAATTAGTTTCTCGTTTTGCTATAGTTAAAACTTTTTTTCCTGGTGCTGATGCCAAAAGGGTAGAAGCTTTAGTAACAGAAAAACTGGAAGATAAACTCACAGAAATTGAGGAGATTGATAGCTATAGTTCTACTTCTCGTGCTGGTAGTTCAATTATTAATATCGATCTACAGGATACTGTTAGTAAACAAGAAGTCGATTCAGTTTGGGCAAGAGTTCGGAATAAACTAGATGAAGTTCGTAACGAACTACCTGCTAATATTACTGAACCAGAATTAGAAGAAGGTAAAGTTAAAGCCTATGCTTTGATTGCTGGTTTAACTTGGCAGCAAGAAGATCAGCCCAATTATGGAATTTTACGTCGTCAAGCAGAAGTTTTCAAAGAACGTTTAGAACGAATATCGGGAACAGAAGAAGTAGAAATTTTTGGCGATCCAGATGAAGAAATTGTCGTCGAAATTAATCCTCAAGCTTTGGCTAGTTACAATCTAACAGCAAGAGAATTATCACAACAAATTGCTCAAAGTGATAGCAAAATTGCTGCTGGACAATTACGTAGTAATGATAATAACTTACTAATTGAAGTCGCAGGAGAATTAGATACTTTAGCTAGAATTAGACAAATTCCGATTAATTTTGGTAGTGGAGGGCAATTTGTCTTTTTAAAAGATATTGCAACTATCCGTAAGGGAATTACTGAACCAGCAACGGAACTAGCTTTGATTGATGGTTATCCTGGTATCTCGATCGCGGTTCATGTAGAATCAGGACAGAGACTGGATGTTTGGTCACAAGCAGCACAGCAGAAGATAGCTGAGTTTCAGTCAGAATTACCCAGCAGTATTGGTTTACCGATTATTTTTAATCAAAGTAATTATGTTGAGGCAAGGTTAAATAGTTTAATTTTAAATCTTTTACTCGGTGCAGCCTTAGTATTTATCACAACAGTTGTGATGATGGGTTGGCGTAGTGCTTTGATAGTCGGATCGGCGTTACCTTTATCAGTACTGATGGTGTTTGGTTGGATGAATTGGTTAGATATTCCTCTCCACCAAATGTCTATTACAGGTTTAATTGTGGCATTGGGTATTTTAATTGATAATGCGATCGTCATGGTTGATGAGGTTACTGGAAGATTGCGAGATGGGGAGCAGGGGAGAAGGGGAGACACGGGAGACACGGGAGACACGGGGGACTGGGAGACACGGGAGAATTATGTTACTTCTAAAGCTGCTATTACTAATAGTATTAAGACTTTAGCAATTCCTTTGTTGAGTTCAACTCTAACTACTGTTTTAGCTTTTTTACCCATCGCCTTGTTACCTGGCAGTACAGGGGAATTTGTGGGGACAATTGCTGTTACTGTAATTGTTGCTGTTTCTTGTTCTCTATTTATTTCCCTAACAATTATTCCCGCCTTGACTGCTAAGTTACATCGAATGTCTTCTAAATCTCTCCGAAAAGAAGAGATCGATCGTTCCCTCTCTTCTCAGGAGAGGGTTAGGGAGAGGTGGGAATCCAGAATTACAGATGAAAAAAACAATACATCAATTTCTCCATCAGGATGGTTGCAAAATGGTATTTCTATTCCTGTGGTGACTCGACTATATCGACGCACTATCAAATGGTCAACCGCCAAACCTGTTTTGTCAATCTTGCTCGCTTTATCAATACCAGTTATCGGTTTTATTCAAGCTGGCAGTCTCGAACAACAATTCTTTCCTGCTGCCGATCGAGATCAACTCCAAATTGAACTAGAATTATCTCCATCAGCTTCTTTGGCACAAACTCAAACTATAATTAAACAAATTCGCCAACAAATAATTACTTATCCAGAAGTAAAAGACGTTCACTGGTTATTAGGTAGCAATATTCCCCGTTTCTACTACAATTTGACTGGAGGAAAAGACCAACAAGCTAATTATGCTCAAGCTTTAGTACAATTGAATGCTCTTAACTCTAGTGCCATAACTCAAAAGTTGCAAAGTGAACTAGATAAAGCTTTTCCCTCAGCGAGAATTATTGTCAGACAGTTAGAACAAGGCCCTCCTTTTGATGCACCTATTGAAATGCGGATTTATGGTTCTAATTTGGAAACCTTACAATCTTTAGGTGAAAACGTCAGACAAACTTTAGTGCAAATACCAGATGTTACTCATACCCGCGCTAGTTTAGCGGAGATCCAACCACAACTACAATTACAATTAGATGAAGAACAAGCCCGTTTAGCAGGTTTAGACCGTACCAGTATTGCCCAGCAATTGGATTTTACCTTAGAAGGCGCGGTAGGTGGTTCAATTTTAGAAGCAACCGAGGAATTACCTGTTAGAGTACGTTTAGGCGATCGTGCTAATTTAGCTCAAATCTCTTCTTTAGATTTACTCACAACCTCTTCTAGTCTAAATAGTAATCAGAATAATTCTCTTACTGCTGTTCCTCTTTCTTCTTTAGGTAAAGTTCAAGTCAAACCAGAACTAGCCCAAATTACCCACTACAACGGACAAAGAGTGAATACCATTCAAGGATTTCTGAAGGCAGGAGTATTACCAACAGAAATTTTAAGTCAATTTCGAGCTAAGTTAGCCAATAACAATTTTGACTTACCTCCTGGCTATACCTTTGAATTCGGTGGAGAGGAGGAAGAAAGAAGTGATGCCATAGGTGGTTTAGTTTCTACAGTAGGTGTCATAACAGTTGTGATGATAGCAACCTTAGTTCTTTCCCTTGGTTCATTCCAACTAGCGGGTATGATCGGTATAGTTGCGATCGCCTCTGCTGGTTTGGGTATATTCTCCGTCTGGCTATTTGGCTATCCTTTTGGCTTCAATCCCATTATCGGGACAGTTGGTTTAATTGGTGTGGCGGTAAATGACTCGATCGTAGTTTTAAGTGCTATTTCTCATCATCCAGTCGCTAAAACAGGCAACCCCAAAGCTATCCAAGAAGTAGTCTTACATTCAACTCGCCATGTCCTCACTACTACCTTAACTACTGCTATCGGTTTTGTTCCCCTACTCCTATCTGGTGGTGAATTCTGGCCTCCTTTAGCGATCGCGATCGCTGGTGGGGTAGTTGGTGCAACTCTTCTGGCTCTTTATTTTATACCTTCTGCTTATTATTTACTTAAATCGCGATCGCGCTTTCAGGTTTATCACAACTCGTCAACTGCTTGTAAAACCTCTGTGTAAAGCTGTTCATCAATCCAAAAGC
This sequence comes from Xenococcaceae cyanobacterium MO_188.B29, assembly GCA_030065155.1. Classification (GTDB taxonomy): domain Bacteria; phylum Cyanobacteriota; class Cyanobacteriia; order Cyanobacteriales; family Xenococcaceae; genus JASJDJ01. The sequence continues at coordinate 15,388 of JASJDI010000169.1, forward strand.
CGACTTGCTTGATTAAGGTATCGAGCAACGGTTTTACTTCTTGAATCAAGTTTTTGCGTTTGGCAGCAATTAAGATACCTAATACCCCTGTAACTCTTAGTCCTAATCTTATCGCAGCGTTTCTACCCAGTCGTTCATCTATAAGAAGTCGATCTGCATCTAACTCTACAGCTAATGCGATCGCTTCAGCTTCACCAGGATCGAGTTCATGGCTTAATGTATTTACAAGGGTGAGATCGGTTGTTGATTGAATTTTAATCCAGTTTAGGGTAGGTACAACTGTAGCACTGACATCAGTATTACCAACATTGGTTATTTCTTGAAACACAGTGTTGGGAATCACTATTTCATCATAGAGTTGACGAAGCAGATCGAGTTGACCAATAGTGGAAAGGTAAAATATGGGTGAAGTATTACTGACAACAATCATCGCCAGTCGTTTGCCTCTAAAGTTTTTAGATCTTCTCTAAATTCCTCAACGCCATAATGAATAGGAATTTTACGGCTGCCTAAGATACGCTGAAATTCAAGCTGATTCAAATTGGCAAATTGGCTAGCTGTACCCAAAGTAATTTTCTCTTGCTGAAAAAGAAGAATAGCAATTTCTAACTTTAACTCAGCCTCAGAAATATGTGCTGTTTGCAAAAATTCATCAGGAATAA
>JASJDI010000170.1 GCA_030065155.1 Xenococcaceae cyanobacterium MO_188.B29
TTCTCTTCTTAGCTAAAAGCTAAAAGCGCGTGAGGCACGCCGAGGTTTCCTCGGCAAGTGCAATCACGTAAGAAGCTAAGAGCTAAAAGCTTTTTCAGGGTTAAATCCCCAAATCTCAGTTTTTCAGCAAGCCCTAACTAACAACTTGGGCTAATATAAAAGACTTGTGAAGAAAAGATGTATATTTATTCAGACTTCCTACCATAAAGGTATTACTCTACCAAGTTTGAATTGATGGATTGAGGTAGGTGTGGAAGAATGTGAGAAGAAGGGGAAGTCGCTGAGAAGATCTTTCAATAGTTTACCCCTAAAAACAATCTTGACGCACTCTTAATAGTGAGCGATGCACCAAGAAGGATTAGCCACAATTTTCTAAATCTCCAAAACTAACCAAAATCGGCGATCGCTCTCTTACTCAATAATTAGCCAAATCTTCAGCTTTATCGAGAATAAACTTTTTGACAGGGTGGTAATAGTTCTTTTTTCGCCAGATAGTCGTGAATTTGGTTTGATTTCAAATGGCAGATATCTTTAGCTACTTCATAAATGTTCAGCTTTTTAAATAAGCTGTCAGTCATAGCTTCTCGCATCATACCTAGAATTTGTGGCTCTGCTACTAGGATTAGGTGTTTTGCTTGATGAGTCTTAATGAGATTAAGCATTGCGCCGTTAATCTTATTAGCAAACCTTTTTTCAAATTCAAGTTCATGGTTTTGACGATGGTCATCGTAGCTGTGAGCTTGACCACTTGTACCTCGGTTGCGTCCAGTTTTTGTATTTGCCCAAAGCTCTTGACCATGAAGTTCTTTGGTAGAATCGGCTAAACCTTCATGTTCGATCAAATTAGGGCTAGATTCATATTCCGATGATGCTGCTGAATCTAAGGTGAAAAAACGCGCTTGAGTTCCATTGATAACTGCAACAGCAAATTTACCCATAATTAATACCTTATAACAACCCTCTTTACTTCAATTATAGTGATCTACTGGCTGTTAGTTTGATTATCGCTAATAAAGTTTAGAATTGAGACAAAATATTGCTTAGTGCTTAATTGTTGATGGTTGCGTTTCTCCCTTATCTCTCCTATTCTGTTTTCTCATCTCCTCTATCTCGATCGTAAATATAGATAGACCTGTGCCTATTTGAGCAAAAGATGAAAACATGATGAGTGGTTAGAAGCCGTTACTAATATTACTATTACCATCTATGCGATCGCCTTAAACAGATAGACTCTCGGTTCAAGGAACTTAATAAAGAATATAAGCTAAAGATTTATCCTGAAGCCGAGCATGGGTTTTTCTGCCAAGAACGTTCTTCTTACAACCAGTTAGCAGCAGAAGATTCTTGGCAAGAACTGAGGAAGTTTTTTCACAAACATCTTTTCTTGTCTATTTAGATTGTAGAGCAACTGTTTAAGCAGGAACATCTTCAAGGAGAAACAATTTTAATCGGCTTGAGATATTATCTTCAATACCGTTCAAGCTATCATAGGACAAATATACTCTTTTGCCCCCATTTATTTCTTTGTCTGGTTGCGAGATTGTCTCTAAATAGCTAAGATCCTCAATCTGGTAAGAAGTTTGATTTAAAGATGCTTGTGAAGATTTAACAGCTAAAGATTTTTGCTCCTCCTTAAGACCATTTGTTTGCAGTCGATCTAAAGTACTCTGTGGCGAGTTCTTTTTCATCAATCGGTTATAGGTGCGATAGGGCATATAAAGCAGTGGGTTGTATCCGGCAAAGCGAAGCATTAAGACACAAGCCCAGGAGTACTTACCGGCAAGAATAGCTTCGACAACTAAATTAAACTTGCTAGAATCGGTCACTTTATCTAGAGGATTTCGCCGTGCAACAGCATATCCTGCTTCGATTTTGTCACCTTGAATTTGAGAGTGTACTAGATGTTGACTCATTCGATTGCCTATAAATTATTAACTTTAATTTGATTTACATTTCAATCCCATCATGTTGTAGTTTTTTGATGGGTTCTAACCAAACGTCGAGAAGACGACGACGGCGAACGATAATATCTGCCGTGGCTGTTTGACCAGCTTTGAACTTGATTGGTTGCTGATTATCGGTGATATGGTCTCGTTCTAGTGCTACTTCTACCTGATAAACATCTCCTAGTTGAGGATTGAGTTTAGCATCGGCAGAAAGGTAGTTTACTGTACCGGGGATCAGACCATAATACTGATAGGGATAAGCATCCAATTTAACTTGTACTGGCATTCCTTCCTGGATAAATCCTGCTTCTTGATTAGGTAGAAACGCAGAAAGAATAAGTGGGGCTCCGTGAGGAGCAATTTCTATGATCGTTTCACCAGCTTGAACAACTTTACCAGAGTTGTCGATATTTAGGGATAAGACAATACCATCTACTGGAGCTTGCAGAGATTTTTGTTTGAGCCTAGCTTGAGCAGCAGATAACAAATTTTGTGTATCGGCAATTTTACTTTCTATTTGGGCTAGCTCAAATTCTAGTTGCTTAATTTTCTGTTCAGCTTCTAGTTGAATTCTTTTACCTTCGGCTTGTTTTTGAATTAACTCTGTTTCTAGTCTTTGGGCTTCTCTTAAGGCGGAGGTTAATTCGCCCTGATTATGAATGATGCTAGCTTTAAGCTCTCTCATAGCTTGATTATATTGAAATATTTGTTCCCTAGTATTCGTAATTTCTTCTAGTTGACTTTGAGTAACTTGTCTTTCTGCTTCTCGCAATGATTGTTCTGCCTGAAAGACATATTCTTGAGACACGGCTCCTTGTTCTGCTAGGGGTAGTAATCTGTTTAAACGCTGTTGACGGTAAGTTTTTTCGGATTTTAATTGCTCTAAGCGTTCTTGTGCTAGGGTTGAGAGCGACTTTAAGCTAGCTTGCTTAGCAAGATAAGCTTTTACTTCTGACTGCTGTATGGTTAGCAAATGGGCAAAAGTAGTAGCTTTTTCTTTGGTGAGAAAAATCATCGATCGCTTGGCTGAAGCTTCAGCTTTGGCAATATCTGCACTAGTTTTAGCTTCTAATATTAGTTTTTCTCGCAAGGCTTGTTTTTGACTTAGTTCAGTTTGATAGGCTTGGATCATCTGTTCGAGTCGCGCAGTTTCTTGTTCTGCTAGCTCGGTATCCAATTCCACTAAGGTTTGTCCTGCTTTTACCTCTTCCCCTTCTTTGACGGCAATAGATTTGACTTTACCTAGTTCAACTGGCTCAATTTTGTAAGTTTCGCCTTGGGGAATTAGCTTTCCTTGGGCTTTGCTCACCTCGTCAATTGTTCCAAACCAAGCCCAAGCACCAACAGCGAGACAAAAACCCATTGCCCCTAAAGTTAGATGCTGGGGAAAGCTGGCTTGTGGTTCTTCTAACAGTTGATTTAACGTAGGAGACCAACAAGCAGTTTGAGTTTTGGAGTTCCCAATATTAGTAGGAACTATAGTATCGAAGGAACCTGAATTTTGCACCACTTTAATTCTAGTTTCTTATCTTCCGCCTTCAAAATATGTCGAAATTGTGAAGAAGTTGTGAGATTGAGTAGACTTAATCAAGACTTAATCTTTTAAATGATAATCACTATTTTTCTCAGGTTAATTTCAACTAAATGATTTGTATACTTGCTGAGCTTTGAATATTAACTCTAATAATCACTAATTAATATGTAAAAGCAATGTAAAGTAATATGTAAATTAGCTCTTAATAGTTTTGGAGTTGATGTATTATACTTGGGAGAAGCTCTGAAATACCTGCAAAATATTAACCTTTAACCGCTTACCTCTCGTTTGAATCTACTTACTGGGACAGAGTAACCGAACATAAAAGAATTAACTAAAAACATAACAGTAGCAAGTTTTGAGATTGTTTCACCTTAATTGATTAACAATTTCATATCTTTAACCGACAGGATAAACAGTTTTTTGTTGAGGTATAAATAAGCCAATAATGCTGTTATTAAAACTAATTGAGTTTGTATAGATACGAGTATCAAATATAAGTCAATTAATTGATGATAAAAATGTCTCAAAATACGCATTTACAGTCAGTTCTTCATGAGCAGAACGTACTAGATTTAGTTGCTTTTGCATTAGAAAAGCAACTAAAAATAGAGCCGAAAAGTAAAAAAAATCTGGTTAAGTTGAGTCAATATTTTGAAATATTAGAATTTCAGCTGGGAGATTTATTAGAAAATGTAGCTCACGGTTCGCCTAATTTAGCTCAACAAGAGAAACCAACTCATAGTTCCAAAAAGGATTGTCAACAAACTCAGTTTTTTTTCATAATTTGCCAGGGAAGAGTGCGATTATTGAGTTTTGATGCAGAAAAACAGCGAGAAGTTTCAACAGGTTTATTGACGGAAGGAAAAACTTTTGGGGGAGAACGTCTTTTCAATGAAGCATATTTGCCTTATAAGGCGATCGCAGCAGAAAGTAAAGTACGAGTAGCCAGAATCCCTATAGCAAAATTACAATCCCAGTTAGCAAACTCAGCGCAACTCCAAGAACACTGGCTAACAGAAACCCGAAATCGCCAAGGCTTGATTTTTTTTAAAACTTTAACGTCTTTGCGTTCTCTTTCTAGCCATAGACTACAGCAATTACTTATCTACCTTGAAGAAGGACAAATTCCTGCGGGAACAAATCTGGCAGAGATTAACCTCGATCGCTTTTGGCTTCGTCAAGGTCAAATTCACAATCAGTCTTTAGATATCGGTTCTTCTTTCGGCTATCCCGACCCAATTCCCAACGATTGGGTAGCTCAGACTGAGTTATTAGTTTATCACTTACCTAAACAGAATTGGGAAAGTGCCTGTGAGATTATTCCTCTTCTAGCTGATGTCGATCGCTCTGAAATATCAGAATCTCGTCATAGTTCTCTGACTGTAACAAAAGTTTTTGTTCCCCCTCAAACCCAGTCTAACCTTGATTTAGCTAACAAAAATGGGACTCAATCTTCTCAATTATCCACTACTCCTACTGAAGTTAAGTCAAGTGATTATTCTATCGACTTTCCGCAACCGATAAAAAGTCGCCCGCAATTGTGGAAAAGTTACCCTTTTATGCAGCAACAAAGTTCTTCCGACTGTGGTGCTGCCTGCTTGGGAATGATCTCTCAATACTACGGCAAACGATTTACTATTAATTACCTACGCAATCTTGCTGGAATTGGACGCACAGGGGTCTCTCTTAAAGGCTTAACCAAAGCAGCAGAAAATATAGGGTATCAAGCTCGTCCCGTACGAGCCAGTCTCAACCGTCTAGCAGAACACAACCATCCCTGGATTGCTCATTGGCAAGGGGATCACTACATTGTTGTTTACTGGATTAAGGGAAACCAAATTTTAGTTGCTGACCCGGCTATGGGCAAATATAAGCTATCTCGGCATGTGTTTCTAGAGGGTTGGACTGGGTATGCTTTACTACTCAATCCTACAGAGCGTCTCTATCAAACCCCCAATACAAAACGCTCTCTAGGTCAATTTTTCGGTCTGCTTTGGCCCTATCGCAATTTAGCCTGGCAAATTATCGCCCTTTCGGTGTTAATTCAAATTTTTGGTCTAATTTCGCCTTTATTTACCCAGATTATTCTCGACCAAATAGTAGTTAATAAAAGCCAAACGACTCTTAATGTTTTTGTCATTGGAGCTTTAATCTTTGGTCTGTGGGGAATGGGGTTATCTGCTACTCGTAAATATTTGTTGAGTTATTTTTCTAACCGTCTCAATGTGACTATGGTCAGTGGCTTTATTAACCACGCTCTCAATCTACCTCTGAAGTTTTTTGAATCTCGACGGGTGGGAGATATTACCACAAGAGTAGGGGAAAATTCTAAGATTCAGCGATTTTTGCTAGGGCAGGTTTTGCTGTCGTGGTTAAATTTTGTTACTGGTTTTGTCTATTTAGGGTTAATGCTCTATTACAATTGGCAACTTACTTTGCTAGTTTTAGGCTTAATTCCCCCCATTGTGATTTTAACTCTGGTAGCAACGCCTTTACTACGAAGGTTATCGAGAGAAAGATTTAATGCAGTAGCTAACCAAAACTCTTCTTTGGTAGAGATGATGACGGGAGTTGCCACAGTAAAAGCAATAGCAGCAGAACAAGAAGTACGCTGGCGTTGGGAAGATTTGTTAACGAACCAGATTAATGTGCGGTTTAAAGGTCAAAAACTGGCAATTAATTTAGGACTCCTTAGTGGACTAATCAACTCGATTGGGGGAACTGCTTTATTGTGGTATGGCGCAACTCTAGTTATTCAAGACCAGTTAACTATCGGTCAGTTTGTCGCCTTTAACATGATGAAAGGTCATATTATTAGTCCTGTAATCGCCTTAGTCGGTCTGTGGGATGAACTGCAAGAAGTACTAATTTCTGTAGAAAGACTTAATGATGTCTTTGACACAGAACCAGAAGAAACTCCTGCCAAGCAAATGCTGGCTTTACCTCCAGTACGGGGTGATGTCAAATTGGAAAATGTTACCTTCCGCTATGACACTGAAGAAGAGCGTAATGCACTTCAGAATATTTCCTTGGAAGTACAAGCAGGGCAAACCATAGCTATTGTAGGTCGAAGTGGTTCGGGAAAGAGTACTTTAGTTAAGTTATTACAGGGTTTATATTTTCCTACTAGTGGTCGAATCTGGATCGATGGATACGACATTCAGCATATATCTCCCCCATCTTTAAGATCGCAATTAGGGGTAGTACCTCAAGACTGTTTCTTATTTTCGGGAACTATTTTAGAAAATCTTACCCTTTATCGACCTGAATTTACCTTAGAACAGGCGATCGAAGCTGCCAAACTGGCTGAGGCTCATGCTTTTATTCAAGCCATGCCTTTAGGGTACAATACCAAAGTCGGAGAGCGAGGTTCAACTCTTTCGGGAGGGCAGCGACAGCGCATTGCGATCGCCCGCGCTCTGCTCGGAAAACCACGAATTCTCATTTTGGATGAAGCAACTAGTTCTCTTGATACCGAATCAGAAAAAAGATTTCAGCACAATTTAGCTCGTCTTAGCCGTGAATGTACGACCTTTATTATTGCTCACCGTCTTTCTACTATTCGTAATGCCGATCGAATCTTAGTCCTCGATCGAGGTTTTATTGCCGAGCAAGGTACTCATGAAGAACTGATGGCACAACAAAATCTTTACTATCACCTCGCCAAACAACAAATAGATCTTTAAGCTAAAAAACTGCCAAAATGGCAGGTATCAACACAGTAACTCTCTTATCGTAAATAGTATAGTTCCTACCTTCTGCACGGTGAATGTAGTATAAAATTACATATTTCTTGGAATTGGTATTGCTTGGGACTCGCGTAGGGATACTAAATAAAGGCAAATTGAAGCTCGTTAGCATACTTTAGTAGCAAAATACTTGAATAGACCTCTTGCAAAAATAAATTTAAAATCAAAACTAATAGCTTCTGCCTTCTGCCCCCTGCCTACACTCAACCAGGATTTTGGAGACTTATGCAAGAGGTCTAATATATTACCAACTGACCTGCGGAAGGTGGAATAGATATTTCTGACCTGGGAAATTAGGAGACACAATCTATGGAAAGTGTACGCCAAATAGGTGAAAGACTCACCCAAAGAAGAGAAAATCGCGATCGAGAATCTCGACAAAGCCTTCGCGATTCCTTTGGAGTTACTGAAGGGGATGATCTGATTGAGGGAAGTCCAGAACGTGATGTAATCCGTGCTGACGAAGGTGACGACACCATAGCTGGTTTAGGTGGAGATGACTTCCTCCAAGGAGAGGAAGGAAACGATCGACTAGATGGAGGAGAAGGAAATGATGTAATATTTGGTCGTGATGATGATGATGAATTAGAGGGAGGCAATGGTAATGACTCTCTGTTTGGAGATGATGGTCTGGATATACTCAGAGGTGGTGATGGTGATGATGTTTTAAATGGAGGTAGAGATAACGATTTTCTCTTCGGTAATGATGGTAATGATGAACTATTTGCTGGTTTAGGAAACGATTCGGTTTTTGGCGGTACTGGTAATGATAAACTCAATGGCAATAGAGGCGATGACCAGCTATCAGGCGGTACAGGGGATGATTCACTGAATGGAGTCGCAGGAAATGATCTTGTATTAGGGGAAGATGGCAATGATGAACTCTTGGGTGGTGGAGGTTTTGACCAACTGAGTGGGGGCAATGGTGATGACCTCCTCGATGGAGGGACAGAAAGCGATACTGTCTTCGGCGATGCTGGCGATGACACTCTTACTGGAGGTAAGGGTGGAACAGGAACTGGTGAAATAGATATTCTAGTTGGTAATGGCGGTATGGACACCTTTGTCCTGGGAGATGTAAATGGTGTTTTCTACAGCGGAGATGGCACAGCAGATTTTGCCCTGATTCAAGACTTTGAGCTTGGTGTAGATACAATTCAGATTAATGTTGATAACATAGATGGTTATGATTTTGGGGTAGATGAGAGTGGCAACGCGCTGATTTTCTATAATGATGATTTAATTGGTGCTGTCTTGGGAGTTGATGCTAATAGCCTGGTAGCTGGAGATGTGTTTGATTCTCCTAGCTAGAACATCGATATCATCGATATCATTAATCCGAAAAATCACTGACTACAGAGACAAGGGGGACAAGGTAGACAAGGGGACAAGGTAGACAAGGGGACAAGGGAGAATTCTCTACTTACCTATAACCCAGCGATTGGGATTGTTAATTATGTTTACTAATCCGTAACAGCTTGGCTCTATAAGCTTGGGTTTTCCAAGCATAGCCCACGCCCAGTGGATTGCACTATATTAGTGGTTCTACAGAAAAACAAGTGTCAATATCAGTGTTTTTACGGAAGAAAATCAGTGAAATTAAATTTATCAAATACAAGTAATTTTCGGGAAGAAATTTTTCTGGGATAATCATATCTTTATATAGCGGTTCTTAAATTAGTGATGTACAAATTTAACCGAGAATTGCCATAACTAGCAACTTAAATTCCTTATACCAATTCTCAAAAATAGCTAGATATAGAGAGTTATTTATTACCATGAAAAAGCTTTCAATCTCCTGTTTATTCTGACTTCTGACTTCTGACTTCTGATTTCTGACTTCTGACTTCTGATTTCTGACTTTTACCCTATACGAAGTCTCTTATTACTTTCGAGAATTGATATTAGCCAATACAAGTTGCTGAAATTGTTACGATCTTCCCCGTGTCATGGCAGTTTATTTTCCAGTTCAATGTCCTGATTGTCATAGCACGGATGTGATTAAATATGGGAAATCTTCTAATGGAAAACAACGCTATCGTTGTTGTAATCCCAATTGTCTCCGTGCTACTTTTAGCATTAATTTAGATTACCTAGGTCGCGATGTCAAAACTAAACAAAAAATAGTGGAGATGAATCTTAATGGCAGTAGTGTTCGGCAAATAGCTAGGGTATTAAAAATTAGTACGGCGACTGTTATTAAAGAATTAAAAAAAAGTCGTAAATAATAAAGGTAGTTATTAGCTGTTAGCTATTAGCTATTAGTCAATTCATTTACGTTTTTAAACCCTAAATAGACTACATGAAATATTTAAGTTTTTCTTGAAAATCGTATCCTCAAGTCACGTTTTCTAGCTTGGGAAAACCGCTTCTTATCAGCGGATCTTCTTAGACCTAAGTGAGTTGACGAATTTAAAATAAATCTCTCTCCAACCCCTCTCATTCTCCCCTACAAGGGGAGAGGAAGAAGGAAATTTTTTTGACATCATAGGGCTTCAAACCTTCAATTTTTCGTAATAAATTTATGCCATTTTTCTTCTTACCCTCCTTGTAGGAGGGGCTAGGGGAGGTCATCTAACTCACGTTAGAACTAAAGTTTTTGGCAGTTAAGATCGAAACTTTAAGCTAAGAACTAAAAGGCAAAAAATATTCCTAAGAAACTCAAGAATTAACTTGAAATAAAAACCACAAAACTAAAACGCCATAATTAAATTTAAAAAATCAATCAATCATTAATTTAACCGTATGAATTGCTAAGAAATATTCTGCCATTTTGGCAACATACCTCTAGAGATTATTTCTAGTATCTTAGTAACGATACTTTCAGGTCGTTGCAACACAACAATTAATTTAACTATTGAAACCAAGGAGAAAATCCATGGGTGACATTAATTTCAATATTGCTAAAAACGTTGACCTTAATAAAGTAGTTAACCTGGACATTGACAAAGATGTTGATGTAAACGTAAATAACGACGATATTTTGGCTACTGCCGAAGCTGATGCTGAGGCTTTTGGGGAACGCGCCCTAGCTGAAACTGATGCTTATACTTACGTTCGTGGTGAAGGCAGCAGCGGAACTATTTTTACAGCAGACGGTTCAATCGATGTTCTGGGCAATACAACTGACCTTGAGTTAGGCACCCCTAACATAACTGGCTTGCCAAGCACAGTTACTGTGGATTATACATCAAGCGGATCAGTAGTAGCGGGTCTACCGGATCTAGATGATTTCAACGCCTTCGATAGCTTAGCCAATTTGAATAATCCATTGCCAACAAATGATAATCCCATCCCTATAGAGGATGTTTTTGTCGCGGACAATGATAAGATACTAGTATTTGACAGTTTGATTTCTGACTCCCCTCTGGAAGGTCGATATGTACTCCAAGACAATTGGATAGTAGACTTTGGACCAGAAGAACTTGACATGGATGGTGACGGTTTCACCGGAGTGGGCAATCTAACACTAACTATCCCTGCGGGAGCCACCTATTTGGTTGAGCAGCTGGCGAATGGAGAGATTGAGGTTGAATTTGAAGCATTTGCTCCAGATGCCAATGGTTTCTTTACATATGATGATACGGCTGGACCAGTGTCGAAATCAGTGTTCGAGCTTACAGGTTACGTTCAAGAGGCCGAGAGTCTTGAAATAGGAAACCTTAGTGATTGGGCTTTCCAGGCAGCATACGAGTCAATAGAGGAAGTGAACGGCACAGGCAGTGGGGAAGCATTCTCTTACGCTGAATCCACTGCTGCTCTTGACCTCAATGGCGATGATAACGTTGTACCAATTCCTCCAGAAACCGAACTATAGGTTAGGAACTGCGGAAGCGACTCGTTGTCCAAAAATCTCGTAGTCGCTCCGCTGCTCCGACCAATAGACTTCTTGCAGAAGTCGGGGGAAAGGGAAAAGGGGAAGGGGAAAAGCTTGATTTTTCCTTCCTTTACCCTTTAACCTTTTCCCTAAACTCAACCGAAGTTTGTCGTACTTATGCAAGAGTTCTAATAATTAGGCTGACTATAGACTAACACAATGCAGCCTAAAGTCGTACAGGCTTCTTGCTTCATCCTAACGGGTCTAGTGGTCTGTCAACACCTCGATTGGATATGGCGAGGAGACCTCGCCATCCCTCTCGGTCAATTTTGAAATGATGGGTTGAGACAAGCAGGGGAGGCAGGGGAAGATTTATCCCTCAAATCAATCCTGACAAAGTACTAGAGAAAACAACAAAAGTTGTTCGATCCCCGACAGAGTTTAATCCACGAGCTTTTTACAACCTTTGCCTTTTGGGTTTGTTCCTTCTTGCTCTGTCCTATACGAGACCTCTTGCAAAAGTAAATTTTTATCAGAGAAACAAATTAATGCTCGCACCTCCATTAACCAAAACTAAAAGCTAAGAGCTAACAAAACCGAGATTTTTGATTTATGCAAGAGATGCCATAAACTAGCGTTCACAACCCAGGTATGAAAATAATTCATTCGGAACTTCAGCAACTCCTGAACTCCTGAACTTCTATTTTCAAGACAGGTCTACGCTAAGGAGATATCAGCGCGAGCGGTGCGCTTTGCTCAAGTTGGTAAAAGCGTTCAGCATTTGCTCATGGGAGTTTCCCCCATGACCGCAATGCTTCACCAATGCAAGTACCTCACAAGTAGTCCGTTTGGATCGGTCCAGTCCCACGATCGAAGTTCTTAGCTGTTAGCTATTAGCTGGTAATAGGAAGAGATTTTTAACCGAGGCTGTTGCCTTGGAGGAAAGGCAAGGGACAACAGGCAACAGTGTGTTTCTATTCCCTTTTACCTTGGTTTGAAGCCTCTCCTTTGAAGGAGAAAAGAGTTTGAGAAAGGTCTAAATCCTCTTCCAAACCAGTCACTGTTGCCTGTTCCCTATTTCCTGTTGCCTTTAAAAGCTAATAGCTAATAGCTAATAGCTATTTAGTTAGATAACTGACCAAGCCCCTTCGGGGCGGGTGTGGGGTGTCGGGTGTCGGGGTTAGAGAAACTAGCCCCGAAGATAGGTTTCAAGCCCCGCCTTTCCGTGAAAAAGATAAAAACTTAAAGAGAGAACGCATAGCGCGAATTTTTAAGCAACTCTTTTTTTCAAGCTCCGTCACGTCACAGGGCGGAGTTCCCGACACCCTAAGCCCTACACCCCACACCCTGCGCGGAGCGCACTTGACCAATATAAGCCAAAATTTTTTCCACCCCGCTCATTCATAAACGGGATTGCCAAGAGGTAATACCATGCCTAATAATTATGTTGACACTCTGGGCGATGCGATCTTTTCCAATTATAGTCATGCCCCGTCTGGAACTTTGACAGATGCCTACGCTAGTACTGTAGTCGAAAGTGGTGAAACCATCGCTAGTGCTAAAACCGAAGCCTTTTTCTATGACTCCGAGGTATCGGGGCTTTTCACTGAAAGTGGTGGCTTTGGTCTAGAAGGTATTTTTGAAGGAAGTGCTGCCAGTGATGCTCAAATCATTGCTAGTTTTTCCGTGGGAGCGGGGGAAACATTCTCTTTCGATTTTTTAAGTAATTTATCATTAGAAACTAAAGAAATTGACGATCCTGATGCTGAATATACTCAGGCTTATTTAAACATTGGGTTTTTGCTCCTAGATACTTCCGATCTAAATAATATTGAAGTCTTAGATTATGCTGACATTTGGGGAACCTTAATCTCTTCCGAGCAAATAGGCGATTTACAGGTAGATTTTAGCGATAATTTCACACTGGATGCTAGCAATCAAAGTATCGATATTGATGGCAACAACGATATTGATTTTGTTGACAGCGCAACCACAGGCACTTATGAGCGTACCTTTGACAATGATACTAATCTAACGCTCCTCAAAATTAATCAAAGTGCAGTTTCATGGTTGGGAGATTCTTTTATTGGTAATTTAGGTCCAGATTTTGTCTATGGTACAATCAGGGACGATCGCTGGTTCGGAACTCCACAAGACGACCAGTTTTATGCTAGTTTGGGCGACGATCGACTTTTTGCAGGGAATGGTAATGACACGATCATAGCTGGTTATGGTAGTGATACTGTCTATGGGGGAAATGGGGACGATCTACTTGAAGGTGGTGCTGGCGATGATATTTTGAATGGTAGTAACGGCGACGATCTACTTTTTGGTGGTCCAGGTAATGATACCCTAAATGGCAGTAATAATAATGACATACTCAGAGGCGGTGCTGGCGATGATATTTTGAATGGCAGTAATGGTGAAGATCGACTTTTTGGTGGTCCAGGTAATGATACTCTTACAGGTGGTTTTGGCACAGATAAATTCTTTTATAGAACTTCTGGAACTTTTGAATCTTCTCAAGTAGGTATAGATCTTATTACCGATCTAGAAGTCAATACAGACAAGATTGTTCTCAGCCAGATAACCTTTACTGCTCTTACTTTAACTACAGATGGGTTAATCAATGCTGATGAGTTTGAAGTGGTAGATAATGATGAACTTGCTGCTGTTAGCCAGGCTTTCATTACCTACAGCAGTGATACTGGTAACTTATTTTATAATCAAAACGGTTCAGATAACGGATTGGGACAAGGAGATCAGTTTGCCACTTTAGAAAATATTCCCACTTTAAGTGCTACAGACTTTTTGATTGAAGAATAGAAGTAGTTAGTAGTAATACGAAATCCGATTGTCAAAACCCCCCTATAATTATTTGTCTTTTCCCCCTCTGCTTCCTCCGCTCCCTCTGCCTCCTCTGCCGATCTCAACCGTTAAATCTTAAAATCATACCCCTGAAAGCTGCTCCCCTGCCCCTCTGCTTCTCCAAGAAAAGATGGTTATGAGAACAGGATTTAGTATAACTACTCGCTTTCCCCTTTTTCCTCATACCACAAATCAGGTAAAGATTGGGTGACAGATGGGGTGCTAGATCTTAGTTTCACACTACCGTTACCATGAACTACAGAGTTAAACTCGCCTACAAGCCACTCTTGAAAAAGTTGATTAATAATCTCCTGTCGCCTTTGGGGTGTCAATTCGGCGGGAATAAACTCTTCAACTAGCAAAAGATGATACTCTTGTTCTGTTTCTGTTTGTTCTTTTTTTGTGGCGATCGGTCCAATAACCTTTCCTAAGCTAGTATTGCCTACTATAGCCTCGGAAATATCTGGGGGTAAACTCCAGCGACCAACTTTACCTTCATAACCACAATAATACCTATGTTGTTCATCAATATTGTAGAGATGAGCAGCTTCGTAAAAACTAATTTCCTCTTCTTCAATTTGATAGTATATTTCCTGAGCTAGTTGCTTATTAGGAACAATAATTTGATAGAGGACGAAGCGATCGTAATTCAGCCGAGTTTGAGCAAAATGTGACTCTACTTCTTTGCCAAATAAGTGTTCGGCTAATTTTTGCGTCAGCAGACGGTTTTTAATTCCTGTTTCCCATTCTTCTGCCGTTACCATCTGATCTTCTAACCAAGCAAAAGTATCAGCAGCTTTTTCTATGCGTTTTCCGTGACGAATACTGTCTGCTTCCGTTTGAATTTCCTCTGGTGTTACCTCTATATTATTTTCTGTTGCAGCTTTTTCAATGATTTTCTGATACAAAATCTTTTGGCAGATCTCCTTTAAGAGCATTTCTTGCTTGAGAAAGTCGATAATTTCTGCTGATTCGATTGGTATTTCTAGAAAATTAATCATTATGAATGAGGGTAGTTTTAAACTTCCCTTTTATTTTCTATAATATGAATAGTAAATTTGCTGAAAGCTTTTAAATTGCCTAAGCTTCCAGCAATACCATTTTCGCTTTCCGCTATTAGTTTATACTTTTAGCGGTATTTTTATGGAAAAAAGAGCTTATATATCGAGGGTAATAACTAACTCTTAGTTGCTATGACACTTTAGCAAGTTTGATAACAACGCAAGTATCAATCTAGACAAGAGTAGAAATACCCAAAACCTCAAAAGCAAAATTAACCCTCGCCGTTAGCCACCTGGATTGAGGTCAAGAGCAGCAGTAGATTCACTATAAGAGAACGCTTCATTTGCAGTAACGTAAGTATAAGCATCAGTTTCAGCTAGTGCGTTTGGACCAAAAGCTTCAGCATCAGCCTCAGCAGTAGCTAACTGATCGGGGTTATTTACGTCCACATTAACAGTTTTGAGAATGTCAAGAGTGACTACTTTATTGAGGTTAACGTCTTTAGCAATATTGAATTCAATGTCACCGCCACCAGCAAGAGCTTTTCCAGTTTCAGGATTAACAACTTCCAAATAATTTAGATCGGAAATGTTCATCTTATTTCTCCTAGTTAAATAAATTCTGGTTGCAACAATCTTTATTCGTTGTTACTAATAAGTATAGAAATCTGCACTAAAGTAGTGTTGCCATTTTGGCAGATTCTTTTTTGGGTCACTTGAAGTTGGATGAACCCTTATTAGACAAAGATTTCATGATGGGATTTTAAGATCTAATTTAAGAGCTAATGACCAGGTGTCATTACTAATTTAACTTATAATTTTAAGTTGATGTCTAACGCTTTTTGAATGATTGACTTCCTCCTCCACCTTCGCTCCTGAACGTCGCTAAGGAAGAGGATTCCTACAGGAGTTAAACCCCGTCGGTGGGTTGACTCTTCATCGGAAGTTCCAACGAATTTCCTCCAAGTCCAAGCAAGGCAAGTCCTGCCTCTCTAATATTTAAACTACCAACATTATAACAACAAAATAATTATATTATTTAATTTAGAAAAAACAACAACAACTGTCCCAATTTATGTGGTAAGGTAATTTTACCTTCAATTACATAAAGTAGAAGTGATTACGATAGAAAAAGCAATTGACCCTCAAA
>JASJDI010000171.1 GCA_030065155.1 Xenococcaceae cyanobacterium MO_188.B29
CTTTGCCCCTTCCGTTGCCCCTAGCAGTCGGGCTACTTTGGGAGGAATGATTAATACTGATGCTTGTGGTAAAGGTTCACGGGTTTATGGACGTACTAGCGATCATATTTTAGAGCTTACTTGGATTTTAATCGATGGCACAGTAGCTCGATCTCACTCTACTCATAAGGATAATTTAACTGAATTAAAACAAGATACTGGCAGTTTAGGTAAGATTTATCGTCAAGTTGATGAAATTGTTACAGCAAAACAACAATTAATCGAACAGACTTTTCCAAAAATGCCACGGTTTATGACTGGCTATAACTTGGCTAAAGTTTATACAGCAACTAGAGATATTTTCGATCTAAATAGAATTATTGCTGGTTCGGAAGGCACACTAGCAATTGTTACCGAAGCTAAACTAAAAATAACGAAAATTCCCAACTATAAAAAGTTAGTAGCAATCCACTATAGTTGTTTTGATGATGCCCTCTCAGCAGCAGAAAAATTATTAACACTCCAACCAAGCGCAATTGAAACTATTGATGAAAAAATATTAGCCTTGGCTAGAGGAGATGAAATATACTATCGCGTTAAAGATTTTATTGGTGATGCTAATGCCATTAATTTAGTTGAGTTTACAGGAGACAATCTCAGTGAACTACAAGCGAAAGTCGATCGACTTATTAGTAATCTAGAATCTCAGCAAGTTACAGGCTATTATCTGGCACAGAATGAGCAAGAAAGTATAAACCTCTGGGAATTACGCAAAAAAGGGGCTGGGTTACTGGGAAATCGTCCAGGTAATCGCAAACCGATCGCTTTTATTGAAGATACTGCTGTTTCTCCTTCAGTTTTATTTAGTTATATTCGCGAATTTAAAGCCTTACTGGAGGAATATCAACTAGATTATGCGATGTACGGTCATGTGGATGTTGGTTGCGTCCATGTTCGACCTGCATTAGATTTAAAATTACCAGAAGATGAAACAATAATTAGACAATTATCAGATAAAGTAGTCGCCTTAGTTAGGAAATACGGCGGTGTCATGTGGGGGGAACATGGCAAAGGATTTCGTAGTGAATATACTCCTGTTTTTTTTGGCGAAGAGTTATATCAAGATTTACGTAAAATTAAAGCTGCTTTCGATCCAGATAATCGTTTAAATCCTGGGAAGATAGTTACTCCTTACAACAGTAAAGAGGAAGTTGTCGCTATTGAATCACCCCTAAGAGGACATTTCGATCGACAAGTAGATACAGCTACGCAATCTGAGTATGAAGTAGCTTTTAGCTGTAATGGCAATGGGATGTGTTTTAATTTTAATCCTGATAGTGTCATGTGTCCTTCTTACAAGGGGATGAATAATCGAATCCATTCCCCGAAGGGTAGGGCTAGTTTACTGCGTGAATGGTTAAGACAATTATCGGTTTTATCAGATCGAGAAATATTGGCAACACACCGTAGGCACGTTCCATGGAACGTGCCTACCAAGAAAATTTGGAATACACTGGGTAAATTAGTCGGTGTCTATGATTATTCCCATGAAGTCTACCAGGGAATGCATGGCTGTCTTGCCTGTAAAGCTTGTGCGACTCAATGCCCTATTCATGTAGATATTCCTAGTCTTAGAGCCAAATTTCTCGATCTTTACTATACTCGTTATTTGCGATCGCCTAGAGATTATTTAGTGGGTAATAGTGAAAGATTAGCTTTATGGCAAGCTTATCTATCTGCAGTCAATAATTTTACCCTGCAAAATCCTATAATACGCTGGTGTATTGAACAATTTCTTGGTTTAGTCGATCCCCCTTTAGTTAGTACTCCAACAGTTAGACAAGGATTAAAGAGTAGAGGCGCACCAGAATTTGATTTAGAACAATTATCTAGCTTAAGTAAGGAAGAAAAAGCAAATAGCGTTATTTTATTGCAAGATGCTTTTACTAGTTTCTATGAATCGCCAATAGTTTTGGACACTTATGATTTTCTGACTCAGTTAGGGTATAAAGTCTATGTCCCACCTTTTTTTAGTAGCGGAAAACCATTACAAGTGTTGGGTTTTTTATCTGAGTTTAGCTCGATCGCACAAAAAAATACCAAGTTTCTAACCCAGTTAGGAGATTTAGATATTCCCATAGTAGGAATTGAACCTAGTATTACTCTTACTTATCGAGATGAATACATTAAAACTATTAAATCTTCAGAGTCTTTACCCAGAGTCCAGTTATTACAAGAATTTTTAGTGACTCAACTACAACGCCTACCTAAGATAAATAATCACAACAGTTGTCATTTAAGCACACATAACAACTGTTATTATCTTTTAGGACATTGTACCGAAAAAACTTTAGCTTTGGCTTCTAGTTCACAATGGCAACAAGTTTTTCAGGCAATAGGATTATCTTTAAACCCGATTGCTACTGGTTGCTGTGGCATGGCTGGCATTTATGGACATCAAGCAGAACATTACCAAACTTCTCAAGATATTTATCAACTAAGTTGGGGACAGCATTTACCTAATAAACCAGAAGAGAGACAATATTATTTAGCTACTGGTTATTCATGTCGATCGCAAGTTAAAAGACTAGCAGGATGGAAACCTCAACATCCTGCGCAAGTTTTGAGGAAATATTTATAAAAGTTAAAGCTATAGGCTTTTGGATCAACCCAAATCTACCTAACTATAGGTTCATTAGTGATTCTATCTAAACCACCAGAACGTAGATATTTAGCCCAATTATCATTGTGATGATCTAAAGACGATTTTTTTTCTTCTATTAAAATACTCAGTGCATCATACCAAATTCCTTCTTTGGCATACCAAGCAGCTTGCTCTAATTTAGTCTTGGAAGGTAATTGGTAACTCATAGCTGGAGATTCGCTGACACGTTTAATCCAAGCAGCAACAACAGGATCGTTGGGATTTGGCTTATCCCCGCAAACCAATACTAATGCCCATTGATAGCTTTTACCAACTTCTAAAGTAGGAGCATCCTTTGACAACGTAATTCCCATAATTCCTGCTTCTCCTGTTAAAGGAATAGATTGTTGCCAATGAGGTATCTTTCCTTCTTCTCGGATACTTAAAATTGCTTGCTTGGCTGAAGTTTTCGGTAAATAAACCCAAAAATCAGGGCGTTCGGCTACTGTCAAGCCATAGTTACTATCAGGTACAACAGCAGTCAGATTTAGATGCTGTGTAACAGACTCCTTTTGTTGAGAGTGAACACAGTCTCGATCGCACTGTTGATTTTGACGTGAAGCTGCACCCTCAGTACTTTCAGGCTGTTCTTCTTCTGGTGGAGGTTGAAACAAGATAACAGGATCGACATTAGCAGTTGCTACTGATGTCAGTAAAAGAGTAAATGTAATTAGAGAAATAAGCGAAATTAACTGATCATTTAATTTCCCACAATACTTGATACTTTGCCAGATCTTCATTTGTTTCTCGAACTCTTAATACTGTATTAGACACTCAACATTAATTAATTACAGAATTATATACTTTGATCTAGCCTCAGTTTTGCCTATACTAAACTGATAGGTAACTGAGGGTTGCCAATTCACAACAGGTGTGCATATGGCTTCTACTAAGGCTTCGCGGGATGGATTAATCCAAATTAAACGAGCTATTGCTCAAAAAGGCTGGACAATAAGCGACGATCGCTGGTTAGTAGAAGCCAGTAAAATTCTCGAACCTGCTGGCAACTGGCGTAAGTCAGGACCTTATGCTTATGGTTGCAGTCGGCAAACTTGGGAGCGATTTTTACGGGGAACTGTCATTCGCGATCGCAGCTTTATCGCTTTTTGCCAGATTCTGGGAGTCGATCCTGATGATGTTGCTGAATCAGCTAGTAGTTTACGAGAAGATTGGGGCGAAGCACCAGATGTACCGATTTTTCATGGACGAGAACAGGAACTAACAACTCTACAGCATTGGATAATTAAAGAAAAATGCCGACTTATCACTGTTGTAGGACTTGCAGGCATAGGCAAAACCCGCTTGGTTAGAGGCGGTATTGGCAAAACAGATCTATCTTTACAACTTGCCCGTCAAGTTCGAGGTGAGTTTGATTATCTAATCTGGCGAAGGCTACTGAATGCCCCAACTCCTGAGACTATTCTGACAGAGTTAATTGAATTTCTATCTGAAAATCAAGAAAAACATTGGGCTAAAACCTCAGATGGCTTAGTTACTCAACTACTAAAATATTTAAGCAAACATCGCTGCTTACTCATTCTGGATAATATTGAGTCAATTTTGCAAGGCGGAGAGGGCGCAGGAACTTATCGGACAGGTTATGAAGGTTATGGAGAACTTTTTAGGCGGATAGGAGAAACAGAACATCAAAGTTGTCTGTTGTTAACCAGCCGAGTAAAGCCGAAAGATATTGAAGAGATCGAAGGCATTCAGCCAGTGCGATCGCTTATGCTAGGGGGAGTCGATCTCGCTGCTGGACGGGAAATATTCCAGGATATTGGTTGTGCCTATAATACTAATTTTCACGGTTCGGACGAAGATTGGGAAGCTATTATTAATTTCTATAATGGTAATCCACTGGCTTTAGAAGTTGCTGCCAGACATATTTTGAGGCGATTTAATGGTAATATCTCCCAATTCTTGCAACACAATTTAAAAGTGTTTGGTAAAATCCGCGATTTACTCGATTGGCATTTTGAGCGTCTGTCTGAAGCTGAAAAAACAGTCATGTATTGGCTGGCAATAAATCGAGA
This sequence comes from Xenococcaceae cyanobacterium MO_188.B29, assembly GCA_030065155.1. Lineage (GTDB taxonomy): Bacteria > Cyanobacteriota > Cyanobacteriia > Cyanobacteriales > Xenococcaceae > JASJDJ01. The sequence continues at coordinate 4,717 of JASJDI010000171.1, forward strand.
ATCTGTATCCATCGCCGAATTAAAAGAAGATATTCTCTTGCCCTGGGAAAAAAAACATCTTTCAGAAACATTAGATACTTTAGAGCAACAGATACCCCTTGAGAAAAGTGGCGATCGCGTCTTGATGCAGTCGCTCATGGGGGAAACCCCCAAGACCGCGCTGCATCGCTTTACATTACAGCCTGTTCTGATGGAATATATGAGCGATCGCTTAATCGAACAAATTTGTGAAGAAATAAATACCAATAAACTACGATTGTTTAATAGCCATTCTCTCATCAAAGCATCTGCGAAAGACTATGTCAGATATAGCCAAATCCGTATCATTCTTAATCCAATAATTGAACAGCTAATCTCGCTTTTAGGGTTAGAAAAGCAAAATTGCCTAGAAAATCGGCTATCCCAGATACTTTCGAGTTTAAAGCAATCCCATCCAAACCTCCCAAGCTACGCAGCAGGAAACCTTCTGAATCTAATACGCTATGGCAATATCGACGTGAGTGGCTATGATTTTTCTCACCTAGTAATTTGGCAAGCCAATCTGCAAGGCATAGAATTGCATCGAGTTAATTTTACAGCCTGTGAGTTTACCAAGTCTAGCTTTACTCAAGACTTTGGTGCCGTTCACTCCCTCGCCTTTAGCCCTGATGGAAAAGTACTAGCTATTGGAGATTCCTATGGTTATATTCGACTATTTCGTATCCAAGATGAACAACCCTATTTACTTCTGAGAGGTCATGGTAAAAACTTACGGGTTACATCAGTGGCGTTTAGCCCAGATGGTAAATTGCTTGCCAGTAGCAGTATGGATAAAACGGTAAAATTATGGGATATTCATGCAGGCTACTGCTTAAAAACCCTGGTAAGCAGCCAAAAATGGCTCTGGACTGTTGCATTTAGTCCCGATGGTCAAATGGTGGCGAGTGGGGGAAGTGATAATATTATTAGCATCTGGAATATCGATACTGGAGACTGCCAGGTCTTAGAAGGACACGGTGCATTGATTGAGTCTGTTGCGTTTCATCCCGATGGCAACATCTTAGCCAGTGGCGGACGGAATAACACAATCCGCTTGTGGAATATTGAAACAGGGGAATGTTGCCAGATTCTAAGCGGTCATAAAAATGTTGTCTACTCTAATACCTTTAGTCCCGATGGCAAAACCTTAGCCAGTGGCAGCGCAGACAACACCATAAAATTGTGGGATGTTGATACAGGTGAATGTCTGAATACCCTGAAAGGACATACCAAACAAGTCAAGTCAACTGCCTTCAATGCAGATGGTCAAATTATTGCCAGTGGAAGCTTCGATCATACTATAAAATTATGGGAAACTCAAACAGGTAAGCTACTGAAAACTTTGAAGGGTCATATTACTGGTGTAGAAGATGTTGCCTTCGACCCCCATAAAAACATTCTTGCCAGTAGCGATAATAATCAAATGCTTAAGCTGTGGGATGGGAATACAGGTGAATGCCTCAAAACCTGGCAAGGCTATATCAATTACTTCTGGACGATTGCTATTTCTCCCGACGGACAATTACTCGCTAGCGGTGGTTTAGATCGAGCAGTCAGACTTTGGGATATTCATACTGGGAAACAGATCGCAACTTTGAAAGGACACCACAATTGGATCCTGTCAGTAGCTTTTAGTCCCGATGGGCAAATCTTAGCGAGTGGCAGCGGTGACGAAACCATCAAACTCTGGAATGTCAGGACTGGACAATGCCAAAATATCCTCCGAGGTCATACCAAGGGTGTGGCTTGGATGATAGCGTTCAGTCCCAATGGTCAATTGCTAGCCAGTGGTGGTCGAGATAGTAGTATTATCCGCTTCTGGGATGTTGGTACAGGGGAGAGTCTCCGATGTATCTCAGCCCATAGTGATTGGATTTGGTCTGTCGCTTTTAGCCCAGATGGTCAATATCTGGCAAGTGGCAGCAACGACCAAACTATCAAACTCTGGGATGTTAGGACGGGCGAATGTTGCCTCAGCATTCGAGATATCTCAAGTACGGTCATAGCTGTTGCGTTTCACCCCAATGGTCAAAGGCTGGTCAGTGGAGGTGATGATAAACAAATCAAGCTTTGGGATATCTCGACTGGCGAATTGATCCAAACCTTTCCAGGGCATACCGACTCAATTATGGGTTTGGTCTTCAGTCCAGAGGGAAAAATCATTATTAGTGCCAGTGAGGATACCACTATTCGGCTTTGGGAGATTGATACCGGACAATGTATTCGAGTCTTGAAAGGTCATAGCTCTATGGTCAGAGCGATCTCCTTAACACCAGATGGACAGACACTGGTCAGCGGTAGTGCAGATGGAACGATTCGGCTTTGGGATTTTGCAACAGGAAAAACCTTGAAGGTGCTGCGCCCCAAAAGACCTTACGAAGGTATGAATATTACGGATATTAGGGGTCTGACACCAGCGCAGAAAGAAACATTGATTGCTCTGGGGGCAAATCAATTTTAAAGCTTACGAAAGTTAAAAGACTAGCAGAATGGAAGCCTCAACATCCCGTACAAGTTTTGAGAAAATATTTATAAAGCTATAAGCCTATAGGTGAACCCAAATTTACCTAACTATAGGTTCATTAGCGATTTTATCTAAACCACCAGAGCGTAGATATTTAGCCCAAGTATCATTCCCATTCTCTAAAGAAGATGTTTTTTCGTCTCTTAAAATACTCAGCGCATCATACCAAATTCCTTCTTTTGCGTACCAAGCAGCTTGCTCTAATTTAGTCTTGGAAGGTAATTGGTAACTCATAGCTGAAGATTTATCAACACGCTTAATCCAAGCAGCAACAACAGGATCGTTGGGATTTGGTTTATTCCCGCAAACCAATACTAATGCCCATTGATAGCTTTTACCAACTTCTAAAGTAGGAGCATCCTTTGACAAGGTAATTCCTATAATTCCCGCTTCTCTTGTTAAGGGAATAGACTGTTGCCAATGAGGTATCTTTCCTTCTTCTCGGATACTTAAAATTGCTTGCTTGGCTGAAGTTTTCGGTAAATAAACCCAAAAATTAGGACGTTCAGCTACTGTTAAGCCATAGTTACTATCAGGTACAATCGCAGTTAGATTTAGATTCGGTGTAGTATACCTCTTTTGTTGAGACTTAACAAAATCTGGAGTGCACTGTTGATGTTGGCGTGAAGCTGCACCCTCAGTACTTTCTGGTTGTTCTTCTTCTGGTGGTGGTTGGAATAAGATAACAGGAGCGATATTAGCAGTTGCTACTGATGTGAGCAAAAGATTAAATATAATTAGAGAGATAATCGATACTAACTTATTATTTAATGTCCTACAATACTTAATGCTTTGCCAGATACTCATTTGTTTCTCGAACTTTTCACAGTGTATTAAACGTTCAACTGAATGCTATTCAAGTTTCATAAATAATTCAAATTAGCCAATAAATGTAAGGTGGCATTCAAATATCACTTCCATTGTGGTTTGGCGCACTACCAATCTTAATAAACTCAAAAGAAAACGGGTTTCGTGACACCAATGCAACATAAAAATCAGAGAAGGTGGCATTAAATGTCACCTAAAATTACTTAAGTGGCATTGAGGTGTCATGATTTAATTGTTTGAGTGGCATAATAAATCACAACAAAAATTAATTTTTTGTAACAAATGAGCAAAGATAGTAACGATAATCCGCAAGAAACATTAATTTGGCTTGATTCTTTAGTTGAGGTTGTCAAAGAGAGAACCGGACAAAATTTAAGCGGTCTGGAAACAACTATACTTAGAGGAGCATACTATAATGAGAGCTACGATAGCATCGCTAATCAATATGGTTGTTCTAAAGACCACGCCAAGCGAGTTGGGTCTTCTTTATGGTCGTTACTGTCGGAGTGTTTTGAGATACACTTCGAGAAGAGAAATTTCAGATCGGTGCTAGATTGTTTAGAATTGGAATTATCTTTATCTCAACCAGATACGTTAGAGCGACCAGAGGGACTTGTTCCTAGCGATTCTAAGTTTTATATCAAACGATGTTCGATCGAACCTCTTTGCCTGCAAGCTGTCCTTCGCAAAGGAGGTTTAATTAAAATTTCTGCTCCTCCTAAAATGGGTAAATCTTCTTTGATGAGGAGAATAGTCAAACTGGCAGAAAATTATCACAGTGTTTGTTTAGATTTAAATTTATCTCAAACAGAGACTTTAGCTAATTTAGACCGATTCTTGAAGTGGTTGTGTTTGAATATTTCCAGAGATTTAAAATTACCATCAAACCTTGAAGAGTATTGGGATGACGATTTGGGCAGTAAGTCTAGTTGCAGTTTTTATTTTGAGGATTATTTGTTAGCTTCAATAGATCGTCCTTTGATTTTGGCTTTGGATAAGTTAGACTATCTCTTTGCTTACAATGAGATCGCCATCGATTTTTTTACTTTATTGCGAGCTTGGCACGAAAGTAGCAAAGTAGATCCTGAGTGGAGCAAACTGCGTCTAATTTTAGTGTATGATGATGAACCACCTTCAATAGAATCGAATAAATCTCCTTTCAATGTTGGTTTAACAATTTCAAGACTCGAGTTTGAAGTGGCTGAAATTGAAGATTTAGTTCGCAGACATAAGCTGAATTATTCTCAAGTTGAAGTAGAGCGATTAATTAGTAAGATTGGAACTCATCCTTATCTAGTTCGTCAAGCACTCTACGAACTTATCACACAAAATTTGAGTTTGAACAAGTTTTTGCAACAAGATTTAACAAAACGCTATCCTTATAGTGATTATTTATCCAACTAAGGACCATTCTTTTTCCTGGTAAATATATCTTTTGTTTATAGTACTGGCTTCGATTGAGATAGTAACTCTATTTCTTTATCTACCCAAACGCGATCGAAGACTGTCTCATAAATACGATTTTTAATTTTTAGTTTCTCGTCCTTTTTGACCGCTATTCCCGATAAAAATAATTCTAAGCATTCAATAGTTGAGTCATCGCTAATTGAGCCTGTTAGTAGCATTTCTCGATATCTTTTTAACAAGCGCAGAGGATTATGTTTATTTTTAGTTAAGTTATTCCTAATAGTTTTTAAATGTTCTGGTTGGTCTTTATTTTCCCAGTCACAGATAATTTCTGTTTCGATTAGTTTAGCAATCAACTCTGCTTCTTCTCCTTGGTTAATTCGCGGAGAAGATTTTCTAATTAAATTACAAATTTTTTGGGTGAGAAATGGTTGTCCTCCAGTCCAAGCTAAAACCTCTTTAATTGTGAGATAAGGATCGTCACAATTGTCTTGCACTCCCTTCATTAAACTTTGAGAAACTTCCTCAATTTTAAACCCTTCTAAGGGAATGCCACAACCAATATTAAATGGGGTGCTTTCCCTGCTTTGGATTAGATAATTAGGAGCTGTTCTACCAATTAAAACTATTGTTAAATTCCGGTATTCAAGATGATCGGCTCGTTTATTGTAGAGACTTCTTAAGAAACCAAAAAAGCGATCGACAGAGAATCCTAAATCGAGAACCGCATCGATTTCGTCGATGAAAATAATTATTTTTTGCTGAATTTTTTTCAGTAAAATCTCCTCAATAAATTCTCCTAACTTCTCTAGTGAGGAGAGATAATCTAAATTCTTTTTCCAGGTACGGTAATTAAATTTAGGTAACAAGCCTAACTTTTTAGCTAAATTAAAAATAATACTATTGTAGAATTGATTTTCAGTAGTATCATTGCTGAGTATTTCTGTTAAATCTAGAGCAGCACAGATATATCCTTCCGAGCTTAATTGGTGCATAATTTTAGCTCTCAAGCTGGATTTGCCCATTTGTCTGGCGTTGAAAATATAGCAAAATTGACCTTGATGAAGTGCTTTATAAAGTAATTTGTCTGCTTTTCGCACTACATAAGTAGGGGAGTCTATTGGTACTGTTCCGCCAATTTGGTATTGATATTCTTCCAAGCTAGTATCTTTGAGGAGTTCGTTTTCAAAAAGGAGTTTTTCTTGAGTGGCTTTAAGACTTTGTAAAGAATCATTTAAACTCTTCATTTGCTCATTTTGCTTTTTGAGAATAGCAAATGAGTTTTGCAGTTGGCTTATCATTTCATTAAAAGAAGAGGCCAATCGCGTTAGTTCTCTTGTGCCTTGAACCTTTAGTTTAAAATCCCATTCTCCCAATGTTATCGCACCCACTGAGGCACTTAAACGCTCAATCGGCAGTGCCAGGAAGCGTAAAATCAAAATCGTGGCAATTACCGACAATAATAAAGCTATGACAGATAATAAAATTGTCCTGCGAGTGTTAGCGTTAATCGTCTCCATAAAGTCTGCTTCGGGAACGAGCAAAACAATGACCCAATCTAAGCCCAACTCATCTTGATAAGGTAATACTTCTAAGAATTGTCGTTGACCTTTGTAGCTAAACTCTAGTTGATAACTTCGATCGATGTTAGTGTAGTCCCCAAAACGTTGTTTTAAATACTGTGCAGTTGTTTTAACTACCTCTTCTTTACTGTTTAAGACGTTGAGACGTTGGGGTTTTCCCTCCTCGAGATCGTCGTCCATAATAAATCGAGATTCCCCTGTCGATGTTGCCACTAGTAATCCATTTCGATCGATGATCAAAGCTTTTCCTGTTTTCCCAATTTTCAGTTGAGTGAGAAATTTTTGCATGTCTTCGAGACTGAGATCGACTGCTACAACTGCTTCCAATTCTCCTGAGAGATTGTAAAGAGGTTTTACGGCAGGAAGAGCTAAATTTTGATAAGGAGCTGCCCAAATATATACTTCGCCCCAACTTGCCTGACCTGCTTCAACTGCCTTTTGATACCAAGGCCGACTCAGAAGATCGTAGTTAGAATCTATATCTGCTACTGTGATACGACGACCGAGAGCGTCTGTTTCATAAGTATAGAATTGGGGATTCGATGATTTTCCATTCCATTCTGCTACTCTAACCCGACCGTTGATTGTTCGCTCTGCCCCGCAAAATAGTTGAGCTTTGCTACCCATATAAATATAAGTTGTTTGGGGAAATAACCTGATTTGATGGGCAAAATTTCGTTCTAATTTCTCACATTTTTCTAAGTTCCATTGACCTAAAGCATGAGCCTTAGCATTTAGTGAGTTAATTGTATGGGGCGTTTTGAGATAAACATCTAGTTCTTGTTTAATTCGTTGCGTAATTTCCTGCCGTAATTGACTAACTACTTCGTTGACTGTCTTCTGAGCATTTTTCTGGGAAAGAAAGCCTACCAAACCAACTACTATAGTAATTTGTGAAATAAAAGTAACAATTAGGATACTTCTTAAACTATTTGCACCATAGTTTTTATGGATCTTTCTTAAAATCGATTTAAGCATCTTACTTCAAAAAAAACTTACCAGAACTATTCGCTCTCAAAGTCTCATTTTAAGATTATAGCGATCGTGTCAATCAGGAGGCAGGAGGCGCATTCTGCGCCTCGGCTTGCGACCTGGAATTCGATTCCAGGTCGTCCCGTGTCCGGGAGATGTCCGTTTCGCTCAAATCAACCTTGACAAAGCACTAAAAAGAAACTGGCTTAAAAGGAAGAACATTAAAAATTAAAGAATCTATTACACTCAAAGCGAATGCACAGATTACTATACTCCAGATTCCCCAGCGTAATCTAAAGCCAGGCACAATAAAACCAGCTATTGCTAACAGTATTGAGTTAATTACCAAAGAAAATAATTCAAAAGGAACTAACTCTGTTGACAAACCAATTTTCGCTAAAGCAGGATAAGATACTGCATCGATAATGGCAAATATCACTGCGGTAATAAAGCCTTTGCGGGCATCATCTATTTTGATCCCTAAAGGGAGTTTAAAAATAATTAGTAGGCTAACAATAGTAACTATAAAAGCAACAAAAACAGCATGGATATTACTCATAAAAAATCGATCCCTAAGTGACAACTAACCATCCATTAAAGCGAAATAAGACTATAATTTCTACTCTGCACATACAATCTTTATTAAATAGATAATAAATAGGGTGAGATAGATAAAAAAATATGAGTTACTTTCGTGCTGCCGTTGATGCAACTACTGGCTATATTCCTGGGGAACAACCTAAACCAGGAACTAAGATTATTAAACTTAACACTAACGAAAATCCTTATCCCCCTTCTCCTCATGCCATAGAAGTATTGCGTAATATTGATAGTGAATGGCTACGACGCTATCCCGATCCTTATGCCCAAGATTTTTGTCTGGCAGTAAGTGAAGTTTTAGAAATTCCTACTGATTGGATTATTGTTAGTAATGGCAGTGATGAATTACTTAACGTAATAATTAGGGCTTGTGCAGAAGGTAGCGATCGACCTGTGGTTTACCCGATGCCTACCTATGTTTTGTATCGTACTTTGACAAGTTTGCAACCTGCTGAGGCGATCGAAATAAATTATCCTCAAGATTTTCAGTTACCCACAGATCAACTAGTTGCTGCTAAAGGTGCAGTTACTTTTATTGCCTCCCCTAATAGTCCTTCTGGACATATAGTACCCCTTGATGATCTAAGAGAATTAGCGACAAGACTTTCTGGAGTATTAGTTATTGATGAAGCTTATGTAGATTTTGCTGAATATTCAGCCCTTACTTTAGTCAAAGAATTTGATAATGTTATTATCCTCAGAACTATGTCTAAAGGCTATTCCTTGGCAGGTTTACGCCTGGGTTTTGGTATTGCTAATCCTCAGTTACTATCTGGTTTATTTAAAGTCAAAGATAGCTACAATATCGATGCGATCGCCACTTTAGTGGGTGCAGCAGCGATGAGGGATCGGATTTATAAAAATGAGTGTGCAGAAAAAATTAAACAATCAAGAGCAAAACTAGCGATCGATCTCAAAAATTTAAGCTTTACTGTTCGTCCTTCTCAGGGAAATTTCTTGTTAGCAACTCCACCTAAAGGCAATGCAGAAAGTTTATATCTTAAACTCAAAGAACAGGGAATTTTAGTTCGTTATTTTAAACAAACTGGATTAGAAGATAAGCTACGCATTACCGTAGGAACTGAACAACAAAATCAAACTTTATTAGAAGCATTAGTTCAACTTCTTGCCTGAATCAAAAATCTTGGTTGTGTTAGTTTTTAGCTTTTGTTCATTGGGGAGAAAATATATTCATTCTGACTCCTGAACTTCAGCAAATCCTAACTTCTATTTTCAAGATATTTATAATCTAAAAAATAGATTTATTAACAGACGATCGATTCGCTAAATTCTACAGCCTTTTACTCATCTCTCAGTAACCAAAAACCAGTGTAAGTCATTCCTGAATCATCTGGTTGTACTAACAGAAAATGTAATCCTTGACTCTGCTGCTTGCTTTGTTCATAATTGCGGGCAGCTTTAGCTACTGCTTCGTCTTCAAAGGTTGCAAAAACCCATCGATCGACTAATCCGACTTCTAAGACTAATCCTCCTGATTTTCCTACTTCTGTGGGAATGTAGTTTAAAGCGACTGGTTGTTGTTGCTGTAGCCAACGAACAATTTGTAGGGATTTTCTGCCTCCATAAATCACTATTCCTGGGACAGTTATGGCAGAAGATATTCCTAAATTAAGGGGTAAAAGAGATTCTGGTAAATCGATAACAGGTATAGGGCGATCGCCAAAGGTTTCTTCTAGTTCCCCCGCAGCAATACTCGCAAAATTCCACTGTTCTCCCCACAAATCTTCGGGTAAAGGTTGAGGTGGAGGTTTATCTAAAGCAAGAGGATTATAGTTGGGTAGTTGCTGTCCATACTGACGAGCTTGTTTATTTAATTCTTCTTTCAGGGCAGATGTTCGTCTAGTTGATTCTATGTCAATTCCTAATTTTTCTGCTGCCATAGACAATAAACCTAAAGCTTGGGGACGAAAAACTTGAATTTTATCTGGTAACTTTTTCTTTGCTGCTTGCTGTATTTGCTCAATCAACCAATCTGCATTAGCTTGAGCCTGTAAACATTCAGCTTCATAAACCAAACTACCATCGCGATCGCAAATTAGTAATTTCCATTGTTTTTGTTCTTTTGTATTTAGCCAAGGAAAATAATAAAAATCAATTTGCCAAATCTTCATGAAATTACCGTAAAGATAAAAGTTTATTACTTAGAAACATAATCAACTTATTCTTATTGTTACAAAAAAGATTTGACTTTTCAAATTTTCCGTAAATTAGCTATCTCTCTCTTGTCATTCTTATTTTGTTGGTTGATAATGTCACTAATTATATTTCAGGAAAAAATAAATTTACTTATATATTTAGTGGTTTTTATGAAGTTAAAGTTTTTATTATTATCAATACCTGTAAGCTTAATTAGTTTGCTTGCTACTAATAATATAGCTAAAGCAGCTTATTTTAATCCTTTAACTGGTTATAGCGAAGCCGATCTATTAAAAGAAATTGATAGCGGTAGCTTTGTTGAAGAATTTAATGCTGCTAGTTATATTGGCGATAATGGAATGGCAGCTTATGAACTAGAACTTAATAATATAGTTCCTCCTGCAACTGTTGATCCAACTTCTTCTAGTCAAAAACAATTTCTTTGGCAAAATGGTGAAGAAGTAAATTTTAAACTATCTTTTGACGGTGAAATACTTCAATATCAAGTTGGAGAAGAAGTTTTAAGTGCTATTGATGTTAATGAAGCCGGATTTGATATTAACGGTATGATTTTGAGTGCGCGATCGACAGAAAATAGTCAGACAAAATTATCTAACCTTGTTTTTGATGATGGTTCAATTTCTACTATTAATCTAATGTCTCAAGATGGAGAAACTGATTTTCTGAAAATTACGGGGATCGACAATACTTTTATATTAAGTGGAACACAAGTATTTTCTTGGACAGGAGCAAGACCAGAAAATTTTGATTTAGCTTATCAAATTAGAGTTGGTACTTTTCAAGAAGGAAATTCTGATAAATATAATTCTAACAATGCAAGTTTACTGGTTGCAGAAGAAATTCCAGAACCTAAGACTATCTCGTTATTTTCTCTATTTTTAGTTGGGTTAATCCTTAAAAAAGCTCGTTCCTAATAGCTAAGTTAGCGCAATGGAATGAGGTTAGTAATAAGAGCGATCGCTTAAAAACTATACCAATTAATTTCAATTAAAGACATGATACATCATTATTTGTAGGGGTTAACAAAAGTTGCCCCTACGATACATTTTTAGTGAATCTTTGAATTTGGTATTAGAATTAGAAACTAGCTTGAGTGACTACTACCAACCAAATACTGTGCGGATAAGCCTGAAAACTTAATGAAATTAGGGAGTGTGGGAAGTGTGGGGAGTGTGGTCAGCAATTTCTCCCTTATCCCCCTTGTCTTCCCCTCACAAGGGTAGGTTTTTAACAAAGAGGCGAGTGCTTACTATAATCTGAACGAAAAAATCAGCATTTCCCCCTTGTCTTCCTTGTCCTCCTTGTCTCCCTTATCTTGATTTTAGGCTTAAATGTAAAAAGTCTACCC
>JASJDI010000172.1 GCA_030065155.1 Xenococcaceae cyanobacterium MO_188.B29
TTCTTACCTTTTATTTAAATAACAAACGACAAAAAAGTGATGATGTTGAGCGAGTTCTTAAAAAATAGCAACTCGAAGTTTTTTAGATTTCACGATAGTAACTATTACTTTGATAGAGCAAAATAGTTATTCGTGTTCTTCTTCACCGTGTCCTTCAAGTGCCTCGTGTATATATGCTCCTGCTAAGGTGGCAAAAATTAAGGCTTGAATCGCACTAGTAAATAATCCTAATGCCATTAAGGGTAATGGCACAAATAGAGGAACTAGCAGTACAAATACACCTACTACTAATTCATCCGCAACTATGTTACCGAATAGACGGAAACTTAGGGATAGAGGTTTAGTAAAATCTTCTAAAACCTTGATTGGTAGTAAAACTGGTATCGGTTCAACATATCCTTTAAAGTATCCTAAACCTTTTTTACTCAAACCAGCATAAAAGTATGCCATGGATGTGAGCAATGCCAAAGCTACTGTTGTATTAATGTCATTAGTGGGAGCAGCTAGCTCACCAGAAGGTAGTTCGATTAACTTCCAAGGAACTAGTGCGCCTCCCCAATTGGAGACAAAAATAAACAAAAACAAAGTGCCAATAAAAGGCACCCAAGGACGATACTCTTTCTCTCCTAGCTGACTTTTAGCTAAGTCTCGAATGAATTCTAAAGCGTACTCCATAAAGTTTTGGATACCACTAGGAATTCTTTGAGTATTTAGAGTAGCTGCCACAGAGGCTAGTACTAATACACCAATCACTATCCAGGATGTGATTAAAACCTGCCCATGAACTGAGAAGTTGCCAATTTTCCACAAGAAATGTTCGCCAACTTCTAGTTCAGCTAAAGTAAATGAATTTATTACAGTCAAACCGTCTAGAATTTCCATTCGCCTAGATTGATTTAGAGCTTAAACCTTACCAGTTTTTTTGCCTTTCTGGCTTATTCTTTTAGCTATTACTTTCTTTAGTTTCTCCTATATTAAATACAGTTTGAAGCATATAGAAAATAATCGCTCCTTTATAGGTCAAAAAACCCAAAAAGACTGGTAAAATATGCAATTGCTGCCATTGGCTAGCAACAATAATGAGGACAACAAAGGTTAATAAACCTTTAGAACCGAGACGCTGATTTTGTTGACCTAGGCGTTCAACATCTTTGCCCAAGAATCTCAGATACATGACACCAACAGCTGCTCCTAAAAGATAGTTAAGAGCAGTATTTAATGAATAAAAATACCAGACAGGAAAAAATATTGTTCCCATGAGTGTTAGAGTTGCCAACAACAAAGTTTTTTGCAGTTGATAATACTCTTTCATTGAGTTCTCATTGGAAAGACTTTCTGTAGCTAAAGAATCGCTAGGTAGAACTTCCTGGGATTCTTTCAACTCCATCAGTCCTTCTTCTTGTTTTGATATTGACTCTGGAGATTGACTAGACAAAGTTATCCTACTCAGTTACTGATCCACAGTTATTTAACGGTTAGGACTGCGTTTTTTTCTCTGTTAATCAACTTTTTTTATTTATTAAACAGAGAATTTCTATTTGATTTGATTATCAAAATAGATTGGGACTTAATATTTAAGTACCCAAACAAAACTAGGAGTAACAAAATTTACTACTATCTAGTCTAGTCCAAACCATGTGCAATCATATCATGGTAGGGTAGCAATAATTAAAATTTTCTGGGCATGCTAGATAATCTAACTAAAAAACATTTGTGACTTACTTCTTAGTTAGTTTTAATTTTTAATTTTTGGTTTTGGTTGTAGGAGAATTAGTTGCTTTAACCAAAGCGATCGAACTTTTGCTAAATCTAAAAGGCAATTAGCTATTATTTCCTCAACATTACGCTGCTTATCTAAATTTTTATCACAAGCAAGCAGAAATTCATACTCTGCTTCAGATAAGTTAACCATCTCATACTCGTAGTTAAGAAAATTACGACTAGGCCAACCCTGCATACAGGGATGGAGTTCGGGAATAGCTTTGAGCAAGGCTCGATCGTCTGACCAATCTATTTTGGTTAGGGGAGGACGAGCCAGGAAAAATTCATAATGAGTCAGGTTCGGATCGAGTAATTCAATCAGACGATATAAAGCGCGATCGCTCAAGTCTTCAACCCTTGTCATTAATTCTGATGATTTACCAACTAATCTTTCTATTTGCCAATATTTAGGATTAGAAAAACCGACAAACTCTAAACCAGAAGCATCAATTAATTCAAATAAAGTTTCTACATTGTAATCAATCTCTTGGGGATGTACATACATATCTGCAAAAGCTTCATCCCGATGATTTTCTAAAGACCAACGTTCCTTTTCTTGCTTTAAAATCCGATTGTTTTCAGGTAAGTTGGCAAATATTTCCCGACCAACTTTTACTCCATCACGGTAGTCTCCCCGCTTATCTCCTTGCAATAGAGCGATCGCTTTTTGCATTAAACTAATTTCCCAACGCCCTAATTCAGCATAGACAAAGATATGGAGGATTCCTCCTGGGGCAAGTTTACTAGCTAAAGCTTGAATACCCTTAATTGGTTCTGGTAAGTGATGCAATACGCCCACACAGTTAATAAAATCGAATTCTCCTGATAATTGGGTGGCATCTTCTAATTTAAGATTATGAAACTCCACAGGTTTACTATGTTTAGCAATTACACCCGATCGTTGACAGCGTTCCTTGGCTACTTCTAACGCCTTTTCACTCAGATCGATCGCGACAATTTCTGCTTCTGGGTTGAGATGAATCAAATAGTCTGTGCCTGAACCAGTACCACAACCAGCATCTAAAATACGTATATCTTGTCGATCTGGTTTGTATCCAGTACAAAAACTGTAAGCAGAATTCCAACTCCATCGCCAATTATAGCCAGGGGGTTCATCGTCAGAAAGAGGATCGGGGGGGAAAGGGTAAGTATTGTAGAGTTTAGCAACAGCTTGATTGATGGCTTGTGAATCGGACATGGAATCTATTGGATAAGTCAATTTTGATTAGATATTTCATTGTCCATCAGAATGTGGCTATCTCAAAGGAGTTCAAAATACAGAAGTTAAGCGGGTAGAGAAACTATTGCAGTTAGCCTGAAAATATCGTTCAAAAACACCTGAATAAACACCTGAATAAACCTGAATTTTCCCCCTTTTATTTTCTCAAGGCGATCGAGATAATACGAATAAGACTTACACAAATAGACAAATTTGAAGAGTATGTTACCAGATAGCATAATTGAGTTGATCGTGAAGACGGGTTTTGAAAAAGGTGTCAAGAGTTTTAAAAATAAAATAAAAATTAAAAAAGCTTCAGAAAATTATGCCAAAAAATATCGAAGTCGCTATGGTTCACTAAAAGTGCTAGGAATGTCTAAAGGATTACGTTTAGAATCAGTGTATACTCCCTTGCATTTTAAGAAGGATGTGAATATTGGTGAGTTTGGAACAGTCACCTTGTTAGAAGACAGATATCGAGATAGTCAAGAACTTGGATTATCGATGAATAATTGTCGCAGTGAGAACGGTATGACGATAGCTAACGATAATCAGTATTTGATGGTTTTGGGTACTCCAGGGTCAGGAAAATCGACTTTTCTGCGACGGATAGGACTAGAAGCTTTTAAAGGAGAGCAAGGTGAATTAAGCCATAATTGCATTCCCGTATTACTGGAGTTCAAACAAATTAATACTGAAAATATCGATCTTATCGAAGCTATAGCTGAAGAATTCACACATTTTGGCTTTCCTTCTTCTAAAGAATTCGCTACCAAACTTTTAGAGCAAGGTAAGCTTTTAATCTTACTCGACGGTTTGGATGAAGTTCGTAAATGTTTTACTAACGCTGTGATGAATGAGATCGATGATTTGGTGACTCTCTACGAACAAAACCGCTTTATCGTCTCTTGTCGTATTGCTGAGTATAGGAGTAACTTTAAACACGACTTTCAAGTTATTGAATTAGCAGACTTTGATGACAAACAAATTGAGCAGTTTATTAAGAATTGGTTTATTTCAGAGCCAAAAACCGCCGAAAAATGTTGGGAGACTCTCAACCAAGACAACAATAAAGCAGCTAAAGAGTTAGCCCAAACCCCCCTACTGTTAACCTTTCTCTGTTTGGTATATAGTCGTAACCTGAATTTCCCTATTAAACGCAGTCGCCTCTATAACAAAGCTTTAGATATTTTATTAGAAGAATGGGCAGCAGAAAAACGGGTTCTACAAGAAGATATTTATAAAGGATTACATACTGATTTAGAAAAGGCAATGCTAGCAGAAATTGCCTATGAAGGTTTTAATAAAGATGAATTATTTTTCCAGAGACAACATTTAGTCGAGCGCATTCAAGATTTCCTTGCCGATACAGTAGATAATCCTCAATTTATAGATGGAAAGAAAATTTTAAAAGCGATCGCTGCTCAACAAGGTATTTTAGTAAAAAGGGCTGAGAATATTTATTCTTTTTCTCATCTCACTTTACAAGAATATTTGACGGCTCAATACATTAGTCAAAAAGACAGTCGCATTCAGGAATTAGTAACTAATCAACTAACGGAGGAACGTTGGCGAGAAGTATTTTTTTTGGTTGCTGGTATAAAAGACAATGCTAGTGAAATGCTTAATCTGATGGAAAATAAAACACAGCAATATATAAATACTCACCAGTTAGAGGATTTACTGATTTGGGTAGAAAAAGTAACAGATACAACCCCAGGAGATTTTAAGCCTGTAAGTAAAAGAGCGATCGCCATCGCCAACGCCATCGCCATCGCCATCACCATCACCATCGACATCAATGATGTTCCCGTCCTGGTCGAAGCCATCGCCAACGCCGAAGCCTATGCCCTCGCCTTCGCTTTTATCAAAGCCCTCGCCAAAGCCAACCAAGATTCCGACGCTATCGTCAGAGCCCTTGCCCTCGCCAAGATCCTCACCT
The DNA here is from genome assembly GCA_030065155.1 of Xenococcaceae cyanobacterium MO_188.B29. Classification (GTDB taxonomy): domain Bacteria; phylum Cyanobacteriota; class Cyanobacteriia; order Cyanobacteriales; family Xenococcaceae; genus JASJDJ01. The sequence continues at coordinate 4,923 of JASJDI010000172.1, forward strand.
ACTACGAAATAACCGACGACGAGCGCCTCAAAGGCCTCGAAGAAGCCTACAGATTCCTCTACGTAGACAAGGAAGATAAAGATATCGTCAAAGCCCCCACCAACGACATCGCCGAAGTCAAGGACATTGGCGTTAGAGCTCTTGAAAATATTATTAATTACATTGAATGGTCAGAAAAAATGACAATTTATCAGAATGTAGATTACACTCATCTAAAAATTAGATTGGAAGAAGTCAAAAAGCAAATACCAGATGATAGAGATAATCAAGAAGTAAAAAAATTTTATGAAGATTTGGTTGGAAAAATCGTCCCAATCTGGCTCGAATTTTTTGAAATCGACCAAAAAAAAATAGATATAACTGAATCAGAATTAAAAGCATTAGAAAATTACTTGTATGCCAATCTGCTAATGGTAGAGTGTAAAGAAGCAGCAGTACGAGTATCAAAAGAGACATGGAAAGATATTGAGGCAAGGATGCTGTTGCCTGTTAAATAACACGACTTGGCAAAATTGAGATTGAAATGAAAACTCAGTAGACTTGTCCAAAAATTAAATTTATGGGAAAAAAGAGAAGAAACTATCGAGAAGTCTTGTATTAATTAATGACAAACCCTTTAGAATATATCCGTCAACATCCCAAATTGGCTAAGCAATTAATCGGTCTGGATTTACCAGAATTAGAAAACCTAATTAAACAAGCGATCAGCGAAGCTGGCACTGCGTGATCGCTCTAGATAAATAAAGGAAAAAAGAAGTAGAAAAAAGAAAAATTAGAATCAATAAAAAAGGTGCTGGTCGAAGTAAGAATTTGTCAGCAGATGTAGAAATTTACTTGACTCTTTTTTATTTAAGACATATACCAATTTTTGAAGTGTTAGGTATGATGTTTGAAGTGTGTAAAGCAACTGCCAACAATATCTTTCATTATTGGCTGCCAATTTTACGAGATTTACTTCCCTGTAGTCTCTTAGAAGAATGGCAAAAATTAACTCAAAATGACGAATTTGTCCAACAACTATTGACAAGCTATGAGTTATTAGTCGATAGCGCAGAACAGCCTAGAGAGAGACCTAAGAACTATCAAGAGCAGAAAAGGTTTTTCTCAGGAAAAAAGCAAAGACATACTTTTAAAAACCAATTTGTTTCCTTACCCAAAGGTAGGGATATTGTCGATGTAATAGTAGGAGAAAGAGGACCAGAGGCAGATGTCAATTTACTCCGAGAACAACAAGCAAATTTTTCGGACGAACAAAGTTTTACGGGAGATAAAGCTTATCTCGGAGCTGAACGCACAACAACCCCTCAGAAAAAACCGCCCAAACGAGAATTAACTCCCGAGCAAAAAGAGTCAAATAAACTTATTTCTCAATCCCGAATTTATATCGAACATCTGATTCGACTGGTTAAAATTTTTCGAGTAGCAGGGGAACGATTTAGACTCAATTCTCGAACTTATAAGCAAGTTATGCTCGTGATTTGTGGATTGGTCAGATTGAGGATAGGAGCTTTTCAGTTTTCCTTTTAAAGATTAGAAAAAAGAGAAATAGGCAAGAATTAGTCTGACTCCTTTTTTGATGTCATTACTGACCTTAACTCTTTCAATCCCTCATATTACCGTACTGACTAGCATTTTCCCCAAGATTTTCTCAGATTTTCTATCTGGCTCAAAGCTAGTCACAGACTTGTATGCAAATTTTTGGACAAGTCTAGTAGATCACAAACGTTTTTAGAAGGTTTATGGAATGCGGTTTTCAGCCGATATTCCCTAAGGCTAAAAACTAGGTGTATCAGCGAATGGGCGCGATCACTTTGATAATTGGCGATCGCCAATTGTTAGTCAACAACTCGATCGCGGCGGCTGAAAACCACATTATTTCCTGACTTTGCGATCTACTCACTCGATCAAGGCTGGATTCAAGGAGCTATTAGTACCGCATGAAGTGCGGTACTCCATCTTGTAAAGTGAGTTCAACGAAGCCAAAAACTGAACAGTAGAAAATCATGCGGATGGGGAGACTCGAACTCCTACTAAAAACCTCAAACCATTGATACTACGTTAATTTTATCAAAATACGCTCACTATTAAATATCTAATTGAGCGTAAAATGAGCGGTAAAAAAAAGCTACCTAATGGTATAGTTCCAGACGATGGTACTTACTTAGGTGCTAAAAAAGGTAAGGCTTTAAGAGAAGCAAAAATCAGAGAACAATTTGACCTAGCTTGGAAATCCCAGAAAACCTTACTTAGAAACTCATTGGTTAAATTGTACAAGGATAAGGCATCACTCGGTTTGCAATGGTCAACTATGCTTGACTGGGATGATTCCCTCTTACCATCACCAAGACGCATTAAACGCGGTTTAAACGCGCTAAACATAACTGTAAAAGACGCTGTAGAAGCGTTTACCAATGATTATTGGTTGAATAAGGATAAAAACAGGTATCAAGATCACATTAATTTAAAAAAAACTTACCTGAGATTTTACAAAAGAATACCTGACTGGAATGTGACACCTACTAAAGAAGTGCTAAACAAAGTAGCTAGGGAATATCCTAAGTCGGTTAATAGAAATAAATGTTGCACGGCATTAAAGAAGCTAGCACCATATTGTGGGTTACTAGATTACGATCCTCAAGAATTCAGACTAAGAAAAAATCAAATTGAAGTTAAAGCTAAACCTAAACGCGATCTAACCGAACAAGAAATCGAAGAATGGTATAATAAATTCCCTCAATGGCAAGGCAAAAAAGGAAATCCTAGCCACTGGGAACTATGGCAATGGTGGTATGGAATGCAAGCTACCTATGGATTTCGTAATCATGAAGTGCTAAATATCTATAACCTAGATTGCCAATATATTGATGATAAAGGCAAAGTATATGAGCCATTTATCGATCCAGCAGCTAATCCTAGAGGTATTATTTATACACGTGGTAAAGGCGTTAAACGCGCTGCATTTTTACCTCAACCTATAAAATGGTTAGAACAGTTTAGTTTAAGGAAAATTCCTAAAGAATATTATAATTTTGTAAATGAAATACAGAATTTAACTGAATATAAAAAGGAAAAAGCTAAAGATAGTAAAGGCAATAGTTATAGAGTTTTCCTTTACGATCATAAATATCCTTTCACAGCTTATAACTTACGTCATGCCTATAATGTAAAATCACATGGACTAGGAATTCCAGTAAGCTTAATCGCCAAAAACTTAGGTCATACTATCCAACAAAACACCACTACTTATCTAGAATCTCAAGGTGTAAAAAGCTGCTTAGATGCACTAGATGCCTGGGAAAAAAGACAGCAAAATAAAGCTGATAACGATTTATCCCTAGAGTCTCAAATAGACCTATTAAGACAAGAAAATGAACAGCTAAAAGCGATTATTCAACAATTACTAGAAAGCTTAAAAGCTAACAACTAACAACTAAATAAATAAAGAAAATACTAGGTAGAAATTACAGGAACTGCCTAGTATTTTTTTGTGAAGGAAACTTAGTAACACGACAAATAAAAATAGCTACAATAAATTTTCAGTACTTTCATACCTCAGAATTTTTCCTGCATAGCAGGGATAGCGTGTTAGAGAAAAGAAAGTAGTGTAAGCACCCTCAACCGCTTATACTGCATTGTATTGCGGTGTCTACTGCTGTCAAGTGTTCCTATCGGAAGTTCTGACGAACCAAGCACATTGACATCATACGACATCCCGCAATCTTTTCTTTTTTTGTAAGCGGTAGGGGGGATATGTCTCCTTCTTTCTATAAGAGGGAATGTACACAAACAAAGCATTGTTTTATTCAAAACAAAAAGTAAATTATGACTAATACAGCAACTTTAAAACTAACTACCGACCAAGCAAAAGCTATAGCTAAAATGAGGGATTTTATCGTTAATTCTGAGAACAGATTCTTTAGGTTAACTGGCTATGCGGGTACAGGAAAATCGTTTACTATCTGTCAATTGATTAAGTGGTTATTATCGGCTCAGTACAATGTTATTGCTGCTAGCCCTACTAATAAAGCAGCTAAGAATCTAGAGAATATGGCATCGGAAGCGGGACTAAATTTAGAAGTAACTACCGTAGCTAAATTACTTGGTCAACAAGCAGAAATAGACACTAAAACAGGTAAGGAAAAGTTTGTTAGTAAAGGTACTGAAGATATAAGCAGTTATGACGTAATTATCATTGATGAATTTTCAATGGTAAACAAGGATAACTTTACTGATATCAAAATTGAAGTGGAAGATGCAGACGAGACTAAAGTAATTTTTGTAGGCGATAAAGCACAATTACCACCAGTGGGTGAAGATGAACCAATAGTAGCTGACCATTATTGCATTAGAGATTATGCCAACTTAGAACAAGTTGCAGCTAACATGTTTCAGTCTGATGAGTTTAAGGTTAACCCTAATTACGTTAGGTTTTTGGTATGGCGAAATAAACAAGCTGATACTCTTAATGCTTATGTCAGACAACACCTATGGGGAGAAGATGCACTAGCTTACTTACCTGGAGATAGGCTAATAGCTAAAACACCAGTATTCAGACTAGCAGTAGATGCATTTACTCTTAAAGATAAATGGCAGATAATTGTTAATGCTTCTGATGAATGTGAAGTTACCAGAAAAGGAATACTCAGAGAAAAAGATGAGTATGGGCATAACTGGCAACATTATCTAGTTCCCGTAACTCTATCTGATGGAAATAACTTACGCCTAAGAATCTTGACTGAGAGCGGTTTACACGAACAGAAAAAAACTATGTTAGCTCTAAAAGCTAAAGCTAAGGCAGAAACGAACAGAAGGAAAAGAGGTAAGCTATGGGGTAGATACTATGACTGCCTAAAAAGCTTTGACAATACACCTTATGCTTACGCTATCACCACACATAAAGCGCAGGGAAGTAGCATAGATTATGCTTTTGTAGACACTACAGACATGAAGCACTGCCCTGACTTACAGAAGATACTTTACACTGCACTGACTAGAGCTAAGACTAGAGCATTTGTACCTAGTTACTAATGTCCTAGTGCCCATCTTTGGAAAACGTTAAACGTTTTCGTTTAACGAAAAAAATATGTGAGCATACTCACCATGTCTACTCGTTCCGTAGGTACAAGTCCTTACGATTGGATTGAGTGACATGGTGAGTAATTCTTTGGCTATTCTGTCAATTGCAAAATCTTCGTTAGCATAATCGTCAGGATAGCAACTATTAAGCATCTCTAGTAGCTCAGTAAGTACTTTGGTTCTATTCTGGGTTATCCGACTCTGAGCTATTGGGCTTGTCTTCATTTTTTTCTTCTGTTGCTTCTTCGATTATCTTGTGTTCTATTTCTTCAATTACTTGTTCAGTATGCTCTAATTCTAGTTCTAATTCTTTAATTTTTTCTACTTGATGATAAGGCAAGTCAGGTTTGCTTTTAAGTTCACGAGAAACTTCTCGCAATTCTCTGGTTACTTCCTTGTTTTTAGAAGTAATTCCTGATAATTGTAATTTAGTGTCTAGTGCTTCTACACTAAGTTCTGAGCCCCTGATAAGGCTAAAACACATACCAATAGATACCATGACCATGCTGACAGCTGCACCATACCAAAAAGCAGCATTAGGATTAAGTTTAAACCAATTCATTATTCAAATAAAAGTAACTCTATAGGTCTATACTAGACTAGTAATTTACTAACAGAGAATACATGACAGCTATCAATATCACTACAGACATTCCTAGTAATATTAATACCCTAGAAAGGTTAGCAGCTTGGTCAATTATGGCTTTAAGACGGACTAATCCTACCCAGAAAGTGTTAGAAGTTGCTGATACTACCCCAGTGAATGTAGCACAGGCAGCATTAATACAAGCTGAAGATGGTTCGGTTAGATTTTTTGGTAGAGTTTCTATCTCGGTAGAAAGTGACTATGCAGAAGATAACGTCAATAAGCTGTGGATGAAAGCTGAAGAACTAAGCAACACAACACTACCTGAAGCATTTAAAACCAATTAAATACCATGTCATCATTTGCTATTCCTGGAGGATCTTCAGGGTTTGTTCCTCCAGAAGCTAAACCAGAACCCAAAAGCGTTCGTAATAGACGCGCTGCTGCTAGAAAAGCTCAACAGAATGCTTTAAAACAAGCAAAAACTCCGAACGCCAATACTATTAGTCCTAAACCCAATCCTCTTAAGCCAGTAGGAGGAACGGGACTATTAGGTGTAGCTGCATTGGGTGTAGCCATTTGGGCTGCTATAGAAGGTTTATTTCCTCAAAATACAGCTAGGAGTGCTTTAAGCGAAATTGACCCTGCTTTACTCTATCCTCCTAGCTCGGAAACAATAGCTCCTCCTACCTCTGCTAATTTTACAGGAGGGCAAATGCCCGGGCAGCAATATGTTCCTAAGTGCCATTGGACAAATGGAACAGAATCTTTTAGCACAGGAGGACGACTCATAACAGGCCCTATTTTAGAGTTCAACTGCACCGTAGGAAGGTCAGACCCCTGGGGAACAGATTATGTGACAGAAGTTGTTCACGTAGGACATGACGGGACTACTATAGACTCTTATACTGTAGTCTCTAGGAACTCTCCTAGTTATGCTGCATATCCTCCCCGAAAAACAGTGGAAATATGGGGAGGCGGAGTAGATACAGGTGGCGACCCACCACCGATTGATGACGGAATTGTAGCAACTTCTACTCCCGCTACTTCTCCTATTCCTTTTGATAACGAATTCTTTCAAAGAGATAGCTATACTCGCTATGAACCACTAAGCAAAGGAGGCTATAAGCCTAATCCTCCTGTTCCCAAACCTAAACCGCCTAAGCCCGAACAAATTATCGATGCTAATCCCGTAACAGCCGATGGAAGAGTAGCACAACCTACACCAACACCTACTCCTGATATTTCTCCTACACCTATTCAGGTAACTAACCAGAAAAACGAGCTAGACAGTCCTACAATTCCTGCTGATATTTCTCCTGCTCCTACTCCTACTCAGCAGGAATCATCCGTTAAAGAAGCGACTAAGGAGAACATAAAAGAGCCGACTACAACGGTTGAATGGAAATCCACAGGCACGGGAACCAGTGCCGTAAAGGTTACTACTCAAACTACAGCCGATGGAATAAAAACTGTAGTTGTAAGTGATATTAATGGAAGAGTTATTTCAGGAAGACGGGACTATTCCCGCAGGATTAAACATTGTTGACACTTCGGTAGACAACGACCCCTTGGCTAAAACCAAGGAAGGAACAACTTTTCCTAAAAGAACAGTTTTGGGCGTTGGTAATGACTTAAATATTGGTAAACAAGGAGCGGACTTGTTAGGTACTCCTAGTAAAACAGGGATTGGAGTCGATGACTTATTACAGCCTGAAACCACGCCAAACCAAACTCCTGCTCCTGACCCCAATAACTTAGGTGATGAGGATCTAAGCAAACTTGCTGCTATTATTGCTGCTACTTCTCTAACCTCTGAGAACCTAAAGAATACAGTAGGAGAAGCTGTCTGTGACTCCCTAGACGGTGGTTGTATGAAGACTAAGCTGAAAGACCCGCTAGACGGACGGTTAGACGGACTAAACGCTATTTTACAAGGTGTTGACTTAAAAGGGCTCTTCCGGAATTCCCGTGGTAGACACTAGATATGGTGGATGGTCAGGTGAGACTAAATCTTTCATAGCCATGAATGTCGAGTGTGAGCCTTTGAAAAAGATGGTCTACATCAAAAATGCCATAGTAACGTCGTTTGAGCACCTTAACTCGGTTGTTAAACCCCTCAACGAAACTACTGGTTAGTCGCTCCAGAAAATAGTTGGTAATTTGGTCAAGCCAAGTTTCAATTGTCCCCAGAAAGCGGTCGAACTGGGAGATTTGGCTTCTTAGCACTCGTTTACACCAAGCACGAATAGCACGCTTGGCTGTCGCTCTGGTATAGTTGCGTTCAAATATTGCTGTTAATTCCTCTCGTAGGATGTATGCTTCTTTCATTTTGGGCGAGTAAGTGAAAAGACGTTGGAGTAACTCCCATTCTTCATCTTTAAGCTCCTCAAGGGATTTGCGAAACGGCCACATCGCACCTTTAATTTGTTCATACTCTTTCTCGGATAGCTGCTTCTTAAGCAACTTGAGTTCCTGTTGACGCACTTTGTCGGCACAGTTACGATAAGCTTGTGCTACATGAAAGCGCTCGAGCACTATATGGGCTCGTGGCAGTTGTTCCCGTGCTGCGTTCACAAATCCCAGGTACATATCCGTACACACTCTCTCAATTGTTTGACGAAGACGTAGGGGAATTGAGGCGAAGAATTTAACCACAGTCTCTTTTTTACGGTCGGGCAGGACGGCTAATACTTCAACCCCTTGAGTTGTCGAGGGTGTTGTGATCAGCACTACATAATCGCGGTGTCCCCGCTTGAGAGCAATTTCATCGATTCCCAGTATTTCCATCCGTTTAAATTTCGACCAGTTGACCTTGGTTGCCACCCAACGGTCGAGTACTCCCGTGACCGTCTCCTCAGTGGTATCCAACTTTCTCGCTACATCTACCACAGTTGAGTTGACCAGAAACTTGAGCAGCCATCGTTCGTAGGGTTTAGTATTCGGACTTCGTAGCTCGTGCCAGCTCAGTCTTTGTGTTGTGGTTGGTTTTCCCTTACAATCAGGACACTGATAACGCTTCGGTCTAAATTGTACGTAGACTGGTTGTTCAAATATTGGTAGGTGACGCAGTCTGATAGCATGGTCATAGCCATGGAAGTGAGTTATTTCCCGACCACATTTACGGCATTTTGTGCCTTTCAGAGTACTCTCAACACGAATGAGCCAATCCCCCTCTTCCGTTTTCGACACTTCCAACACCCTCACATCAGGCAAGTCTAAAGGGATTTGAATCGAGTTATTCATATGGCAACCACAGTTAATCCAATCTTTTTATCATCCCAAAGTATTTATCTTTTTGACAACCACACCATATCTAGTGTCTACCACGGGAATTCCGGAAGAGCCTTTGTTTTTACCATTATTAGCTAAGGTTGGTGAGTGCTGCTTTGGAGTAGGTAAGCAGGTTTTGCTATAAATCGGGATGACAGGATTTGAACCTGCGGCATCCTGCTCCCAAAGCAGGCGCGCTACCAAGCTGCGCTACATCCCGTTGTGAACTATTTTCATTTAGTCCTGAACTAATATAACATAAATACTTGTGAATGGGTAATTTATATGGGTCAAGGGCTTTGTAGTCTCGTAAGTAGGCAATTTATTTTTTATCTTTTGTGTCACACAACTGTTGACAATAAAACTTAAAATTAGCTTTTTCTCTAAAAATTGGTGCGAAATTGGTGCGCTCCACACCAAATCGCTCAAAGCCATGTATATCAACAACGAAGAGAGAAAAGCCAAGGGATGAGGATTTAACGGTACTTAAACAATTTTAGAAATCAAAATGAGATAAAATAGTTTTGCTGATTGAGTTTAACATTATCCTAAATAGCGATC
>JASJDI010000173.1 GCA_030065155.1 Xenococcaceae cyanobacterium MO_188.B29
AAACGAACGGGGCGTATAAACTTCTGAGGAGACCTCAGAAGACAGCCCCTCCGCTGCCTGCGGTGACCGGTGTTCCCCGGTTAATTGTGAAAGTTTTATAACCATCTCAATTTTCTGAACTTGGTAACGCTACAGCATTAAACCAGTATTCTATAAAAGTTTTTACTAATTGATTTAAACGATTAGTATCCATTGGCTTAACGATATAACCACTAACCCCATGACGATAGCAAGCATCTACGTCTCTTGGATTAGAAGAAGTAGAAAAAACTACGACAGGAATAGTTTGTAAATCTTGGTTTTGTTTTAATTCTGCTAACACTTCTCTGCCATCAGTACCAGGTAAGTTTAAATCGAGGACAATTAAAGAAGGACGAGGAGAAAGAGATTCATCTGCATATTCTCCTTCTCGATACAAAAAATCTAGTGCTTCTTCTCCATCTTCACAGCGATAAATAGGATTAGCAATCTTAGCTTTGTTCATCATCCGAGTCAAAGCAGTAAAATCTTCGTCGCTATCTTCAATAATTAGTAATGGTTTTTGGTTATTTTCGTTCATCTAAGAATAATCACTGCAAAGTAAAGTAAAAGGTACTACCTTCTTTATAGACAGATTTTACCCAAATTTCGCCTTTGTGTCTTTCAACAATTTTTTTGGCAATGGTTAAACCTGCACCTGTTCCACCTCCGTATTTTTTTTGACTGTGTAATCTTTTGAAAATACGGAAGATCGATTCTAGATGTCTTTCTCGAATGCCAATACCGTTATCCTTGACATAAAAAATAGTTTTAACTGGTGTATCTTCAGGATATTCGCGCATTTTTTCAATTAAAATCGGGTCATCTTCATCTAAATAACCAATTTCGATTATTTTTTTGGCTTTCTGATTATATTTAATCCCGTTGCTAATTAAATTAGTAAATAGTTCATTTACTTGAGTGCGATCGCATTTTACTGTGGGTAAAGAACGAGGTATCCTAAACTCTACTTGGCTATCTCTTGCGCTAACTTTGATTACGTCTAATACTCCTGCTACTAAATCGTTTAAATCTACCGAACCCATTCGTAATTCTGCCCTACCCAAACGAGAATAATGAAGTAGGGAGTTAATCAAATCTTCCATGCGATGAGTCAGGCGCATCAGAGTATTGAGTTTATCTATTCCTTCTTCATCGAGGATTTCGCCATAGTCTTCGATTAAAAAACTAGAGTAATTATAAATGCCTCTTAATGGTTCTTTGAGATCGTGGGAAGCGATATAGGCAAAGGCATCTAGTTCGATGTTACTACGTGCTAATTCTTTGTTTACTTGGGTTAGTTCGTCAGCTTTTCGCAGTACAATACCCACAATCGAACTGCGTAATTCTATGGCTGCTTCTAGTTCGCAGGGTTTCCAAGGTAAAGACTTTCCTTGGACGGTTTCTTGCCATTTAGCAAATGATTTACGGGGAGATAGCTTGATTGTGCCATTTTCTTCTATTTTTGCTGACTTATGAGGATTACCACCCCAGTTTACTGTTTGAATAACTTCAGGACGAAACCAAATAATAAACGTTTTTTGTATTCTGGAAATTAATAAAGCAACCAAACCGCTGGCAACAGCTTGATATTCTTCCGCAGCAGGATATACTTGTCCCAGAGAATTAGTTTCATAAATTACATATTCTCTAAATTGCGTTTCCAACCAAGGAAGCATCTCAGTAATAAATTCTTGATGGGGAGTTTTACCCACTGTGGTTAGATCTTCCCCAAAAGATAAAGCCACCCCATCCGCACCCACTAGATCTAATAAATGTTGGGGATTTTGGGTTAAACCCGTCTCTAAATCTTCTGCTTGAGAAATAGTTTCGATAAATTGGGATTGAATGGATTTAAGTTTCATCTTATAGTCCAAGTCTTGATTATCTTCCTTAGCTGCTAATTCAAAGGAAACTACTTGTCCGATAAACTCGCAAACGGTACGGATTTCGTAGGAGACTTTTCTAGGAGTATTATGATGACAGGCAATTAAACCCCAAAGTTGTTTATTTTTCAGCAACGAGATGGACATAGAAGCAGTCACCCCCATGTTAGCTAAATATTCAGTATGTAATGGGGAAACGCTACGCAACACCGACATACTCATATTTAAGGGTTCGTTAGTCAGAGGATTTAATTCTGGAGTCAATCCCACTGGTTCGTAAGTAACATCAGGAATTAAACGTAAATAATTGAGAGTGTAGAGATACTTTGCCTGTTTAGGTATATCCGTCGCGGGATAGTGTAATCCCAAAAATGGTTCTAATTCCTCGTTGGCAGCTTCAGCAATTACTGTACCCGCACCTTCATCATCAAAACGATACACCATTACGCGATCAAATCCTGTTATCCTCTTTACTTCAGATGCGATCGCACTACATAATTCGTCTAAAGTTTCGGTATTCTGTAACTTGTTAACGGGACTTTTAACTAACTTATAGAAATTAAAAAAATCTACTGCTTCGCTAGGCTGACTCGGTTCTAGTTCGACAATTACTATCTCCCTGTTGCGATGGACAATCCCATCAAAAGATAGAGTTCTCCCATTATTTTCTATCTTAATCGGTAACGGATTAATATTATCAAAATCTTCTGTTAAACAACCCTGAATTGCTGCAAGCTGTTCCTCACCTAAAAACTCTCCTAACGACTTACCCAATAACTCTTCCGCTTCAATTCCCAACATTTCGTTGGTATTAAGACTCACCTGCAAAATCCGATACTCATCTGCAGAAACGGCCAATAATAGCCCATGAGGCTGAATTAAATTGGGAATATGGATCGGTTCGCGGTCGCAGTTTGTTAAATTAGCATTTTGTAAATTGAGATCGGTGATTGCCGTAAGAATATCTAGAGATCCTGAATCTGAAGCCATAAAGAAAGAGAGAATTTATTATTTAGCGTCTAATTATATATTTAGTATAAGTATTTACACTTATCTCCTCAGATAGATTAAACTTTCAGTAGGAGGAGGAATAGTTTAAAGGCAAAGAGCAGGGAATTTCTATTCCTTCTTGTCCATATCTTTGATGTAACCTTTTGATAAATTCGTGCTTGACAAGTAAACTATCAAAAAACTCTTGAACTTTTAGATAAACAGTGAAATTGATGCGGAAATAATCAAAATGATGATACCGAATAAAAGGTTTAGATTCAGTAACACCACCAGCTACTTCTTGAATTACTTCTCTGGCAATTTCTAGGGTAACTCTTTCTACCTTTTCTAAGTCACTATCATAACTAACTCCCACCTCAATAGTTATTAGTAATTCTTTCCCAGGGAAACTATAGTTTTTAAAACTGGCACTTACTATTTTTGCATTAGGAACTATCAGCCAATTTTCGTTTATTTCTTGGATTACAGTGTGTTTCCAGGTAATATCTTGAACGTAGCCTTCTTCTCCTGTTTTGAGTTTTATATAATCACCAGGTCTCAGTTTTTTAGCAGTCAGTATATTAATACTAGAAAAAAGATTAGCAAAAGTGCTTTGGAGAGCTAAACCAATCGAAACACCACCAATACCAAGAGCAGTTAAAAGAGGTGTAATGGCAATACCCAGAGATTGAATAATAATTAATATCCCTAGGCCAAAAATCAAGATTCTAGTTAAATTTTCAAATAAAGTTGTTAACTGGGGAATCTCTTCTCCTTTGCTGCTATAAAACTGAATAAATCCAATAGCAAGACGAGAAACAACTAAATTAACAGAAGTTAGAAAAATTACTAACAGAGCTTTCTGAATAATAGTTAAAAAAGAATTACTAACTGGTAGACTAGTAATTGCCAAGGAAAGACCTGCCATAGTAAACCAGAGCCAGACCAACCCTTGCAAAGATTTAACTAAAATACTCGAACCTTTCAAGCCAGTTTTGTTTATAAGTTTTTTAAGACTTTTTATGCCTCTCTTTTCAAAAAATAGACCAAAACTAAAGGAAAATATAATCAAACTTATAGGAATAATATAATTAACTATTTTTAGTAGTTTTTCCATGTTAAAGTTTAATTTTTGGATTAGTCTATGAGTTTAAGTATTAGATTAATATTGCAATAAATTAGCCACTAGCAGTAAATCAATTAACTCTAAAATTGATAAAATAACTTCACTTTGTTCAACGTCAGTAAAAGCTAAGGGAATAATTTTTAAACAAAAACTTTGAGCAAACTTAATAACAAGTATTACTATTAACAATACACAACATACATAAAATGGAATCAATAACCATCGGGCAGAAAATATGGCTCTTTCTAAAATTATTTCCAGTTTCTTAAGGTTACTTACTTTTAATTTATTGCTAATAGTTTCAGATAAAGGCAATATATCAGAGGTTTTTGCCTCATCTGATTCTGTAGTTTTCATTGAGAATTATGCCTCCAGTAGAGAGTGCGATCAAAATATCCTGCTAAAATATACTCACTGAGACTTTTCAGACATATTCTCAGATTCGCTAGAACTAGACTCGCTAGGTACTGATTCAACTGATTCAGGTTCTATTGGTTTGGGTTGAAATCTTTCATAACTTTGTTTAAGAGTAGCGAGAGTTTCATCTACTTCAAATTTGCTTTGCTCCCAAGTTTGCTCCTCAGCTACTAGAAGAGCTTCTATTTTTTGTTGTACTAAAGCTTGTTTTTGGATCAAGTCGTTTAGTTGAACATCTGGTTGAGATTGTTGTTGTAGTTGCTGTATCAATTCAGCCATATCGTTTTCTAGTTCAACATTTAGTTGAGAGCGAAGCTGCATTTTTTTGGTTAGTTCGTTAATGCGTTTGCTCAACTTTTCTTGCGCCAAAGCTTCTGATTGTCTAGCTTGAATCTGTAGTTGATCGATTTGACTATTGAGTTTTTGTAGCTCAGAAGTTACTTGTTGCTGATATATTTCTCTTCCTGAACTTTGTTCTGGAGTTTGTTCTGGCTCTTCTGTTTCTGTTGGTTCTACTGTTTCTGGTGATGGAGTAATCTCTGTTGATGGCTGTTCTTTTTTACCACAAGCAGCCAAAGAGAAGGAAGTCAAAAGAGCTATAGAGGTGATGGTTAATACAAATCTTTTCATCATATTTTTTCCTTTTCGTGATACTTTTCGCTTTGATTGATGATTATTGCGCTGGAACTATTGCTGTAACTTTCACTCTCTCAACGCCTCGAATTTCTTTGGCTAAAGTGTCAATTCGGTTTAATTCTTTTTGGGTTGACACAATTCCTGCAACCGTAATTACTCCCTTTTCCGCTTTTACCGCTAATTGAGCAGTTGGTAAATTGACCTCTAGCTTACTGCGGACTTCACTTTGCAAGTCCCTATCGGCTCTTTTACCTCCCTGACCAAATCGATCGTAACGTTGCTCTCTTGCTCTAATATCAGCATTGGCTTGCGCTCTACGGATTGCACTAGTCGCATCACTTTGGTTGTTCAGAAGAATGTTTTGAGTAGGAATTTCACCATTAGTATCAATGGAATTAGGAGCATGAACACTAGTTTTAGCAACATCACTACAAGCTGCAGCTCCTAAAAATATCACTCCACTGATTAGTAAATTAACAATCCTGTTCATTTTTTTCTCCTCCACAATAATTGGAGAGTAAAAGTTCAATTTGAGCTTTTAACATGGGATTTGCTCTCTCAAACTTTATTTAACACAAGCTATAAATATCTGTTTAAATTGCTTGGGGCTGAGGAGTTTGAGTCTTAATAGTGGAAAAATCAGTATTGGCTAGACAACTATAAGTTTTCCATGGTTCTATGCCTTGTTTGCCAAGAATAGAATTAACCTGACGTAGATCTTCTTCTGTTCCTTTTACTATTACTAGATAATCACCATATTGCCATTGCTGAGACGAGAAACTATCTTTTTGTTTAGGAATAACTAAGCCAACTAAACTACCGACAATTCCACCAGTTACAACTCCCATACCACTACCTGCAAGAGTTGTTACTAGAGTAGTTGTCATGGCTTCTGCTAGCATTATTGGCCCAATCAGAGGAATAGCAACAGTAGCAGTACCCACAAGGATACCAGTAATACTACCCAGTACCAACCCTGTTAAAGCACCTTTATTAGCACCTTGACGAAGTCCAAGCAGGCTCCGTCGTCTTACGGCAGAGTACCTTGGACTTGCATAGTTGCTAGAATCTATTTGCTTCTGAGAATGATTAGTTCCCAGAAATTGTTTGGCAATTATGGAAACTTGTTGTAAAGGAAAATCAGCTTTTTCTAGTGCCTGGATTGCTTGTTGGACTGCCAAATGATTGGTTAAAATGCCAACAGCGTATTGGTGTTGAATTTGATTAACAGTCATGTTTTTCTCCTCTCAACTGCATCAGCTTGTTGCAATAAGGAATGGGTTTTGAAAGAAGCGATCGATTTAGTTAAAATGTTTCTTGAGAATTTGAATCCACAGCAGATTCTTTATCATCTTTGATTTGTTTCTTGAGAGCGGAGAATTTCCCTTGCACTTTGTCGGTGAAGTTAGACAGCTTTTCTTTAGCTCGATTAGTTACTTGATGGGTTTTCTCTTTTAGCTGGCTAGCCAACTCTTGAGTTTCTCCCATCGCAGAGGTTAAATTCTCTTTAGTCTGAGCATAGTCTTCTTTGAGTAAGTCAGACGCATGGTGAATTTTTTCCCTCAGACCCTCTCCATACTTTTGGGCATTTTGAACTGTACTATCAGAGACAATTATTCGCTTTCTGCCGACACTGATAACAGCAGTAGGTGGAAGTCGATACATGCTACCTGTGATACCCTGCCACCCGTTGGAGACAAATAGATAATCAACTACTGCTCCAGTTTCTACGTTGACACAGTAGTCTGCTAGTTTACCAGCTTTATTACCTGCGTCTGTCCATATTTCCAAACCCGCTACAGAGTCTACTATTCCTTCTGGTTGTTCGGGTTCTTCTTCTTCTGGTATTGTTACCAGAATGCTATCAGTACCAATAGTTTCAATTTGCTCCCAGGTAAATGAATGTTTAGTACGACCAAGGACACCAGAAGTGCAAGTTAAACCACTAACCTGATGAGCAGTCATATCTAGCCATAATTGTTTAACTCGACCAATTTCTTCGGTAGTTTTATAGTCTAATACCAAGAGATTAATTAAATCACTCCGTTTTATCTCAGTTATTGATGAGGCGTTCATTGATTTTCTCCTAATTTAGTCATTAAATGACGGTTCTTTTAGAAACGCTTTTTCTTTTTTAAAAACAATCTAGCTCCACGGGGGTGTGCATCGATTTTATCCCTTATAAAACTGAAATTGCTTTTAATATTATTATAGATTTTAGGTTTAATCTTAACAGCCAAAGTCATAAAAATTTAACTATTTTTAGGCAGATTACCTATCTCCAAAATATTGGACTGTTTTTAGGTTTTATTAAGTAGCTATCTAATAGCTACTCTTGGCTTTTAGGTTAGTTATTTTAACTCTTAACTGTTAGCCTACTAAGAGTTAAGAGCTTTTATTAGTTGCTTTTGTCTGATTAAAAGAGATGGGAACATCTGAGACATTAGGTAAATAGTGATTCACTTAGCCCTAGAATTTTATTGGGCTTCACAATCGCACACTACATCTTCTAGAAAAGACTTCGCAATTTCCCAGGCAGGTAAGATTCTTTCTGTAAAGTTACTAGCATCATTATATGTACCTTCTAGGTTAGTCAAATCGACTTTTAGTCTGCGTTGAGGGTATTTATCTAGTAGCTCTAATACAGAAAGTTCTCTGTCATTATTGTAAGCTTTAATAATAGTTTTTTTGAGGTCTTCTAAATCTTCTGTGCTAGAAGAAGTATTGATGGTTTGATTTAGTTTAAGCAAGAAGAATTGCCCTGTAGTACTATCAAGAACATCATTAACTAAACTACGACTAAGATAAATTTCTTTGGCTAGTAAACCACTCAAAAAATCAGGTACTTGTTCTGTATCATCAAAAAATTGTTGTAGATGAGGAGGGATTTCACCTGTTTGGGAAAATTTCTTTAATTCTTTGGTTTTGATCGAAAGTTCGGTATCTTTATATTTGATATCAACAATATCTGTGGCCTTAGCACTAGTATTAATTAAGAGCAAACTAGTAGTACCAAGTAAGAGTGCTTGAGAAAAACTAACGAAACGACGAAATTTAGTTTTAAAATTTGGCACGGTAAAAGTCATAATGTATTCCTAATTGTAGAATTGAAGGGATTGAGAAATTATTTTTCAGTTAATGTACTGTGGGTTTCTTTTGGTTGCTGTAGAGAAGATGGTTGAACTTTAAGACTGTAAAATAACCAGGCAAAACTACCACCAAAAATTGTAATAACAGTAATTAAAATAACGGTAAGCAATCTGACTTGAGAACGTAATTTTTTAATCTTTGGATTATTTGACTCTGAAGTTTGCAAGCTATTAGCTGATGCTTCTAGTATTTCCGTGGCATTTTCTTCTGTTTTACTGAAAGTAACTTGCTCGACTAGCCAATCAGCAATTAATTGAGGACAATTTTGTTTAAACCAATAAAATCCAATAACCCTAAATGCAGGTTTAGAAAGCTGGGCTAATCCTTTAACTGTCCCTTTGAGAATACGAGAGCGCAATTTATTTTTAATAATATTAAGCGCGCCAAGATCGTAAAGGCGATCGAGAATTAGTTTAACCGTAACTTCTTGGCTTTTAGCTAAATGTTGCAGTAGTAAAAGAACTTCCTGTTCGGATTTGAGAGTAATATGTTCTTCTGGAGTTAAGACTACTATTCGAGCGGATTTTGAAGTGGAAGTTGCCATAACCATTGTTCTTATGAGCAACCATCAAGGTTGTCTTTATTGGGATAACTCTGCCTTAGTTTGCCAACCAGACTCACAATCGCATACCATATCTTCTAGAAAACTTTTGGCGATCGCCAAAGGTACTTCCAAACGTTCTTCGGCACGATTGATAAAGTCAATGACATCCTCAGAGGTATTTCTAAGCAATCTGGCATCGATATACATCTGCTGAGTAGGATAATTTTGGAATAACTCCAACAGAGAAATTTTATTATCTCCACTTGCAGAGAGAATCAATGCCCCTCGCAAAGAAGTAATTAAAGCCCGATTAGGTTTGGCTTTGGGATGAATAATTTGCCCTGCTTGGAATAGGGCATATTCCCCTGGCAAGCTATTGAGTACATCGGACAAAAAAGTTAAACTTAGACTTATTTCTTTAGTCAAGGCATTACGCACATCATCAGGATTTTGCTTAGTAGCACCAACCAAAAAACGAATAGAAGAAGACATTTCCCCCGTTTCTACAAAAGTTTCTAAATCTTGAACAGAAACTGATTGACCTAACGCACTATAATTTAGAATAATTTCCTGAGAAGCTATCGCTTTACTACTGCCTAGTAATGTAGCTGTGGTTATTCCTAAAAACAAAATACTACTTTTAGTAAACCACTGAGAAAATTTTTGCTGTAGAGATAAAAAGTCGATCGTCATAACTGATAACCTAAAAGTGAAAGATTAAGACTACTATTTTGCTTAGTAGGGAGATGAGGAACCTCCCTCTTTCTTAGCCAGAAAAAATTAAATTAATTAGCCTGAGATAAAGTAGCATTGTTTCTTGCTAGTATTTCAGATACTTTTTCTGCTTGAGATTTAGCTGGTTCTCTAGTTATGGCATTAGTCTTATTACAATTAGCATTATTACTTGCTACTAAAGTAGTTGTTCCCTCTTCAGATAGTGCTATTGGGTTACATTCACATACCAAATCTTGAACATAGGATTTAGCAACTTCTAGAGCTGGTAAAACATCTTCAACAATGTCACTAATTTTATTGTAAGTACCTTCTAAGTCAGTGACATTAACTTTCAGTTCTCTTTGAGGATATCTTTCAATTAATTCAATCAAAGAAACCCGATTATCATCTTCATAAGCAGCCACCAAAGTAGAGCGAACATTAGTAAGATCGCCACGACTAGAAGAGTTATTAATTACTTCATCTAATCCTCCTAGGACAAAATCTCCAATGGAACTATTGATGAAACTATTGACGAATTTAGCACTAATTTTAAGTTCTTTATTAAGAATACTGCTGATATCACTAGGGATTTTATTAGTAGAATCAAATAGGTTTTGAATTGATTGGGGAATTACGCCATTACGAGCAAATCTACTCAGTTCATTAATGGTAACAGCAGCGTATCTATCTTGGTATTGAAGTTCAATAAATTCAGTAGCATTAGCATTATTACTTAGAGCTAAAGTTACTCCAGTACTCAGAACTAATATCTGACTTAAGGAAACTAATTTAGAGATTTTTTGACCTAACATAAATATGTTTTACTCCTAAAAAATACTACCTATTAACAGTTAGGATTATTTTTGATTGTGAAACTAATAATTAATTAAACAATAGATATCGAAAAATACAAACTCTCCTAAGAATTAAATAATTAACTATCTAAAGGAATAAACTTTTATAGTGATGACTCATCCTTTAGATAGATAGTATTGTTGAATTGAATTAATAGACATGATTTTTATGTCATTCTTGACAAGAGATAGACATTAAAAAACATCAAAGTTTTCAAGTCCCTAGCACTTCGATTTGCTAACTGCTGTTACTGTTCCTTTTATTTATGCAAACCGATGTAAGTATCTATTCCATCAACCATATGGACTAGTTGACCACCTAATATTTATGACCACTTGGCTGATTGACTCGCTCGGAAAATTCGCTTAAATGAATTTAAGATTATTAAAGCAGCAACTCATATGAAGTCCGCTTGAATAGTTGTAAATAAGGTTGACACAGTGACACGGAGATGGGAAGACACGGAGATTTTTTATTTCCACTAATTAAACGGATTTGATATCAAAAATACTTTTGGGTTGAGCTTTGACAATACTCAATTTTGTAAGGAATAGCTCAGACTTCCAATTTATGAATTGGGAGTATAAGATCATGAAAAAGATTACTTATATTGTCAATAAAAAGTTGATTTTGACTACAATCATCGCTGTTACCGCATCTACGATTTTGACTCTACCTTTTCCAGCGACCCAGAACCAAACGGCTTCTTTTGACAATTTTCAATCATCATCTGTTTCAGTTATAAACCAGTTAGTTGATACTCCTGGTAATACAACAACAAGCGATCGCGAGCAAGAAAATAGAGAATTATCGAGCAAAAAAGATAATTATAGTGGTAATTTGAAGAGCGATAGTTTAGTTGCTGTTAAACCAGCTAAATATATTCGCAAGCAAGAGCCAAAACTGGAATCTTCTCTACTTCAAGCTGTTACTTTGGTTAAAGAATTAGAAGGTTTTAGCTCTTCTGCTTATGTAGATACTGATGGTACAGTGGTGATTGGTTATGGAATGCCCGTCATTGAAGGTAAGAAAGTCAAATTGGGCGATCGCATTTCTCAAGTCAAAGCCGAATTATCACTCAAAGATGAACTAAGAAAGATTCAACAACAGATATTTTCCGCATCTACTGTCGAATTAAATTCTAATCAATTAGTGGCTTTGACTTCTTTTGCTTTTAATGTTGGTGTCAAACCACTATTCAAAAGTACCTTATTTAGAAAACTTAATGCTGAAGACTTTTTCGGCGCAGCGAGGGAGTTTCCGCGCTGGAATAAAGCTGATATGAATGGAAGATTAGTTGCTTTACCTGGCTTGACTAGGCGAAGATTAACTGAAAAAAATCTATTTTTAACTGCGGTTAACTAATATATATATGGTTTGGATGCTACCAATTTTTCCTTTACTGAAATTCTTAATGGTTAGAGCTACTATATCCCCATTGAGGCGGATATTGGACATTATGCTGAGCTAAGGCTTGCTTAGAACGTTTCAGTAAATCAGTTTTGTAGATATTCTCATCCCGTGCATCCATGGGATAAGCTTTAAGCATTAAATGAGTCGCCCAAGGAGTTTCATCCATCGTGACCACAATAGGCAATTTTAATTGAGTATATTGACTGGTGTAAGCTGCCTCATACAATATTTTCATTACCAAGTCTAAATCTACATCTTGAGCAAAATAAAAATCAGCGATTACCTGCGCTTCTAATGCTCCATCGTTAGAATTAGAAATTGCTTCTGTCCAAATTTTATTGTGGGGAATGGTAACTATATTATCGCTAGGAGTCCTTAGCTTGATTCCTCTCAATCCAAAACTAATCACTTCTCCATAATGTTCTCCAATTTGTACTCTGTCTCCTACTCGATAAGGAACTTCAAATAATGCTACTAATCCCGCAATTAAAGAACTAGCATAGTCTTTAAAAGCAAAACCTAGAGCTAGAGAAATCGTCCCTGTTAATGCTAATAGATTATTAGCAGACAAGCGCAGAAACAGACGCAGTAAAGAAATAATCGTTATTCCTAAAATAATTGCCCTAACTAAGGGTAATGATTGTTTGACAATTAAGCGAAAACGATTGGGAACTTTTTCAGAAAGCCAATAGTTAAACTTTTCACTAACTAATAGCAGTATATAGGCAACTAAAATCAGAATAAGACCCTGAAATATCTTGATAATTGTGACATTGCTAATAATGCGATCGACATCTAAACCCCTACTGTTAGCTTGAGCCAACCAGAAAATATTATCCATCATTTAATCAACTAAAAAATTATTGTTACCGAGTAAGTTTTTAAGTCTGGGGTAGTAGGCAGGATTGACATACAGTAAGTTTTGTTCTTTACCAATTACACCATTTTGTAATAAGTATTGAGTTCGACTTTTGACAACACTTTGACTTTTTCCTAAACTAGCGGTGAGATGAACTAAACTCATACCCCCATGCAGTAAAAGTGAGTAGAGTAAATAGTGATCTTCAATTATTAAAATAGGTAAATCTGGTAATTTTGGTCTAGTAATGGCATAGCGAGTTTCTTCTATATCCGTGTTAGTATCATCAATTTTCAAAGAACGCCACCATAAATCTCCTGATACATTACTAATTCCCTGAGATATATCCGTAATTTTTTCGTAATACTCTTTTTGTATTTTGGCAACTTCATCTAATTCTTGATGTTTTCTTGTGGCTTGTTTGGTTTCTTTAATTCTAAGTTGCAGCCATTCATTATCTGCTTGCCAATTGAGATTAAACTCTGTTGTTAGAGCTTGTAACCATTCCTGAGTATGTTCATCTTGTAGTGGTGGTATAGAAATAGTATTAGTTAAGTAGGCATTTATCTGATAGACTTTTTCTAAGTATTGCCAAGCCCAACTATTGCAACCGATTAACCAAAAACGGGAAGAGTCGCCAGCAACCAAATCTCGTAAGGCTTCAATTGTTTCTAAACCCCCAATACAGCGCAAGAAAAGCCACTCTAAACGAGGAATAGCGACTAGTTTATAGCTCTCGGATGTTGTTTGGATGTTTGCTGTAGAAGTTTCTATGCTAGAGAGCATTTGGGTTTTAATCTGGCGATAGTCGTGCAGTCTGGCTTGCCATGATAAAAATTTAGTTTCGATGAGGTTATCTGATTCTAAACTAGTTAAGGATTCACTAATAACTTTGGTTAACGGCGAAACTGGGCTAGATAAAACAACTAGACTATTATTTCCTTCTGGTTGTTGCTGCCATTGTGCTAAAGCCTGTTGAAAAGCATCAACAATTGCTGATTTTTGAACTGGATGGGTAGTTAAGCTGGCAATTTTTTGTTTAACTTCATTAACTTGTGCTGCGGTTAGCTCTTTTTTGCTTTCTGTACCTAAATCCTTAATATCTTTTGGTAGGATATTTTTTAAATATTTAAAGCTAATCTTGGCTTTAAATAACCCAAGCTTGAATTTTTCCATCGAATCAATTGTTAATGGTATTCTATGGCTCGAAAATCCAGATAAATCTAGTATTAACTAGTATTTTTATCCTATCTCGGATAGTAACTGTGGCATTATTTTAAACGACATACTTTGTATCTCTATTTTTGACAAGTCTAAGTCTTGGAAATTCTTGTGATTGCGAAAAGTCAGCTAAATTTACCCTGCATTGTCGATCGCAGTTAACAAAGATTGGAAAGAGTCAACGTTGAAAAAAAGAATAATATCTCCTTGAACATCTATCTCGGAAATATCGAAGCGGGTTTGAGCGAGGATAAAAAATTGCTCGGCATCAGGCATTTGCAATGGCAGTAAATGCTCGATGTCTGCCTCGATGTAGCAGGGCACATTATAGTAAATTCTTTGAGTTAGGACATTGCTAATTGAACCCATCACTCCATTGATCAAAATATTGCCAACTTCTGTGAGAGTACCAATTTTGAGTTCATTAAGAGAAGGAGTTTCTGATTCTTCTCCAGTTATAACTTCTACTAAGATTGCTGCACTATCGGTAGGGAAAATTAACTGAGTAGTCCCGCTAAATAAACCTGACTTTTCACGGCTTCCCTGAAAGTACCATCAAATAAGAGTTTCAGCCCAAAACTGTTTCTCAATAAACTAGACTTAATGATAATCCTTAATGGGATAATC
>JASJDI010000174.1 GCA_030065155.1 Xenococcaceae cyanobacterium MO_188.B29
AAAATGTCTACTGATTTATTGACTTATGCCCAGTGGTCGGGTATCGCTACTTTGGTTTGTTTCGTATTGACTGCAATAAGTTTTATTGTAGGTTGGGGCTTTCGTTTTCGCTTAGTCGGTGTTACCAGTTTTATGGGGGTAATTACCCTTAGTATTTGGGCTTTGGGACTAGGGATTTTTAATAGAGTAGAAATCCCTGGGGCAACTCGTTATACTCTTGTCTATGACAACGGAGCAAATCAGGCAGTTGTGGTAGTACCTCCTGAGATCGAAGAATCAGCGATAGAACCTACTTTGCGTCAAGCTGCGGTTGATTTATTTTCCTATGGCAGAAGTGGCTTAAATCAGGGCAGCAAGCTCACAATTAGACTAAGAACCGTAATTCATCCTCAACCAAATATGTCTCAACCTCTTTACCTAGGACAAATTAAGCGATCGCTAGCTGCCAAAGATGACGAAAATATGGAAATAGAAATATTTAGTCAGAATATAGCTAAATTGCCTAGAATAGAAGACTCGTAGGAATAGTTCCTCAGCTATTCCTTTGGCTATTTTTTGATGAAGTCTAAATATTATCTTATGGCAAAAAAACAACTACCCAAAAATGAATTAGCTAACCAACAAAAAACTCAATTTGCTCCTTTATTAATTGCTCCCACTCAGGTATTGAGGGGAGAAAAATGTTTAGCCAAATCAGGAGAAGCGATCGCTCGTTTGGGCAAATTACCATTAGTAGTAGGAGGAAACAAGACTTTAGATCTGATTCAACCCTATTTACAACCAGTTTTAAACCAATCTGAACTTAAAGCAGACTATGCCAGTTATAGTCCAGATTGTGCAGAATCTTCTTTAGCGATCCTCACAGAAAAAGTTGTATCCCATCAAGCAGATTTTATTATTGGGGTTGGTGGAGGTAAAGCTCTCGATACAGCTAAACTACTGGCTCATCAATGCCAATTACCGATTGTAACTATTCCCACTTCCGCAGCTACCTGTGCTGCTTGGACTGCTCTATCGAATATCTATTCTGAAGAGGGAGCGTTTCAGTACGATGTTGGGTTAAATCGCTGTCCTGATTTACTCCTTGTTGATTATAGTTTGATTAGAACTGCACCTAAGCGTACCCTAGTAGCAGGTATTGGAGATGCGATCGCTAAATGGTATGAAGCTTCCGTTAGTAGTGGTAATTCCTCTGCTACTTTAACTATTGCTGCGGTACAACAGGCAAGAATTCTCAGAGATATTTTATTCCAAAAATCAGCGATCGCTATCAAAAATCCCCAAAGTGATGACTGGCAAGAAGTGGTGGATGCTACTGTTCTCTTAGCGGGAGTGATTGGTGGCTTAGGGGGTGCAAATTGCCGTACCGTAGCTGCTCATGCAGTACATAACGGCTTAACCCATATTCAAGCTGCTCACGATGCTCTACACGGCGAAAAAGTTGCTTATGGTATTTTGGTCCAACTACGTCTAGAAGAGATGATACAAGGCAATCAACTATCAACTACATCTAGACAACAGTTATTAGAGTTTTATACAGCTATTGGTTTACCCAAAACTTTAGAAGAGTTAGGATTAGGCAATGTTAGTCTAGCTGAACTGCGTCATGCAGCAGAAATTGCCTGTAATCCTCATGCCGATATTCATCGCTTGCCTTTCTCTGTCTCACCAGAACAATTGATAGCAGCTATGGTTTCGACTACAGTAGTTTCTTCTTCTCTGGAAAAAAACAAGAGCAAGCTCACTCACGGCTGAAAAAAATACCGTGTAAAATTTTACAGATATTGGTTCTGATAACAGATGATTCTAAAGACTTATTAAAGAGATTGCTTGAGTAAGTAAAGTCTAGTTCTAAATTGAAGAAGTAAAGGTAAAACCAAAGGACATTGGTTGTTACTGTATGCTTTTGACTGCACTAAATGGTTGTTTGGCACAGAATATTTTTGACTTGCTTTTATCTGACTATTGCCACAGTTTTGTGGTTTAGTTCCCCAGTTTTCGCTGCATCCGATAGAGACGCTAAGGATATCTTTAACTCTGGATTAGATCATGTTCGTCAACAAAACTATCAACAAGCTCTGCTCGATTTCACTGAAGTAATCAATTTTAAGGATAATTTAGTTGGTGCTGCTTATAGCAATCGCTGTTTAGTGAATATACACCTACAAAAATATTTGGCTGCTAAGTCTGATTGCACTAGGGCGATCGATTATGATCCCGATAACTTAGAAGCTTATCTTGATTTGGGGCTAGTCTACTATCGGAGGGAAGAATACGATCGAGCGATCGCTAAATATCAATATGTTATCGAGAGGGATCGGGATAACTATCGAGCCTATTATAATCTTGGCTTAGTTTATTTTGCTCTGGAAGATTATCAACAAGCCATCAAAGACTACAGTTTAGCTTTAAAATCTCCTCGCTCAACCTCTAGCCATCAAAAAGCTTTAATTTATAGCGATCGCGGTGTTAGCCACCTCATGTTAGCTAATTACGATCGAGGTATTTCCGATCTCAATCAAGCTATTAGTTTAGATAGTAATAACTATTCTGCTTACTACAATCGTGGTTGTATTTATCATCACCAAAAAAATTATCTAGCAGCACTTGATGATTTTACTCAAGTTATACAACTAAATCGAGATTTTACTCAAGCGTACGTTAATCGAGCTCTCTTGTACTATCAGTTAGGAAAGTATAACCTTGCTTTTAACGATATAAACGTCGCTCTCAAACAATATGAACAACAAGGGAATAGTCTTTCCTATCAAAAAGTTTTAGCTCTTAAAAAACAATTCAGACAGGTTATTGTCGATTCCCAACCAAATCAATTTGCTTAAAACATGCTTTGCTGTGCATTAGCTAGAAGCTGTAAGTTTTTCCTTTGCGTAGAGAATGGTTAAGATAACATTATTTTTTAATAACCTTAATTTAAATTTCTGTCAGAGGAATTACGGATAGCTTATACCGTAAAATCCGATATAAAAAATGTTGAACTAAAGCAACTAATCCTAACCTTGCTTGAGCTAAATCTGGAGTTTTTTGTTTGACTTCGCCATAAATACGGCACTCAGCCCAAAAATCTAAAAATACAGTACTTAGATTATGGGCTAGCCTAGTCCAATTAACCTTCTTTGAGGGATCAATTAGTTGTTCTACTACCGTTAGTAACTGAATTAGTAAGCATCTTTCTGTGGGATCTACTAACAAAAAAACTCCTTGAGTATTTACCCAAGAAAGAGTGATCGGTTCAACTATTGCCCACTCTGAATACTCATACTTAATTTTAATTAACTTCTCCTGATGCCCTAAACGAAGTAAACTACAACAACGAGCATGAGCATACTGAATCTCAAAAAAACTCCCCTGCTCCTCTGCCCCCCTGCTCCCCAGCCCCTGGCTAGCCCACTGAATAACTTCATCTAGCCAAACTGCTAAAGCGCGATCGCTCATACAAAAATCAATCCAACCTGCCGAGACAACCTTAACTTCAAATATCAGTATAGGTCTTGTTTCTGAGATTACATCCCTCGTAAGTAAAAACTCCTTTAAGTTTTGAGCTAGGATTAAGGGTGATAAATGCCAATAATTAGCTAGAGGAAAGGCGATCGCGCATCGATAGACAATATCTAGAGAAGAAACTTTACTAAGATCGCATAGAGTGATTTTATGAGCAATTAAAGCTTTAACTGTCTCAAATTCAACATTTAGTTGATTTAAACTTTGATATCGTTTGATTGACTCAAGTATATGCTGTCTTAATAGCTTTTTAACTGCTAAATTTTCTCTATTTATGTATAATTTTGAAAACTTATGACAAGGAGTGTTTTTTGATACATTGGTATCCATGTAAAATCAATTATGCAATGATGTATTAATATAGTTTGTCTCTTCAACTATGGAATATTCCGATCGCTCATTAGAAGCATCTCGTCCTTTCCTTACTTGGCAGCGTATTGTTGATTGGGCGCAAACCCACTATCGTGAACGTACATTCAGAAAAGATGAACAAATACCTGCACGTTCGGGTTTGCTTTATCTAGTCCATCAAGGTTGTGTGCGCTTGGTTGGTGTATCTCAAACAAATGTAATGAGCGATGATGAGCCAGATGAGACAGAACCTCCTGCTGATTTTCCTGAAGAAGCTTTTCTCGGTTTTGTGGATGCTGGTCAACCTTTTGAGATTGTTGTTCAATCTTCTTTTGCGCTTGAAGCTTATGCCCATGTAGATAGAACTGTTATAGTTTGGATGTATTGGCATGATTTAGATAATTGGCCTCATTTTCGTCAAGAAGTTTTTGAAGCTTTTCGTTATCAACACCAACGTAAACTTTTGTGGCTAAGTGCTTTAGGTCAAAGAAAAACCATCGATCGCCTCGTTAGTTTTTTAACTCTACTAATCGAAGAATACGGCAAGGAAGCAGACAAAGGGTACTATCTTCCTTACATGTTAACCCATGCTCAAATAGGCAGTGCCATTGGTTCTACTCGCGTTACTGTAACCCGTTTGATGGGTAAATTACGCAAGCAGGGCTTAATCTCAGTTAAAGATGATAATTTGATTTGTATGCCCAATCTCGTTTTAGAGACAAAAAATCATAAAAATTAGCCTTTCTGAGATATTTCAGCTTACTTGAGAAGCAAGATATAATTTGTTACGAAACCTATTAAGAAATTTTGCTATGAGTAATCCTGTTATCCAAGCCTTTTTTTTTGGCAGAGCCTTAGCTGAAGTCTTGAGTGAAAAAGTAGAAGACGCGTTTACTAATGTTGTTAGTGAAATTGGTAAGTTTGATGCAGAACAGAGAGAAAACTTAAGGCAATTTACAGAAGAAGTACAAGCTAGAGCAGAAAAGGTAGCAGCTAGTAGTCAAGCTTCTACCTCTACTTCTAGCAGCAAAAGTTCTTCTGGGGATTTACAAGAAATGCTCGATCGATTGAGAGCAGAAATCGCTACTCTTAAAGCAGAATTAAATAAATATCGTCAGGAATAGATTAAGAAAATCTTTAATTAATCAAGGTTCAATCCTAGAACAATTGTTTTGCCGATCGTTAAAAAAGTTTTTAGTTAAAATCACCAATATTAAAAAACCTAGTGTCTGCCGTTTCCTCAAATACCCAAGATTCTCCAAGTTACAGGTCAAATCCTGTACTTAATCCGTCTCTCATTAGACCAGAAACAAGCAAAAAATCCTATCGTTGGAATCAAAAAAAATACTCTCGAAATCGTCGCCGAATAGACATATGGCTTTTTGTTTTCAATATGTCGTTTAAATTCTGGCGCAATAATCAGAAATGGACTTACGCCAATGGTTTTAGTGAAGATAAACTGGCAGCTAGAAGAAAATCGCAAGCTATCTGGATTAGAGAAAGTCTGTTAGATTTAGGTCCCACATTTATTAAAGCGGGTCAATTATTTTCCACTCGTGCTGATTTATTTCCGGCTGAATATGTCCACGAACTTTCTAAACTGCAAGACCGTGTTCCTGCATTTTCTTACGAACAAGCTGCTGCCATTATTGAAGAAGATTTAGGTAAACCTATTACCAAACTCTTTCGTAAGTTTGATCCTACCCCTTTAGCTGCTGCTAGTTTAGGACAAGTACATAAAGCACAGTTACATAATGGGGAAGAAGTAGTAGTCAAAATTCAAAGACCAGGTTTAAAACAACTTTTTACTATCGATCTGGCAATTCTAAAACAAATCGCTCGTTACTTTCAAAACCATCCTCGTTGGGGGAAAGGTAGAGACTGGATTGGTATCTATGAAGAATGTTGTCGGATTCTTTGGTTAGAAACAGATTATATTAATGAAGGTCGTAATGCTGATACTTTTCGTCGTAACTTTCGTAGTGAAAATTGGGTAGATGTTCCCCGTGTTTATTGGCGATACACTTCTCCTCGAGTCCTAACCTTAGAATATGCCCCAGGAATCAAAATTAGCCATTACGAAGCTTTAGAAGCTGCTGGATTAGATAGAAAAAGACTGGCAAGATTAGGGGCCAAAGCCTATTTACACCAATTACTAAATAATGGCTTTTTCCATGCCGATCCTCATCCTGGTAACTTAGCAGTAAGTCCAGAAGGAGCATTAATTTTTTATGATTTTGGCATGATGGGGGAAATCAAAAGTAATATCCGTGAAAAACTTATGGATACTCTATTTGGTATCGCCCAAAAAAATTCCAATCTTGTAGTTGATTCCTTGATTGAATTAGGGGCATTAACTCCGACAGGAGATATGACTCCCGTTCGTCGATCGATTCAATACATGCTGGATAATTTTATGGACAAACCTTTCGAGGAGCAGTCTGTAGATGCTATCAGCGAAGATTTATATGATATAGCTTATGGTCAGCCTTTTCGTTTCCCCGCAACTTTCACTTTTGTGATGCGAGCTTTTTCTACTTTAGAAGGAGTAGGTAAAGGTCTAGACCCAGAATTTAATTTTATGGAGGTTGCACAACCCTTTGCAATGCAGCTTATGACTAGTAATAACGGCAACAATAGCAATACAATTTTAGATGAATTGAGCAGACAAGCTGCTCAAGTAGGTACTAGTGCTTTAGGTCTACCTAGACGAATAGAGGATACAATAGAAAAACTAGAACGAGGGGATTTGCGAATTCGCGTCCGCTCCCTAGAATCAGAAAGGGTTTTGCGCCGTCTGAGCGCAATCCAATTAGGAACAAACTATACTCTAATATTTAGTGCTTTGATTTTATCTGCAACTCTTTTATTCGTAAATGGTGATAAACTAGTAGCCTTGATTGTTACTATAGTAGGAATAATTCCTGCTTTGGCACTATTGCGTTTATTCAAACGTCTTGAACGCATAGATCGAATGTTTTAAAAGAGATGTAAATTTTGAGAATTTAGCTAATTATCTATGAAATTCCGCTTTACAGGTCTTACAGATACAGGACTAGTAAGAGAAGTTAATCAAGACAGCTACGTAATAGACGATCCTCAAGGACGTTTTTTTATTGTAGCTGACGGTATGGGTGGACACGCTGGTGGACAGGAAGCTAGTAAGATTGCCACAGAACAAATTCAGAAATATCTAGAAACCCATTGGGATTCTCCTATTTCTTCGACTGAATTGCTCAAAGAGGCAATTGATACAGCTAACCAAAGTATCCTTGACGATCAGTCCAGTCATCCCGAAAGAGGTGACATGGGTACTACGGTGGTAGTTTTGATTTTCCGCGATCAAGCTTGGTGCGCTCATGTGGGAGATTCTCGCCTTTATCGCTGGCGAAATTCTCACTTAGAACAGATTACTGACGATCATACCTGGGTAGGTTTGGCTCTTAAATCAGGAGAAATTACCAAAGAACAGGCGAAATTCCATCCTTGGCGACACGTTTTGTCCCAATGTTTGGGTCGTAAGGACTTGTATAAAGTCGATATCCAAGAATTAGATGTGCATTCGGGCGATCGATTACTATTATGTAGTGATGGCTTAACTGAAGAGGTATCCGACGATTTAATTAGTAATTATCTTGGTCAAAGCGAAAGCTGCGATCGAGCAGTAAAGGAATTGATTGAAGCAGCTAAAACTTCAGGAGGATCTGACAATATTACAGTGATTATGGTTGCTCGTGATGGGTAAACTATGATCTGCTTTTGTACTAAATAGTATAAGTAATTTTGAATAAAAATTTACTTTAACAAGGTATCTATTGTTGTAGTAAAAATTAATTGCATATGACTAAAAAATGGAATGTTATCTCTAAAAATCTATATTCAACTTATTAAGAAAAAACTTTTAATTTGTTGTTGATCCCGCTTTCTAGCTTAGAGAGTGGGTTTTTTCTTGTATCTTAAATTTAATTTCTTTATCTCATCTTCAAATTAGAGAAGAATTTTATTTAGATAGTATGATTTTTCTCTAGTTGATAAGACGTAGTTGTTTTTCGGGGGGATAATAAGTATTGTCAGTTATTTAAAGCATAAACTAATGAAGCAATTATCTAAACTATGGCTTGATTTATTATTCTGCTTTATTTTAATTTGTTTAACAGGGCATTCTTCTAATTATTTTCCCCAAGATAATGCCTTATCTCAAACAGATTTAATACCTAAGTTTGTAAAATTAAGTGAAAATCAGCAGAAATAAGTAATACTTGCTTTGTGAAGACGGAGAAAATCGCTTCAAGCCAATTGCTATTCTCTAATATGAAATACTTTAATGCTTGCTAGTCAAACTATGTGGCAAAATAAACGGGTTAGATTTTATGCGCGTGGGCGATCGAATTATCTGAACTGTTATGGCTAAATTTGTATTTATTACTGGTGGAGTAGTTTCCAGTATTGGGAAAGGTATTGTGGCAGCTAGTTTAGGCAGATTATTAAAATCTCGTAATTACTCTGTCTCGATTCTGAAACTAGACCCCTATATTAACGTCGATCCAGGTACAATGAGTCCTTTCCAACACGGAGAAGTATTTGTTACTGATGATGGTGCAGAAACGGATTTAGATTTAGGACACTACGAGCGATTTACCGATACTTCGATGTCCCGTCTCAATAGTGTTACTACTGGTTCGATTTATCAAGCCGTAATTAATAAAGAAAGACGAGGGGATTATCAAGGGGGAACAGTACAAGTCATACCCCATATTACCAACGAAATTAAAGAACGAATTCATCGAGTAGCTAGAAATACTGGTTCTGATGTGGTAATTACGGAAATTGGGGGAACTGTGGGCGATATTGAATCTTTGCCCTTTATGGAAGCCATTCGTCAGTTTCGTAAAGATGTGGGACGCAATAATGTAGTTTATATGCACGTTACCCTTATTCCCTGGATCACCGCAGCAGGGGAAATGAAAACCAAGCCAACCCAGCATTCGGTTAAAGAGTTACGTTCTATTGGTATTCAGCCTGATGTCTTAGTTTGTCGTAGCGATCGCCCTCTTAAGGCGGGAATTAAAGAAAAAATCTCTGAATTTTGTGATGTACCAGTAGAATCAGTTGTTACATCTAGAGACGCAAGCAGTATTTATGAAGTACCTCTAATTTTAGAACAAGAAGGATTAGCCCAACAAACCCTAGAATTATTACAATTAGAACAGAGACAACCTAACTTGGAAGGATGGAGTAATCTGGTTAAGCGGATGAACTTACCTCGCAGGCAAATTAATATTGCGATTGTGGGTAAATATATTCAGTTAA
Organism: Xenococcaceae cyanobacterium MO_188.B29; assembly: GCA_030065155.1. Classification (GTDB taxonomy): domain Bacteria; phylum Cyanobacteriota; class Cyanobacteriia; order Cyanobacteriales; family Xenococcaceae; genus JASJDJ01. The sequence goes on from JASJDI010000174.1 coordinate 9,181, forward strand.
CCGATGCCTATTTATCTGTAGTTGAAGCTTTAGGACACGCAGCGATCGCCACAGATAGTGAAGTTAACCTTCGTTGGATTAATGCCGAAGATATCGAAGCTAATGGTGCAGCCCAATATCTTCAGGATGTAAGTGGTGTCCTAGTTCCTGGGGGATTCGGAGTTCGTGGTGTTGATGGAAAAGTTATGGCGATCGAATATGCCCGTCAACAAAAAGTACCTTTCTTGGGTTTGTGTCTGGGTATGCAATGCTCCGTAATCGAGTGGGCAAGGAATGTAGCCAATTTAGAAAATGCTCATAGTTCAGAATTTGCTCCAGATACTCCCAATCCAGTAATCAATCTACTCCCAGAACAACATGACGTAGTTGATTTGGGGGGGACAATGCGCTTAGGTTTATATCCCTGTCGTTTGAAAGAAAGCACTTTAGCATTTTCTCTCTATCAAGAAGAAGTAGTCTATGAACGTCACCGACACCGATATGAATTTAATAATGCTTATCGTAATTTATTTTTAGAAACAGGTTACGAAATTAGTGGCACATCCCCTGACAGTCGTCTAGTAGAAATTATTGAGCTTAAAGATCATCCCTTCTTTATTGCCACTCAATTCCATCCAGAATTTCGTTCTCGCCCCAGCACTCCTCATCCTCTATTTTTAGGCTTTATTAAAGCAGTCGTAGATAAAAGTTTCATCAACAGTGAAAACTGCGATAATAATCATCATATAAAGGAAACTGAACCAGTAGTAAATAGTTGATAAGTAGGGGCAAGGTACTAGACTTCTTGCATAAGTCCTAATTAAGTCGGTTCAGGAAGACAAGGAAGACAAAGAGATGCCATGAATTATTGTTCACAACCCAGAGATGAAAATAGATTTATTCTGAACTTCTGTAACTTCTGAACTTTTTTTTCAAGACAGATCTAAATTATCTTGCTCCTAACCTATAAATAATCACTGAATATATGGCCGAAAAACGTATTACTCTTTCGATAACCAGTTTGATTTTGGTTGTCGCTGTTAGTCTGTTGTTAGTTTTATTGTGGCAATTAAGAAGCTTAATTGTTGTTCTTATGATTGCTGTGGTGATAGCAGCTACCCTAGCACCAATTATTGCAGTAGCTCAAAAATTAGGAGTTCCTCGCTGGTTAGCCACAATTTTGGTTTATTTAGGTTTGATTTCTATTCTGACTGGGTTAATTTGGCTAATTGGTCCTACTGTAGTCGAACAAATTCAAAGATTAATACGTAAGTTACCATCTTATCTAGAAGCCGTGCGATCGCTCATAGATAACCTGGCTATGCGTTTTGGAATGGTAGAACCAGGCAAGCCCACAATAATTAGTCAGTTATTCGATCCTCAGGCGTTAACTAACTGGGTAATTCGCTCCAGTCAAAAGGTCTTGATTGGCGGTTACTATGTGGTTACAAAAGGTATTATTGGCAATGTTTTTGGTCTATTATTAGCCTTTATTCTCTCTGGCTATATGCTTTCTGGTTCAGATGAACTACTTAGAGATATTATCAATCTTTTTCCCCATCCCTGGAATGAACGTTTGGCAAAGCAAATAAAACCAGTAAGCAAAAGAATGGGAGGTTATATTCAGGGACGCATTCTAGTTTCTACTATTTTAGCGATCGCTATTAGTATCGGGTTAGGATTTTTGGGACTGTCAGAATTAGCCCTCGGTTTAGGAGTAATTGCTGGCTTTACTAATTTGATTCCTTTTTTTGGTCCCGTTCTAGGTTCGATTCCTGCGCTAATTGTGGCTACAGCCCAAGGTGGTTTTACTTTTTTGTGGGTACTGCTTTTATTTGTGATTATCCAAAATATAGAAACCTATCTCCTCGATCCCGTTTTGGTTGGTTCTTCCGTTAAAATTCATCCCCTCTATCAACTTTTGGCAGTATTGGGTGGAGCGCAAGTATTAGGGATTATCGGTGCCTTAATTGTTCCTCCTTGGGTAGCAGGTTCATCTTTGTTACTAGAGACTCTTTACACTCAACCTAAGTTATTGGCAGAAGGTAAAACTTTAGAGCTTAAAAATATAGATTGAGCGTAAAAAGCTTAACGGCTAGCTTTTGGCTAGGACGGATTCATAGCTTTTAGCTTTTAGCCTTTAGCCCTACGGGTTCACCATTTGCTCTACTTGGGCAAAGCCCAAGACCGCAATGGTTCACTTTTAGCTTGGCTAATCGGTAAGAATTAATTTTTAACGAGAGATTGTACTCATCGTTAAACAATTTCGTTAAAATCAAAGATTTTTAACGGGGGTCTTATACCCACAATAGCTAATAGCTTTCAAGATAATCCCTCGCTAGAGAGCGAAGGGAGCGTCAAAGTTACTCTTCATCTAAAGGTAAACCAAATCTTACCTTGCCCTTAGCAAAATAACGACCAAACTGCAATTGATATACTTCATCCTCATCTTGGGTTTCTACTTCCAGATCAGAGCGAGGATAGCTAACACATAGCAAGGCATAACCCTGTTCTTTTAGTTTGGCAGATATTCCCATCGCTTCTGGTTGATAAACTTCTCCAGATATAATTCTGACAGCACAGGTAGTACAAGCCCCATTACGACAAGAAAACGGTAATTCTACCCCTTGGGTTTCTCCTGTTTGCAGAATATAGCGATCTTCGGGGACTTCCATTGTATGTACTGTACCCGCTTGACGATAGTGGACTGTAATTTTATGGGATTTAGTCATTTCATTTATCATTTATCATTTATCATTCGGCAAGGAAGTAGGCTTGAATCCAAAATGTTCAATGTTCAATGATTGGTCATTAGTTAGTTTTAAGACAAATGGCTTAATTTGTAGTCTACCAACAAAAAAGAATTTGTAGTCTACCAACAAAAAAGAATTGACAACATGATAAAAAAATCTTTTTTCCATGTATAATGGAAAATCGCAGTGCAACCTGGAGAGGTGGCCGAGTGGTCGAAGGCGCAGCACTGGAAATGCTGTAACGGGGTAACTCGTTCGAGGGTTCGAATCCCTCCCTCTCCGTTTCAAGATTTGAGCGGTATCCTAGTAGGGGCACATCGCGATGCGCCCCTACTAAATTATCTCAGGACTTAAATATTAATTAAGGAAAAACCCATCTATTTAGTCAGACTAACTAAAATCTAGGTGGAAAATAGCAAAAAATTAGCAACCCCATGGCAGGAGCAGACGCTTTTATTCTCGATCTAACTATAGTTGTGGCTTCATCTGCTGTAGGTGGTTTTATTGCCAATCGTCTAGGGCAACCTGTACTTTTAGGCTATCTCTTTTGTGGTTTAGCGATCGGTCCTTTTGGTTTAGGACTTATTAGCCAGATTGAGGAAATTAAGTCTCTAGCAGAAGTAGGCGTAGCTTTTTTACTGTTTGCTTTGGGAGTAGAATTTTCCCTGGCGGAATTGAAACGAGTTAAAGATATTGCTATTGGTGGTAGTTTACTACAGATAGGTTTGACTACAGTTTTAGTAGCGATAATTACTTTGCTTTCTGGTTGGGCAAGTTCGCTAGTAGAAGGATTTTTACTCGGAGCGATTCTCTCTCTCTCTTCTACGGCGGTGGTACTCAAAACTTTAACTGAAAGAGGAGAAACTAGTACTATTCACGGTCAAATCATGCTGGCAATTCTGATTGCTCAGGATTTAGCATTGGGATTGATTTTGGCGATTTTACCTGCTCTTAATGAACCAAATAATCTTGCTTTTGCTTTATTTATCGCGGTATTAAAAGCAATTCTCTTTTTTACCTGTGCTTTTGCCTTTGGTTACTGGTTTATTCCCTCTTTAATGAGAACTATAGCCCATACAGAAAACAGTGAATTATTTCTGTTAACTATAATTGCTCTGTGTTTAGGAGTTGCCCTAATTACCGCTAGTTTAGGTTTATCCATTGAAATGGGTGCTTTTGTAGCAGGGTTAATGATTGCTGAAATTGATTATGCCGATCAAGCTTTAGCCAAAGTAATTCCTGTACGAGATACTTTTGCTAGTCTCTTTTTTGCTGCTATTGGCATGTTAATTGACCCCAATATTTTATGGCAAAATTTTGGGGTAATTTTGGGTTTAGTGGCTTTGGAGATGTTAGGAAAAGCGATCGTTATCTTTCCGATCATTTGGCAATTTGGCTATTCTTTTAAAACTGCTATTATTTCTTCTTTAGGACTAAATCAGATTGGAGAATTTTCTTTTGTTTTAGCTTTAGTGGGATACGAACTAGAATTTATTTCTCAAGAGACATATTTACTGCTCATTGGTACAACAGCAATAACTTTAGTTTTAACCCCTATAGGTATGAAGTTTGCCCCGACAATTGCTCAACATATTGCTCATATACCAGGGATTAATGAATATCTGCGTCAACAAGAGAACAGCCGAGAAATATCTCTACCTGAAACTATCTGCGATCATGTGGTAGTAGCGGGTTATGGCAGAGTTGGACACACCATTGTTAAAATGCTGTGCGATCGCGGTTATTCTGTATTAGTAATCGAAAATAGTGAAGCTGCTATTAGACGATTGCGACAGGAGAAACTTCCTTACATCTTTGGTGATGCAGATTCAGAATTAGTACTAGAAAAGGCTCATTTATCCAAAGCTAAAGCTCTAGCTATTGCCCTACCCGATCCTGCCAGTACCCGTATCCTCCTGGCTCATGCTCTCGAACTTGCACCAGGATTAGATATTGTTGTGCGCTCCCATAGTAACCCTGAAATCGATTTATTAACCAAGATGGGAGCAAAAGAAGTAGTACAACCAGAGTTTGAAGCTGCTTTAGAGATGGGAGGACATATTCTCCATACTTTGGGTGAAAGTAGAGAAGATGTTGGTACTGTGCTACAAGCTATTCGGCTCGATCGATATCTCAGTGTTCGTTCGGAAAGTAAAATGGGTAATTGAAAGAGCGATCGCCTATGTATAGCAATACGTTAGAAGGTTAAGATATAGTATTTAGCGTAGGGGCGAACGGCGGTTCGCCCTTACAGGGTTTATGTGTCCTAACCCAAGTTCGTAAAGCTATAAAGTAAATAACAGAGAAAGACGATCGCGCAGTGCCAGGCTACGCCCGATCACGCAGTGCCAGGCTACGCCTGATCGCGTACCTGAAATCTGAGATCGATCGCCCAACAAAAGTAGGGTGGGCAAACCCAAGCTTCAACTCGCCACAATGCTTGAAAACTCACTTTGCCTACCTTACAATTGCATCTCTTGACTATAAGATACATGTGCGACTCGTTTCAGCCTAACTACAATTATATTATAATTGTAGGAACGCTGAGGATATTTTCATAATCTTGAAAATATAATAACTCTTGATTCATGTAGGTTCAATTCCTACCGACGTGTGAGACGTTTG
>JASJDI010000175.1 GCA_030065155.1 Xenococcaceae cyanobacterium MO_188.B29
TAAAAAAGAGTAAATCCTGAGCCAATTTGGGATAATAACCTACCCGCAGCTAAAATCCAAACTTGAGTACTAAAATCAGGTAACTGGAGTAGTTTATCGCGCTTTTTCATGTAAAAAATAAATGCTTTAGATGTTTGAGTTAAGATGTTTCAGGGAAATCTCAGCACTGACTCATTTTCCCTAGGTTTAATAAAGAAGCTATCAGCTTATAGCTTGGCATTTGAATGGAGTCTTATACCCAAACAATCATGCTTGCAATATATATGATAGAGTTTTTGACTCACATTAGCTTGCTTGTTTTAATTGAGTGGATGAACCGATAACTGAAAGCTAAAAGCTAAAAGCTAAGAGCTAAAAGCTTTGTTATGTAAATACTATAGGTAGGTAAAATTATGGCAGTTGATTATGACTTAGTAATTATTGGTGGTGGTTCTGGAGGATTGGTAGTAGCTAGTGCTGCTGCTCAACTACACGCTAAAGTAGCTTTAGTAGAAAAAGATAAACTAGGTGGGGATTGTCTTTGGTATGGTTGCGTTCCTAGTAAATCTCTAATTCATGCAGCGAGAGTGGCATACGAAGTAAAACATGGCTCTCGTTTTGGTATTCATACCCATCCTCCAGAAATCAATTTTGCCCAAGCCAATGGACACGTACAAAAAGTCATTGCTGCTATAGAACCTCACGACTCACCAGAAAGATTTCGGGGTTTAGGAGTAGAAGTTATTTTTGGTTCTGGTAAATTTATTGATGAGCGCACCTTTGAAGTGAATGGTAGACAACTAAAAGCTCGTAATTTTGTCGTTTCTACTGGTTCTCGTCCTGCTATCCCCCCTGTTACTGGTCTAAAAGAAGCAGGTTTTCTGACTAACGAGCAAGTTTTTTCTTTAACTGAACGCCCTGAGTCTTTAGCTGTTATTGGTGCAGGACCTATTGGTTGTGAATTAGGACAATCCTTTCATCGTTTAGGTTCTCAGGTGACGATTATTTCTAGTCGCGATCGCATTATGCCCAAAGAAGAACCAGAAGCAGCAGCTGTAGTAGAACAACAGTTTTTATCTGAAGGAATTAAGATTATTAAAAATGCTCGTGCTGAGAAGGTAGAAGTAATTGATGGGAAAAAGCACCTTTGGGCTGGGGGACACGAAATTGTTGTTGATGAAATTTTGGTTTCTGCGGGACGAAATCCTAATGTAGAATCTCTTAATCTGGAGGCAGCAGGGGTTGAATACAACCAAAAAGGTATCAAAGTTAACGAAAAGCTACAAACTACTAATAAACGTGTTTATGGCTGTGGAGATGTTATTGGTGGTTATCAATTTACCCATGTTGCAGGTTATGAAGCAGTAGTAGTAATTCAAAATGCTCTCTTTTTCCCAACTAAAAAGGCTGACTATCGAGTCATTCCCTGGGCAACTTTTACCGATCCAGAATTAGCCCGTGTTGGTTTAACCGAGAAGCAAGCTAGAAAACGTTATGGCGATGATATATATATACTTAAGCAAGATATGAAAGGAGTCGATCGCGCCCAGGCAGAAGGTGCTACTAATGGTTTTGCCAAAATTATTACTACTGGTAAAGGAGAAATTCTCGGCGCACACCTAGTAGGGGCATCAGCAGGAGAATTAATCCATGAGGTTGTCCTAGCTATGTCTAATAAGCTACCAGTTTCTGCTCTTAGTGGTATACATATTTATCCCACTCTCTCGGAAGTAAACAGTAAGGCTGCTTTACAGTTGAGTAAACAGAAATACGCTAAAAACGATTTCTTACAGAATTTATTGCCCAAAATATTTAAATTCCTCCGTTCTTTTTAAAATTAGCTTTCGGTTACGTAAGGTGAGCAATGCCCACCTTACAATACAGTGTTATACTAAATCCAATTCTGAAACCCACTTTTAAATTGGGAGTCTTGAATAAGTTTAAAACCTCCTGCCTTCTGCCTTCTGCCTTCTGCCTTCACACAAGTTTTAAATAGTGTATCTCAACAGGATTTAGTATTAATCTAACCTCTTATAATGCTGACGTATTTGTTTAGTAATCTTTTTCCATCTAGATTTGCTATTTAATTGTTTAAGCTGCTTCTGTTTTTGGTTGAGGTAGTCTAGTTCTTTGTGCAGCTTTTGATAACTAAAAAAGCGTTGTTCGTCAAGTATTCCCTGTTCGATCGCGTTTTGCACAGCACAATCAGGTTCGTGACTGTGCTGACAATCCCGAAAACGGCACTGTTTAGCTAACATCTCAATATCTGTGAAGGTTTGCTCCACACTACTTTCCGTTGCCCAAAGCTGGATTTCCCGCATCCCAGGAGTATCTATAATTACTCCACCACCAGGCAACACAAACAACTCTCGATGAGTAGTAGTATGTTTACCTCGATCGTCTCCCTGTCGAACAGCTTGAACTTTTTGACGTTCTTCCCCCATCAGGAGATTAGCGATCGTTGATTTACCTACCCCAGAAGATCCAAGCATGGCAACAGTTTTACCAGGCTGGATGTGGTTTGTTAGTCGATCGAGTCCCTGATGTAAAACTGCACTTAAGACAATAATAGGAACGCCAGGAGCTATAGCTGCTACTTCAGCAACGCACTGTTCTACAAAAGCGCAAGTGTCGGCTTTATTCAAGACAATAACTGGATTTGCGCCACTTTCCCAGGTAAGAATTAAATAACGTTCAATCCGTCTCAAGTTGAAGTCATTGTCTAATCCAGATACTAAAAATACCGTATCTATGTTGGCAGCAACTATTTGCTCTGAGGTCTTTCCTCCTACTGTTTTCCGCGAAAATTTACTTTTCCTGGGCAGAATATCGTAAATTATTGTACTTTGCTCATTCTGTCGGGTTTTAATAACTACCCAATCTCCGATCACAGGAAAATCTCCGCCATTAGTTATCTGATGCCTGAGCTTTCCAGAGATTTTAGCGCACAGATAGCCTAACTCACTGTAAAGAGTATATTCCCCTCTGTACTCCAAAGTAATTCTACCGACAGAGTAACCATCTTGTGCATAGGGTTCAAAACTGGAAGCTAAGGCACTATTCCAGCCTAATAATTCTAAATTCATTTGTAGATTCCTAGGTTGTGAAACTGGTTTAAGGCTCACAAAGGAATCTCACCAATATTAGATTTCTTGCATAATTCCTAAATTGATTGGTTGAGGAAGATTCGGGAGTGTGGGGAGATGGGGAAGTTTGGGAAGCAATTTCTCCCTTGTCTACCGTGTCTCCTTATCTTATCTAACCAGGAATTTATTTATGCAAGAGATGCCATGAACTAGCGTTCACAACCCAGGTATGAAAATAATTCATTCGGAACTTCAGCAACTCCTTCGGTGCGCTTGCGAATACGCCTAAGATATGCGATTCGGTCGCACCGCTCCTGAACTTCTATTTTCAAGACAGGTCTATTAAAAGGACGCTATATCAAAAGCTTTGAATCAAATCCTCTGTGACCTTATCGAGTTTGTGTAGTAAGGGTCATTGTGGTGAAAACAGATACCGACTCAGCCATAGTCAACCTCCTTATGCTTTCTAAGGTTAGAGACATAATTATTCTATCTCATAAAATTTTTTCCTCCCAATTTTCCCTGTGTCTTCTTGTGAGAATTACGATCGATAATGGAAAATAGATAGGGAAAGGAATAACAGGAACTTCATGGTGAAAGTAGAGCATCTAAGACAATTAAAGCAAGGTTCTGACCGATGGATAGAGTGGAGAAATAATCATAGTCAGATCACACCAGATTTGAGAGGGGCAAATCTGAGTAAAATTAGTTTAGAAAACGTCGATTTAGCCACAGCTAATCTTTATCGAGCCAATCTGGGCAACACCGATTTAACCTCAGCTAATCTGAGTAGTGCTAATCTTCAACAAGCCGAATTAATTAATGCTAATTTGCTGCAAGCTAATTTGAGTAATGCCGATCTCAGAGAAGCGTACTTAATAGATGTAGATTTGAGTGAAGCTAACTTAATTGGAGCCGATCTTAGAGAAGCAAACTGTTGTGGGGCTAACTTTAGCTATAGTAACTTGATTGGTACTTCGATGCGTAAGATTAAGTTGCGTAGAGCCAATTTAACTTGTGCCAAACTGAATCGCACTAATTTAAGTGAAGCTGATTTAGTAGAAGCTAATATTAATCAAGCTGATTTAACTGATGCTAATCTTTACGAAGCCGAGTTAATCGGGGCTTTTTTATACCAAACCAATCTAGATCGAGTTAAAGCGATCGAAGCTCATCTCAGTAGAAGTTATCTATCATACGCTAATCTTAATCAAGCTACTCTAATTAATACCGATTTTCGTTGGGCGAATCTTAGTTACGCTAGCTTAACAGGGGCAAATTTAACTAAAGCCGATCTTCGGGGCGCAAATTTAAGAGAAGCCGATCTTAAAGGGGCTAATTTACAATCAGCTAATCTAAGAGGGGCAAATTTAACTAAAGCCGATCTTCGGGGCGCAAATTTAAGAGAAGCTAATTTGGAAGCAGCAATTTTCAATAAAACAATGCTGCAAGGGTCAATAATGCCAGATAGTGATACTAATCCTTTTCCTATCGGTTACTAAAAAATTAAGTAATCAGTAATCAGTAATCACTACTTTTGCCAAGCGGATTTATATGACCATAGTTTCTAGTAATTTAATTTAAGAGCATTTACTGGTACTTCATCCCAAGATTCGACAGTACGTAGACGAGCTATCCAACCTGCTTGTTTTTGCGTTTCGGTTAAACTATCCTGCCAATTTTTGTGACAGTCTTTAGCTGCAATTTCATCTTGACAAGCAATACAAGAATAGACAATTCCAGAGGGATCGATTTGCTCATTTACCCAAATAGCCATTTTTTTAATATCCTTTTAGTTTAAGCTCATTCAGATTAGACTTACACATATTTTGTTGTTTGGCTACTTGTTCGTATTTACTCCCTTTTGTCCTTATTACTTTTTTTCTGTCATTAACAGGATTTTGAAGATATTTATTCACGATCGCAACTCTTTTTTAGAAAATGAACTAGCTCTACCATAAGGACGGGGCGTACAAGACAGGGCTTTTTTTAAAGACGCGAACCTGTATCGCGTCACAGTACCTCCTTTTGAGGAGACCTCAGCATCCCTCATGCTCAAAAGACAACCCCTCCAAAGGGAGCAAAAGAGAAAAATAAGGTAATCTGAGAATTAATGAATTATATCCCAGATAACTGCTATCCTTTTTAAACTGTAATGCTATCTAAACAAGTTTCTATGGCTAACTATTTATTAGAAGTTGGAGTTGAAGAATTACCCGCTAGTTTTGTGCAAAGTGCGATCGAGCAATGGCAAGAAATTATCCCTAAAAGTCTAGAGTCAGAATTTTTAACTTCCGAAGCGATAGAGATTTACGGTACACCCCGTCGTTTAGCAGTTTTAATCAAAGGTATTCCTAGCAAGCAAGCAGATAGAGAAGAAGAAATTAAAGGGCCTCCGGTCAAAGCAGCCTTTAAAGATGGTAAACCAACCAAAGCAGCAGAAGGTTTTGCTCGCAAGCAAGGAGTAGCGGTAGAAGAGTTAGAGATTAAGGATACACCAAAGGGAAAATTTATTTTTGTCCAGAAAAAAATAGAAGGGCGCAATGCTACAGAGATTCTACAAGAATTATCTCCTCAATGGATTGCCAAATTAGAAGGAAAACGATTTATGCGGTGGGGAGATGGAGATTTACGTTTTTCTCGCCCTATTCGTTGGTTAGTAGCATTACTAGATGAGGAGATCTTGCCCCTAGAACTTGTTAATGGTTCAGAAACAATTCAGAGCGATCGCCTCTCTGCTGGGCATCGTATTCTACACCCAGAGTTTATCTCCATTCCTTCTGCTTCAGCTTATGTAGATTGTCTGCGTTCTGCCTATGTAGAAGTTGACCCCCAAAAGCGCAAAGAGAAAATAACAGCAGACATCGAAGCTTCAGCCCAAGAGTTAGATGGTGTTGCTCAAATAGAGCCTGATTTACTAGCAGAAGTAATTAATTTAGTGGAATATCCAACGGCAGTAATTGGTAAATTTGAAGCGGAATTTCTCAGTTTACCCACAGAAGTAATCACTACAGTAATGGTTACCCACCAAAGATACTTCCCTATCAAAAAGCAAGAGAATGGCAATGTTAGCCTACTTCCTAACTTTATCACTATTTCTAATGGCGATCCAGCAAAAAAAGACATTATTGCCGAAGGAAATGCCAGAGTAATTCGTGCCAGATTAGCAGATGCGCAATTCTTTTATCGAGCAGATTGTGATGAACCTTTAGAAGCCTATTTACCCCAATTAGAAACGGTTACTTTCCAAGAAGATTTGGGAACGATGCGAGATAAGGTTGATCGACTAATGGAAGTAGCCAATACTATTAGTGAACAACTCGATTTAAATGAAAAACAACGGCAAGAAGTAGAAAGTACCGCCCTACTTTGTAAAGCTGATTTAGTTACCCAAATGGTTTACGAATTTCCTGAATTACAGGGAGTAATGGGTGAAAAATATGCTTTGGCTAGTGGTGAATCAGCTACAGTTGCTCAAGGCATTTTCGATCATTATTTACCCAGAGGTGCCGACGATATTATGCCCACAAGTTTAAATGGGCAGATAGTAGGATTAGCCGATCGATTGGATACTTTAGTGAGTATTTTTGGTTTGGGAATGATGCCTACAGGTTCATCCGATCCTTTTGCCTTAAGGCGTGCTGCTAATGCCATAGTTAATATTACTTGGTATGCAGATTTAGAGATTAATTTAGATGAATTAATTAAACAAGGAGCAGCAGATTTTGTTTCTGCTCATCCTGACAAAGAATCCCCAGTTACATCCGTGCAAGAATTTTTTATTCAAAGAATCCGTACCCTCTTACAAGACGAAAAAGAAATTGATTACGATCTAGTTAATGCGGTTTTAGGAGAAAATGATTTTGAATATACAGAAAGAGCATTACAAGATTTATTAGATGCTCGCGATCGTGCTTTGTTTCTCCAATCAATTCGTGACAATAAACAACTAGATGAAATCTATGAAACAGTTAATCGCTCAACTCGTTTAGCCCAAAAAGGTGATTTAAATACTCAAGAATTAGACCCTAAAGCTATAGTAAATCCCGCATTATTTGAGAAATCATCAGAACGAGCTTTTTACGATGCACTGCTTACATTATGCCCCCAAACAAAAGCAGCACAAACAGAACGAAACTATCGATTATTAGTAGATGGATTAGCTAAAATTGCTCCCACCGTCAGTAACTTTTTTGATGGGGAAGATAGTGTTTTAGTGATGGCAGAAAACCCTGAGGTTAAGCGTAACCGTCTTAACTTATTGGGATTGTTAAGGAATCACGCCAGAGTATTAGCTGATTTTGGAGCAATTGTGAAAAGTTAATTGATAAGTAGATTCACTTTATTAAACATTAAATGGTTGAGGTAGGTTTTAGGGGTTAGGTTTTAGGGGTTAGGGAAAATTATTTTAAACTTTTCCAGTTTTCTATTCGACGTTTTTTAAGGTGGAGCTACTTAACAATCTACCAAATTACATAGTCGTAAAAATCGCCGATTTCCTTAACTTGTGACAGTTCCATTCTTCAATCTTCTCAAAATTAAGAGTCCAACTACTACCCTTAGCTGGACTCTCCTATGCTCAAAAACTGTAAGAATTTGAGAGAAAAATTATCTTACCGACCTAAAGAAAACTGGGTTGATGACGAATTAGATTTAAAAATTCTTCACGAGTTTTTTGCTCGTCTTGGAATACTCCTACCATCGCACTAGTAACAGTCCAAGAACCTGGCTTTTGGACACCACGCATAACCATACACATATGAGTTGCTTCCATAACTACAGCAACTCCTTTGGGTTCTAATATTTCCTGAATTGCTTCGGCGACTTGACGAGTTAAGCGTTCCTGTACTTGCAGACGACGAGAGTACATTTCGACAATACGGGCTAACTTGCTTAAACCGACTACCTTTTGATTAGGAATGTAAGCAACATGCGCTCTACCCATGAAAGGTAACATGTGGTGTTCGCACAGGCTAAAGAAATCGATATCTCTAACTAGTACCATTTCGTTATGTCCTTCATCGAAAATAGCACCGTTAACGAGTTTCTCTAGAGATTGGCTGTATCCTTGGGTCAAAAACTGCATTGCCTCTGCAACTCTTTTGGGAGTTTTAAGTAGTCCTTCTCTTTCTGGATCTTCTCCTACACTTTGAAGCATTGTCCTAACAGCGTCCATCATCTGTTCTTTATCTGTCGCTATATCTGCACTGACTTGCGCTTCTTGACCGTTGTGAGTATTGCGATCGGGTCTGCTAGAGATTTGTTCTTTAAGTTTGGACTGATGTCCATTGGTTGTATTGAGCATTACAGATTTAGAATAATTAGAACCGTTGGAAGAACCATTAGAAGAAACTGTTGTCATAATAAAAACTGTGAGTAAAACTCTTGCCTCATATAATTCGATTACATTAACGAGATGCTGGAGAACATCATTTAAAGGTGTAGTAAAGCTGGCTGGAAAATATCAAGAGAAAATTAAGGTAGTTATTTTCTGCTCAGTTTTACTTTCTATAAAGCCCCTCCACTGGGCATAACTGTCATTTCCTCTACTACTGCTTGGGCTGGTAGTAGAGCAGCATGGAGAATAGATTGAGCAACAATTTCTGGAGTTAACATCGAGGAGCGATCGAAGTCTGCTTGAACTGTATCTGTATCCCAAATGGAGGTATTGACAGCACCAGGGGCGATATTAACGACACGAATACCGTTAGCTCTTTCTTCTACTGCTAGGGTTTTACCCAATGCCACTAGAGCAGCTTTGCTAACACTGTAAGCTCCCCAATCGGGAAAAGCATTGTAAGCTGCAATGGAAGCTACGTTAATAATTGTTCCTGTAGCTCGATCGCGCATTTGGGGCAATACTCCCTGAACACACTGAAAAACACTAGTTAGATTCAAGTCAAGAATCTGTTGCCAATCCGCTAAAGAAGTTTTGTCTAGGGGATTAGTGTAACCCATGCCCGCATTGTTAACTAGAATATCGATCGGACCGAATTCTGTCGCGATCGCTGCTATCTTTTCTCTAACTGTTTCTATACAAGCTAAATCTATTGGATAGGCTTTTGCTTCTACCCCCACTTCTACAGCAGCTTGTTCTACTGCTTTGAGTTTATCCAGAGATCGGCTGAGTAGGGCAACATTAATTCCCTGTTTGGCAAAAGCTAGAGCCGTTGCTCTACCAATACCACTACTAGCTCCTGTTATTATTGCTCTGGGTTGGCTTGGGGGTAGATTCATAAGATTTGTCTAAGTTTTGGTACAAATTTCTATGACTTGGTATTTTTGGTCGCAGGATAAATTTGTGATAGAAGCAGAAGTTTACTTTTGTTAGCCTTCTGGTTTATCTACCACTTCCAACCTCATGACAGAAGAAAACAAAAAGTTTCCTCTACCCATGAAAATCGATATTTAATACAGTAAGTATTTTTGAGATTGGTTCACCTCTCTACCATTAATAGTCTTATCAAAAAGTTAATCCTTAAAGATAGTAGGTACATTTGTGAAGTATCACCAATTCATAGAAATCAGTACATATGAGTAATTGTTACAAAATGTTACTCGACTAATTATAGCATTCTCATAATCTTAATTTAAGTTTTTTGGAAAACTCCAGAGCTAAAAATAGACAATATTTAAGCTGAACTATCTTGAAAAACCCCTATTTGACGGAATTTCTGGTAGCGGAGGTCTTTTCGTTTTTGCGGGCTAATTTCTGATAACTGCTCGATATGTTCCCACAGTGCTTGCTTGAGGGTCGCTGCTGCTTCTAAGGGGGCAGCGTGCGCTCCACTAGTAGGTTCGGTTAAAATCTCATCGATAATCCCTAATTTTTTCAAATCCCAGGAGGTTATCTTGAGTGCTTCGGCAGCACGGTCTGCTTTTTTGGCATCTTTCCAGAGAATAGCAGCACAAGCTTCAGGACTAGCAACGGTATAGACAGAATGTTCAAACATCAAAAGACGATCTGCCACCCCAATCCCGATCGCGCCTCCAGACCCTCCTTCTCCAATTACTGTAGAAATAATCGGTACTTCAAAGCTGAACATCTGGCGTAAATTATAGGCGATCGCTTCTGATTGTCCTAATTTTTCTGCTTCTACTCCAGACCAGGCTCCAGGGGTATCGATAAAGGTCAAAATAGGCATGGAAAATTTATTGGCGTGTTCCATCAGTCGAATTGCTTTACGATAGCCTGCGGGGAAAGCCATGCCAAAATTACGAGCGATATTATCCTTGGTATCTCGCCCTTTTTGGTGTCCGAGCATAACTACTGGTCTACCATTAAGACGGGCCACCCCTCCTACCAAAGCAGGGTCATCAAAACCACCGCGATCGCCATGTAACTCCAGCCATTCATCGGTAATCGCCTGAATATAATCTAGAGTACTAGGACGACGGGGATGACGGGCTAACTGCAATCTTTGAGCAGGAGTTAGAGTACTAAAAATTTCTTTACGTAGTTGTTCTGCCCTTGCTTCTAGCTGAACAATTTGCTCAGAGACATCTACTTCATTCTCTTGAGCAAGTTCGCGAATCTGCTCGATTCTCTTCTCTAACTCACAAAGGGGTTTTTCAAAGTCCAGCAAAAAAGTTCTGCGCTCGGTTTTTGGCATTGTTTACTTAACTACTCTCGGCAAAGCATATGTAAACTACTATTATCCTCTATTGTGTCCTTTTTGCTAGAAGAAAAATTTAATAATTCTGACTCGCTACTTGCTACTTGCTATTTGCTATTTGCTACTTAAGCGGAGCGACACTAGTCATTAGACCTCTTGCAAAAGTCTTAATTAAACGGTTAGGAAAGACCAGGAGGACAAGGAAGAAATTCTCTACCTTGTCTACCCACTCTCCCTTGTCTTACCTTCCCTTGAATTTATTTATGCAAGAGGTCTATTCTACTCTCCTTCCCCGATAATTTATCAGCAGAAGTTAAACACTACTTTTGTCAAGTGGATTTAGGATGATAACTTTTTCAAGATAGATGCCCAGACAACCCCGCGACCTACAAACCAATTACTGCTACCATGTCACTGTTCGCTGTAACAACAGGGAATTTAAGCTAATTCGCCACGAATGCCGTGAAGTGTTTCTCTATGCCCTCAAGAAAGCCAGAGAGAAGTTTCACTTTAAACTCTATGCTCTCTGTATTATGAGTAATCACGTACATTACTTGATTGAACCAGCAGTTCCAGAGGATTTACCTCGTATTATGCACTGGCTCAACTGGTACACTGCCATGTGCTTTAACCGAATGCTTAATAGAACAGGACATTTCTGGGAGAAGCGATATCACAGCAGTGGCTTTGAGAAGACTGACTATAAAAGAGCATTAAACACTCTACGGTACATTCACGCTAACCCAAAAGCAGCCAAGATGCAGCAAGGCTTTTTCTATGATTTTTCTAACTATGGAATCCATGACAGGCTGAGTGATGATGGTTTGACACAATGGCATCCTGCTTTCTTATCTTTGGGCAAGTCTTTAGATGAATGTGCTGCCAAGTATCGGAAGTTCTGTAAGAAATATAAGCCTAAACCTAAGCCAGAAACTCGCTATCACTGGGGAAGCAGATTGTTACCTAAAGTGCTGAGTGCGCGGGAAAGGAAAAGACGTGTACCTGGACAAATGAGTCTTCCTTGGGATGATTGGGAGGCGACTAGCGGGGAGATAAGGGAAGTAGCAGAAATGTTTGTGATTGCCAACTGTTATGACCCGAAGATAGCAGCCCAATTTTTCAATGATTCGGTGAACCACCCCAAAGCTATGTAGGTTAAGCAAACTAACTTTCAACTCGACAAGGAACTTTAAAACTAATTTTGCCCACCCTACGAAGATGACTGATGAGGTGATGGGGAAAAGGAAAAGTGCCAGGTATCGAAAGAGGAAAAAGCCTATGAATACGTAGAGAAAGTACCAAAAACTAAGCTTGACAAATTGCCTGAAGTTGCTATATCTTACAGGTTACAAGTCTTTGCGCGAGAGAAAATATCTCGTATGCTCCCCAGGGAGCATATCTTTAATATCGCACACAAGCACAAGCAGGGAGCTGGCCTTCGGGAGCTTCTAAATTCCAGGTTAGTTTAGAGTATCTCAGCCAATAACCTCCTTTTATCCAGCCGACGCGAACGCCAAAATTTATCCATACTTCCTCTTTATTATACTCTCTTTGTTCCCCTTCTTCACCCCGCAACTCCTTCCCTCTATCCAACTTATCCAACTCCTTCATATAAATTTCTTTCTGGACGCTGAAGCCAAACTTACCCTTGCTGTACTTAACCCACAATCGATCGATAATGCGTAGGTCTTCACAGGGGAACTTTTCGATATCACTTACATCTAAATAACCTTGTCGTTGTCTATTTGCCACCTGGAGCATGACATTTAGGGTTTCTTCATCAGCTTCTCTCCATTTACCTTCGTCCAAGAATTGACGGAGTTTAAAATATCTGGGATGTAGTTTAAGTTCTGCTGAAACTTCCAGCAGTTTCTTTATTTCTTGATTGCTAGCAAGACTATTCCCATCGCAAAGTAACTCTTTTAGTTTTGAATCATTATCTATCCAGTCTCTTATATATTTTGTTTCTTGATTATTGTTTGTAGAATCACTATTGGTTAAGTATATTAATGAAGAGGATGGAGAGCGAGCGTAGTGTTCTAATTTACCAAGTAGCTCGTTATCTTCCTCTAGACGACGGAGAAGACGGGGATATTTGAGGGTAATTGCTACAAATTTTCCCAATTGCTCTATGGTCAGCGAATTTCTTTCTTCAGAGGTAACGCCAATAGCATAATAAGTAATATAGCTTCTGAGTCTGAGTACATTAAGATATTGCTTTAAACGACGGGGATTATAATCGAAGAAAGGAGCAACCATTTTTACTAGATTGGTAATATCATCTGAGGTTGGCTCTTTCTGAATCAGAGGGAAAATAGGAAGTTCTGGCTGTTCTGTAGTTTCTGATGTTGTGGGTGGAGTATCTTGAGTTGTTGTTTCTTGGGGATTTTGCTGCTTATCAGGAAAAAATTCTTTGAGAAATAGCTCTAATGTCTTTTCAGAAGGTTTAGGAACAGAAAATGATAATTGGACAAACTTTTCCAAAAAAGCAAAGCCATAATCCAATTTTTTCATTAATTGATGGTCTTCTGGTTTCGATCTCGAATCCACCCGAATAACAAATGTCTTTTCCTCCTTGTCTACCTTGTCCTCCTTGTCTCCCCCCAACAATAAATTATCTCTATTTAACTGGATCTGATATGGCTCTTGACTATCCTGTGCGATCGAATCTAAATAGGGTAGTATATCTTTTTGTTTAAAGGTTATCGCTGCTGCTACTTTTTCCCGATCCATCCCCAAGATAAAAATTAGATTAGGGTCATTGGAAATCATCAGATTTAAAGCTTGCAATAGATCGGCAGACTTACCTAGTTCACAACGGTCAAGATCGTCAATAAACACATAAACCTTTCTACCTTTACCTGCATAAGCATCCACAATTTTGGAGAAGTCTTCGTGAAACTTTTCAATAAAATCAATCTGGCTATCATAGTCAGGTGATTTAAGATATTGAGTCAAATCCATTTTCGGATCGCCAATGAAGTCTCTTAGCTTCCCCAGAAATATTGCTACTCCTCCAAGTGAACCGCCTATCATTAATAAAATTAACAACGAAGTAACCAAAGAAACAAATATCGCCTTTGGTGTATTATCTTTAATCTTTGGCTTTAAGTTTAATTCTTGTTCTAACTTCTCACATTGTTCTTTCGATCTTCCTGTGGCTTGACATAACAAATCTACAAATTGCAACCTCCCTTGCCACACATAAACAGGTACTAGTGAAGACACCATCAAAATCACTCCAACAGTACCAACGATAAATGATGTTATGAACAACGTCTGAATTGCTTTCAAAGGTTTTTCTTTCAAATTAAAACGATGCCAAAATAGTCTTAATTTGCCCAATCCATTAGGCACAAAATCAGAGGAAATACGACTATTTGTCGATATTTGTTCCAAAAAAGAGAGAGCAAAAGCAGCCCAGAGAGATTCAGCTTTATCATGTCTCCAAGCATTGAACCAAACTATCTTAGTTTTTTGTCGGAACTTAAACTTAACCTGTAAGAAAATTTTCTCGACCCAGAAGATTTTTTTTAACTTTAGTTTTTGTAGTTTAAGCTTTAGCTTTTCTATTCGTGTCCATCCTTGTCCTATTCGTTGTAACTCTCGTTGTAACTCTCGTTCTTTTTCTTTCAACTTTTCTTCTTCTAAATCTTCATACTCCTGTAGAATCTGCTCTTGGAGTTGCTCCATAAAAGAAGACTTACCTCTACCCCATTCACCTTCGATAGAAATTGTTAGTGGCGGTTTAGTGTCACGAGCGGTTAAAAACTCAGCTATAGCTATAACATAAGGTTTAAAACCAAGTGTATCTTCTTTAGCAGGTCGATCTCCAATAGTAACAGTCTTGCTTTGTTCTGTTTCAGCCATAGAGATAGAAAGGAATAACAATCTTGATAATAATGTTAGGGGTCGAGCCAGAGGTCGCCCTCTGACACTCCCATTCAAAACCGTGCTTGCGACATTAACCGCACACGGCTACTCCTGGCTTTTCAGTACTCTATTTTTGTTCTATAAACCACAGTAAG
>JASJDI010000176.1 GCA_030065155.1 Xenococcaceae cyanobacterium MO_188.B29
CAGATTTTAGTTCCCATAAAAATCAATCATGGTTTGCCGATAGAATAAAGGCATACCAGTATCAAAATATTGCCCTTTAACTAAAAAACAGATCGCGCCTTCAATTTGACGTAATCTCTCTAAACAAGTTGTTGTTGTAAGCTCAAAAGGATTGGGATTAACACTTCTGATCGAGTTGTCTATCTCTTTTTGAATATCAAGGTAAACATTGAATTTCCTGGCGAATATTCCAAGACTGAATCACCGCTTTTTTCAAGTTCATTCTTCCACATTTGTACATCTTCGTTGGTAACAGCCTTCCGTTTTATAGCAAAATGGAACAATGGAATAACGACAAATTTAATCAGAACTGGTATTCTCAGGTGTTTAGCAACCTTTCTTGTGCCTGATAATGAGCCTTCGGCAGCAAAATCTGTAAAGAACATTTGTCCTCCCGTTTTAAGAATACCGATGCACTGACGGAGTCCGTGTAGTGGCTCTGGAAAATGTTTGATCGCCCCCAAAGAATAAATGCCGTCAATGTTTTCACCAGTAAACTGAGACAAATCCATTACGTCTGCTTGAACAAAGCGCAACTGGGACTGAACCTTTATCAATTGTTCATCTTTACAGATGCGTTCTTGATAGTTTTTTTTTGCCAAGGAAAGCATTTGGGAAGAAAAATCTGAAGCAATTACGCTTAAATCGGGTCGATATTGGAGGATTTTTATAGCTAAGAGACCCGATCCTGCTCCTATTTCCAGGATTGTTCCTCCCGTGGGAATATAATCTAGAAACTTCTTGGTTAATTCGTCCCACAAAAACGCTGACGAAAACTCACCAGCTATCCGATCGTAGATTGATGTAAAGACCTTGGTTTGATAGAGTCTGCTGATGAAGTTGTGGCTACCGTTATGTTTCATCGGCAAAACCTCCAATAAACCGAGAAAAATCAGATTTTAGTTCCCATAAAAATCAATCATGGTTTGCCGATAAAATAAAGGCATACCCGTATCAAAATATTGCCCTTTAACTAAAAAACCGATCGCGCCTTCAATTTTACGTAATCTCTCTAAACAAGTTGTTAGCTGAAATTCCCCTTTGTAGCGCGTATTATTCTTAATATCTTCTGCCAACAAACTAAAAATTGTTGACTCCAATACATACATCCCAAAAACACCTAAAAACTCATTTTCCTGTAAACCTTCTACTCTTAAATGCTCTCTCGCATAATCTAAACTAGGTTTTTCGTAGATTTGCGTTATCTCTAAAACTAAATCAGCATCTTGCCATGATCCAGTAACACAGCCAGCTTTATGAATAATATCTGATAACATAACTGTCAAAGCGATCGTATTTTTACCTGTTTGCTGATATGCATTTATAACTTGTTGAGCGCAGGAAATATTTGTATTGCTAGTGTAGACGTGATCTCCCAGTAATAATAAAAACGGCTCATTATCTACCCACTCCTTAGCACAGAATACCGCATGACCATAGCCTTCTTGTTTTGCTTGAATTAAGATAGTCACGCGATCGCCTAAAGCTTGAATATACTCACTATATTGACGGTTTTCTGGAGATAGTTTTTGCCAGAGTTGTGGTGATGGTGGCGACTGAAAAAACTCGGTAAATAATTCTCTATCTTCTTCCTGTACCACAATGCCTACTTCTTCAATCCCTGCATTGACTGCTTCCTCGACAATAGCCATAATGACAGGTTTAGTTCTACCATCGCGATCGACAATGGGAAACAGTTCTTTTTTTACTACTTTTGTGGCAGGAAATAAGCGAGTACCAAAACCCGCAGCAGGAATTACCGCTTTACGAACCTTTTTACTCACTATCATAGATTTACAAAATAACTAACTTAAGTAGAGTGAAGAATTAATTACATGGTTAAGATCGGGAACAGGGAATAGGGAAGAGAAAATCTGTAAACAATGATGTTTAGATACTTATCTCTCTGTCTTTAATCGTTTTACCAAGAATGATTAGCTGGCAGAAACTTCTTCCAGTGAATCATGGCATTTTTTGCCCCCTGATAATAGGGAGAGTCTTTTGGTACTAACTCTGCTGCTTGAATTGCTCGGGTAAAAGCTCCTCTAGAAGCACGATAATTAGCAATCATATATATTTGCTTACTCCATTGCCTAATTAAGGTTTGAGCTTCTTGATACTCTGTTCCTCCTGGGGATACTTGACGTAAAACCCCGATCGCCCGACTATAAGAAGAAGCTTGATCGGGATTAATCATGTTTTTGGCTTTTTTAAGAGAAGTTCGATCTATGCTTTGTTGATTGGCTCTTAGTTGCCAATACTCGATCGATTTTGTTGCTTGTTGAGCAATCAGACCGACAGAATTTATATCTTGAGGAATAAGTTCTGCTGCTGCGATCGCGCCAGCAAAATCTCCTTGACTAGCTCTCCCTTGCGCTATATCTAAGATTACTTCACTCCAACGAAGAATATCAGCTTTAGAATCTTCATAAAAAGGTGAATCAGGTTCAATTGTTCTAGCCTGTGCTATTGCCTTGTTAAATAGAGAAGCTTGGTTTCGTTGTAGATAATATCTACCACTATTAGGCATATTAACAGCCTGTTGAGAGTCCAATTCAATGTAGATTTTGGCTCTTTCTAAGAGATTACGAGCTTGAGATGATGTCTGCAATAACCAAGGAAACAAAAGTACAATACTTCCTATGAATAGTAGGCAATTCCACCAAAATCTCTGGGCGGAAGAAGTAACTTTATTGGCTTTGAGAATCGTCTTCTCTGGATAAGCATGATTGTGTGCATAAAAACTGAGAGATTTAGCAATGACTCGATTAGTAAAGATATCGAGAATAAATGGTTTTGCTGGAGAAAAATTGGGTAATTTAACCATTGCTCCAGCATTTTCTGGTTGGATTTGGGTTGAAGAGCCAGCTTTCTTAATTTGAAATGATTTAACTTTGGTACCAATAGGTAGAGAAGAAATTTCTTTTAGCTTCCTCAAAGAGGGTTGACTAGTGAAAGGAAGAACCGGCTTTTGATTGATGTTTAATGTTGTTCCACAGTTTTGCATATGCCAAAATCCCACTCTAAAAACGAGCTAGACTGAAAATAATCAAGATGAATAAGCTTTGTCCTTAACAGTCTACTAGCTTTAAAAGATTGTGTTGTCAAAAATTGTTAAGAATTTCTGGTTATTTATCTTCAAGCTGTCAAAGATCGGGTATTTGTTTCGGTTGTTGGTTAGCCGATAAATAGGTAGGAGAAATTAAGTATAAAACAGAGGAAAAAAAGGAGGCAGAGAGAGAAATAAAACGTTTCTATCTTATATTTAATTTATGTCCAGCTACCTAAATTAAAACTGATAGCTCTTTTATTATTTACTAGGGTGTAGTTTAGCATCATGATCTTTAATAATCTCCTCCAAAAAAAAACAAATAAATGGAAGCCTATTATCAAGCAGTTTGAAGCCATAGTGGGCAAAGATGGTGTTGTTCGCCGAAAAGAAGAGTTACTTACTTATGAATGTGATGGTTTAGCTAGCTATCGTCAACGCCCTGCTTTAGTTGTTCTCCCTCGCACTACTGAACAAGTGGCTGCTGTTGTCAAAATTTGTCATGATAACGAGATTCTTTGGGTAGCTAGAGGTGCAGGAACTGGTTTATCTGGTGGTGCTTTACCCATCGAAGATTGTGTGTTGATTGTCACTGCTAGGATGAAACAAGTCTTAAATATTGATTTAGAGAATCATTCTATTACCGTACAACCAGGAATAATCAATAACTGGGTAACTCAAGCGGTAAGTGGGGCTGGTTTTTACTATGCACCAGATCCTTCTAGTCAAATTATTTGTTCTATTGGGGGTAATGTTGCCGAAAACTCTGGTGGTGTTCATTGTCTAAAATACGGTGTTACTACTAACCATGTTCTGGGTTTAAAGTTAGTTATTCCCGATGGTTCTATTATGGATGTAGGTGGAGCGATTCGGGAAATGCCTGGTTACGATCTCACTGGTGTATTTGTGGGTTCAGAAGGAACACTAGGGATAGCTACAGAAATTACTCTCCGTATCCTTAAACGTCCTGAATCAATCTGTGTTGTCTTAGCTGATTTTTCTGCGATCGAAGATGCTGGTGCAGCAGTCGCTGATATTATCAGTGCAGGGATTATTCCTGCGGGTATGGAAATTATGGATAACCTGAGTATCAATGCTGTAGAAGATGTAGTAGCTACTGGTTGTTATCCCCGCGATGCCGAGGCTGTACTGTTAGTAGAATTAGATGGTTTGCAGGTAGAAGTAGACGAAAACAAAAAGAGAGTAGCCCAAATATGTCAACAGAACAATTCTCGTAATCTAACTTCTGCTAACGATTCTGAAACTCGCCTCAAATTCTGGAAAGGAAGAAAGGCAGCTTTTGCAGCAGCAGGACATATTAGTCCTAATTATTTTGTTCAAGATGGGGTTATTCCTCGTACTCAATTGGTTAATGTGCTTAAAGAAATAAATGCCCTCAGTGAAAAATATGGCTATAAAATTGCTAACGTTTTTCACGCTGGTGATGGGAATCTCCATCCTCTTATTCTTTACGATAATACAGTCGAAGGGGCATTTGAAACAGTAGAGGAAGTAGGCGGTGAAATCCTTAAACTCTGCGTTAAAGCAGGAGGAAGTTTATCAGGAGAACACGGTATTGGTTCAGATAAAAACTGCTACATGCCCTATATGTTTAACGAAATCGACTTAGAAACCATGGGCTATGTCAGGGAGGTTTTTAATGTTAAAGGTTTAGCCAACCCTGGTAAGCTATTTCCCACTCCTCGAACTTGTGGTGAAGCAGCTAATGCTCAAAAAATGAAGGAGTTTAAAGACGCAGAGTTGTTTTAATTTTCATCTCTATTTTTAGACTAGAAAGCCTTCAGATCGTGACTTAGGAATGAGGATTTAATAAAATCCAAAATTTTAAATATCGGTGCGTTACGATGATGCTAAAAATATCTTATGTAATCTGTAAGTTATTTAGTCCTCATTCCTTAATTCTGTGTAAGATAGCCAAAAGTTGAGTTCGAGTGTATCTGAAACTATGGAGTCTAATTTTCTCACGGCGGTTTTTTTGCCCCTGGCACTGTTTATCACTATGCTGGGGATGGGGCTAGGTCTTACATTGGGGGACTTTAGGCAAGTTTTAATCGATCCCAAATCAGTGCTGCTGGGACTGATAGCTCAGTTAATTATGCTACCAATAGTAGGATTTTTGCTAGCTGCAATTTTCCCTCTAACTCCAGAACTAGCTGTGGGGGTGATGATTTTGACAGCCTGTCCTGGAGGACCTACCTCCAATCTAGTGACTTATTTGGTTCAGGGGAATGTCGCCCTCTCGATTACCCTAACCGCTCTCAGCAGTCTAATTACCGTCTTTACTATTCCTCTGGTAGTCAACCTATCTATGCAGAGCTTTATGGGAGAAGTAACTTCTTTACAGTTACCGTTTCTCAAAACAGTGATGCAGATTGCAGCGATTACCATCATTCCAGTGGTCATAGGTATGGTGCTATACCATTACAGACCCAAATTAGCATCAAAGCTAGAAAAATCAGTCAAGTGGTTCTCACTTTTCTTCTTAGCTTTAATTATCTTTGGTTTGCTGTTGAAAGAACGGGCTAATTTGTCAACTTTTTTCGTGCAGGTGGGTTGGGTTACTTTCACCTTGAATGTGTCAACAATGGCTTTGGGTTATACGATCGCTATTTTCGCTAAACTCCATGAACGTAGTGCCAAGGCGATTACCCTAGAAGTAGGTATTCAAAATGGTACATTAGCACTTGCAGTTGCTAGTGCGCCCACATTTCTGAATAACCCTACTATGGCTATTCCTGCTGCCATATATAGTCTCCTGATGTATCTGACTAGTGCAGCTTTTGCTTGGTTAATACGACAGCGACAAGTAGTATCTTAATGCGTTTAATCTAACTTATTTTTGCTAAAACATTCGATCGCTTTAACTCAGCTAAATTACTATTACCAGTACAGAATAAAACGGTTCTAATCTCTGCCATTAATATCTGTACTAATTCATCTAAAGCAGAGGGAGAATCGTCAGCTGCTTGTAAGAAAGGAAAGGCTAAACCAGCTAAATCTGCACCTAAAGCAATAGTTTTAGCCACTTCCATGCCATTGCGTAAACCACCAGAAGCAATGAGGGGAATATCAGGGTAGGAGTCACGAATCTGCACGATACATTCTGCCGTGGGAATACCCCAATCAGCAAAAGTGTTACCTAGTCTCCGTTGTAAATTATTTTCTGCTCTTTCCCCTTCTACTTTTGCCCAAGAAGTACCACCAGCACCAGCAACATCAATAGCATCTACTCCTGCTGCAATTAATTTTTCTGCCATAGCTACAGAAATTCCATTTCCTACTTCTTTAGCAATTACTGGTACAGAAATCTTTTCACACAAAAGCTGAATTTTATCAAGTAAACCATTAAAATTAGTATCTCCTTTAGGCTGAATGCACTCTTGTAAAGGATTGAGATGAAGAATTAGCGCATCTGCTGACAAAATCTCAACAACTCGTAAACACTGTTCTAAGCCGTAAGTATAATTAAGCTGTACTGCCCCAAGATTGGCAAACAGAAGGGCATCGGGGGCAGCATCACGAATAGCAAAGGTATAGGCAACATCTGGGTTTTCCACCGCTACTCGTTGCGAACCCACTCCCATCGCTAAACGATAATTTTGGGCTGCTTCTGCCAAACGGTAGTTAATTAATTTAGCTTGTTCTGTCCCTCCTGTCATAGAAGAGATAAGCAGAGGCGCACCTAGTTTTTTACCCAGAAAGGTAGTGGTGAGATCGACTCGATCTAAGTTTAATTCTGGAAGACAAGCATGGGTAAAACGATATTTTTCTAACCCATTAGTCAATTGACGAAATTGTACGTCTTCTTCTAGACAGATACGCAAATGATCTGCTTTGCGTGTCTGAGTATTAGCCATTATTATCTCCTCGAATTAACTCTACCGCGTCTTTCCCGTCTACATCTTGAAAGTAGACTTGTACTTGCTCTTCTTTAGCTGTTGGTAGTTTTTTCCCAATGAAATCAGGATGAATTGGCAACTCTCGATGTCCTCGATCGACCAAAACCAACAGTCTGATCTTTTCTGGTCTACCATATTCTATAACTGCATTAAGTGCAGCACGAATAGTTCGACCTTTATAGATTACATCATCTACCAAGATGACAGTCTTACCTGTTAAATCTACAGGAATTTTTGTTTTAGCAGGGGTGCGAGTCCGAACTCGATCGAGATCGTCCCGATAAAAGGTAACATCGATCGCTCCTACTAATACAGCAATATTCTCTAACATCTCAATTTGCCGACCTATTAGAGAGGCTAGAGGTACTCCCCTAGTATATATACCGAGCAAAACAATTTGTGATAAATCTTCAGACTTTTCAATTATCTGAGAGGCAAGACGAGTTATGGTACGGCGAATTTCTTCTTCAGAGAGGATTTCAACAACCTTAGCTGGCATGTGTTAACGATTAATAATTAACTATCAACTATTAATTATTAATTATTTAGGGATCGAAAAAACTATCATCTCCTTGGTAGAATTGCAATCTTCCCGAACCTAAATATAAACCATAGGGATTTTCTCCCGAAGGAAAAGCGGTTACACCAAATAAATAGATCCCTCCCAAATCTGGATTGCGTCTTGGTTTTAATCCTACGGTAAAGGTAGTACCTGGAGGAATGGGATCGGCAAAAATCACTGTAATTGCTTTTGTTTCTTCGTCTTGACTAACATCTTGGAGAGCCAATACTCCTTCTTTCTGACGATGAGTGCCATTATAGGCAGCAGTTCTATCTAAACGAAAAGCAATATCATCTGCTCCTTGACGTTGAGCTATGACTACTTTTTGCAAAGGTTCTCCTGCATCTGCGGGTAATTCTACTGTAAAGTAGTATGTTGCTCCCCATACTCTCACACCACTAAAAGTAGTTACGGCATTGCGTAATAAAGGAGATTTATTAAAAGAAACTCTACCACCACTAGGAAATTGAACTGCACTAGCAACTGGAATATAAAGAGTACCAGCAATTATTCCTGTACTCAAAAGAGTAATCAGTTGGAGGCTGGTAGCTATGTTGATAGCCATCTTGGTGATTTTCATAGCAGCAATCCTTTTTTATTTAGCTGTAGTTTTATTATTTAGTTGTCTTTAAAATAGCGAGTTAAATCATCTCGTTGAGCAGTTCATAAGTTCAGGAGTTCAGGAACTTGCTAATTACAATTATATTAGTAGAGATATTTCTACTTTATGACAATTTATATCAGGAATCATATACTAATTATTCATGACAAGTTAAAGCGTTTAATTTTTTTAGTTAAAGTTGCGATCGCGAAGTGCTAGGCTTCGCCTGATCGCGCTAAGCTAACAAAAATAGCACCTCCATGATTTAGGGCAGTAAATTTTATGTCGGCGAAATCTTCTCAGCCTTATCAGCCACTATTGCTACGTATTCTTCATGGTTTAACTGGCTTATTTGCGATCGCAGCAATTATCACCGCTTTCTGGACTTACGATACTTATGATGGACGTTGGGGGAGAATTCCCTTACCCAAATTTACAGAAATCGAGGGTATTCATGGGACATTTGGCTTGTGGACATTATTGATCCTTCCTCTCTTTGCTGTCTATGCGTTTAATCGAGGTCAACGAAGATTAATGCAGTTAGATTCAATCAATAAACTGACTCAATTTGGACAATCAATCTGGTGGTATACTCTGCATCGCTTAGTTAATACTTTGAGTATTTTCGCCCTAACTTTTGCTGTTTTTTCTGGCAAAATGATGGATGAAAAGTGGCTACCTCAAGGAGAACTTAATCATACCTGGTACTATGCTCATCTTATTTCTTGGCTAATTTTAGTAACTTGCATCGCGCTTCATCTCTTAATGAACATTAAGGTAGGAGGCTTACCTTTAATCTTATCAATGATTAATTGGCAATTTCGCAGTAAGGATAGTCCTGCTTTGTGGGGCGAACATATTTCTCAATGGCGTTCTAATTTTGCGCTCAAAAAAGTTAAGCAATGGCTATTATCTATCTCTTTGTTTAAAGTGCTAGAAATTTTTGTCTTAATTACTATTGCTTTAGCCTGGATAATTTCGCTAATTAAAGAACTTGGTTAATTAAATTATTAATCGTACCCTTTTAGCATAATCTACCAAGTATAGATAAGCAAAAAGCTTAACAATCAATACAATTAATAATTATGTGTTACTTTTTTGTAGAGTTAAATAACGAAAACTAGGAGGTTTGTGTAAACTGTGGCTGGACATAGTAAATGGGCAAATATTAAACGGCAAAAAGCCAGAGTTGATGCCAAAAAAGGAAAAACGTTTACCCAGTTATCTCGTGCAATTATCGTAGCAGCTAGAAATGGTCTTGCCGATCCTGATGGTAACTTTCAACTACGCACAGCCATCGATAAAGCTAAAGCAGCAGGTATTCCTAACGAAAATATTGAAAGAGCGATCGCTAAAGGGGCAGGAACTTATCAAGATGGGGATAGTATCCTCGAAGAAATTCGCTACGAAGGTTACGGTGCAGGAGGAGTCGCAGTTTTAATTGAAGCCTTAACAGACAATCGTAATCGTACTGCTGCTGACTTACGGTCTGCTTTTAGCAAAAATGGCGGAAATTTGGGAGAAACTGGCTGTGTTAGTTGGATGTTTGAGCAAAAAGGGGTAGTAATTATCGAAGGAGAAATCAACGAAGAATTACTCCTAGAAGCTTCTATGGAAGGAGGCGCAGAAACTTATGAAATTATTGTAGAAGAAGAATATAAAGGTGCAGAAGTTTTAACCGAAGTAGCGGAATTAGAGAATCTTAATCAAACCTTGCAAACGCAAGATTTACCAGTCAAAGAAGTAGAATTGCGTTGGATACCTAATAATACTATTGAAATTAGCGATCCAGACCAAGCGCGATCGATCTTGAAACTTATGGATACTTTAGAATCTCTTGATGATGTGCAGAATGTTACTGCTAATTTTGAGATGGTAGAGGAATTGATCGCAGCAAATATTACCTAAAGTAAGTCAGAAGTCAGAAAGGTTTTAGCTGAATCAATGTAAGTTTCATTACTAACCTGTATTTTGGGAGCCAAATGAAAATGTTTACGGGTCACACTTCTCAATTTTGGGATCGACGTTATAAAGAGCTAGATTACGTTTATGGTACTGAACCGAATCAATTTTTAACCGAGCAGCAGCATTGTTTTAGATCTGGGATAAAATTTTGAGAATTGGTATTATTTATTAACTAATTTGATGGCTGCTTGATTAGTTTTCTCTCTTAATTTTTCTAATTCTATCGTCGTTAAATTACCTCGATCGACAATCTTTTTACCATTAATAAAACTGTAATCAATATAATCAGTTTGACAAAGAATAGTTGCAGCAACAAAATCCTGATTAGCTCCGACAAAACTAGGTCTATCTATATTAATGGCGATAAAATCTGCTGCCATACCAGGAGCAAGATAACCGATATCATCTCTTCCTAATACTTTTGCTCCTCCTCTGGTTGCTAATTCCAAAGCTTCACGGGCTGTCATAGCTGCACCATCTTCATCTCTAACGCGGGCAAGTAAAAAAGCAGTGCGGGCTTCGTGTAATAAATTAGTAGCATCATTTGAAGCAGCACCATCTACCCCTAAGCCTACGGGAACACTAGCGTTGAGCATTTTACGGATAGGTGCAATACCACTAGCCAGACGCATATTACTACAGGGACAATGAGCCACACCAGTACCAGTTTGACCAAATTGAGCGATCGAGCGATCGCTCAGCTTAACACAATGGGCGTGCCAAACATCTTCCCCTAACCAACCTACAGACTCGGCATAATCTCCAGGGATTAACTTAAACTTAGACAAACTATATTCTACATCCCCTTTATTTTCTGCCAAGTGAGTATGTAGTCTTACCCCTTCATAGGATCTTGCCATAGCAGCCGATTCTTTCATTAAGTCAATAGAAACGGAAAAAGGAGAACAAGGAGCAAGAACTATCTTGAGCATAGAATAACGAGAATTGTCGTGATATTCCTCGATTAATCTTTGAGAATCTTTGAGAATATAATCTTCTTTTTCTACTAGAGAATCTGGAGGTAAACCACCCTGACTTTCCCCCACACTCATACTTCCACGACTAGCATGAAAACGTAAACCAATATCTGCTACAGCGCGGATTTGTTCATCGAGAATACAGTTATTGGGAAAAAGATAATGATGATCGCTAGCAGTGGTACAACCAGATAAAATAAGCTCTGCTGCTGCCATCTGGGAACTATAATACATTCCTTCAGCAGTGAGATTAGACCATAAGGGATAGTGTGCAGTCAACCACTGAAATAAATCTCCGTTTTGTCCTGCTGGGGTAGCGCGAGTTAGAGTTTGGAAGAAGTGATGATGGGTATTGATTAAGCCAGGTAGAACTATATGTTTATCTGCTAAATCTAGTATCTCATCTGCGGTATCTGGTAATTCTTCGGTTGTTCCTATTTGTTCGATTATGTTATCTCTGATGAGTAATGCACCATGACGAATTTCTCGTCTTCGATCGTCCATTGTTACCAATGTATGGATGTTTTTGATTAGGGTGGTGGTCATACTATTGATTTGGTTAAGTTACCCGCTTCCTTAGCTGCTTGAAAAACAGCGGGAGGGAGATCTCAAAACTCTTCAAAATCTATCATAATTTTAGAGACGTGCCATGGCACGTCTCTAAGCAGTCTGATGATATCTTTAGCTAGTAGCTAAACAATCTTCTAACCAGGAATATGAGGAGCAATCATAGCAGAAGATTGCTGAGAAGATAAAAGATTGACATTGAGGTTATTTCCTTGTTGCTCTGCCATTACAGATAAGGCTTCACGAACTTTAGTAGTTACTTCGATGGTTTTAACATCATAAGTATTAGTTACTAATTTAGGATATAAACCGAGCGCAATAATGGGAACTAATAAGGCAGCGGTAATATATATTTCTCTTGGTTTCGCATCTACCGAAAATCCATCCAGCTTAAGTTGAGGATTTTTCTGACCATAGAATACTTCCCGCAACATAGAAAGAAGATAGATCGGCGTAATGATTAAACCTACGGCAGTTAAGAAAATAATACCGACTCTAAAACTTTGGCTATAAACATCGCTAGTAGAAACTCCAAGGAAAATACTCAATTCAGCAACAAAACCACTCATTCCTGGTAATGCTAAAGAAGCCATTGCTCCAGCAGTAAACATAGCGAAGGTTTTGGGCATTTCCTGGGCGATTCCTCCCATTTCGTCCATCATTAAAGTATGAGTGCGATCGTACACAACCCCAGAAAGGAAGAATAATGCAGCAGCAATTAAACCATGGGATACCATCTGTAATACTGCTCCGTTAATACCTAAATCTGTAAAGGAAGCAATACCAATTAAGACAAAACCCATGTGAGAGATGGAAGAAGAGGCTAATCTGCGCTTGAGATTGGTTTGACCAAAAGCAGCTAAAGCACCATAAACTATATTGACTACCCCCAGAACAATTAGCAGAGGAGCAAACTGAATATGACCATGGGGTAACATCTCAATATTGAAGCGAATTAATCCATAACCACCCATTTTGAGAAGTACTCCTGCCAATATCATAGATATTGGGGCAGAAGCTTGACTGTGAGCATCAGGAAGCCAAGTATGTAGGGGGAAGACTGGTAGTTTTACTCCGAAGGCAATGAAAAAACCAGCATAAGCTAATACCTCTAGGGCAAGAGGATATTCTTTTAAACTTAATTCGGTCAAATTGAGAGTAAATTCTCCTCCGTAAAAAGCTAGGGCTAAACCAGCAACGAGAATAAAAATAGAAGCTAAGGCAGTATAAAGAATAAATTTAGTAGCTGCATAAAGACGTTTTTTCCCACCCCAGATGGAAATAAGTAGATACACAGGTACTAATTCGATTTCCCACATAAGGAAAAATAAGAGTAAATCTTGAGCAGCAAAAACTCCAATTTGCGCACTATATAAAACTAATACTAAAAAATAAAATAATTTGGGTCTATGGGTGACTTGCCAAGAAGCCAAAATAGCTAAAGTACTAATTAAACCCGATAAGATAATTAACGGCATCGATAGACCATCAACACCGACTGACCAACTAACTCCCAGTTGAGGAATCCAATTATAAGTTTCTGTAAGTTGAAGCTCAGTAGTTTCTAGATTGTAGTTATACCAAAAGGCATAAACCATTAAAACAAGATCGACTATTCCTACCCCTAAGGCATACAATCTGACTTTTTTGCCTTCTTTATCAGGAATCACTGGTATAGCCAGGGCAGCTATCAGGGGTAAGGAGATCATGGCCGTTAGCCAGGGTATTTGTATATTTTCCATTTACTTAAGTACTTATACTTAACAGATTATTTACATATTGTATTAACTTTTGTAACGAAATGCCAAGATGAAAATCACTAAGACAATAGGATCTTGTCATCTATGGCGATAAATTTTGTTTGAGTAGTAAGTAGTAATTAGTAAGTAGTAATTAGTAATTAGTAGGTAGTAAATTACGGATATGATTTGAGGATTGATTTGGGCGAATAAAACAGAAGCGTTATACTACGATGAATGTCTTGAAACAGCTAGCTCAAATTGAGAAATAGGATGCAAGGATGATTCCTTTAATTCTTTCTACTGAACCACCTGCTTTGATTAAGATTTCGGAGATCCAAGCTACTCCAGAAGTCTTTCTGGTTGCACAACTACCGAAGAGTGACAAGACAAATGAGAAAATCGATCGCGATGTAGACCTAGGTTCATATTATGCTTACCTCATTACTCAAGAAAGAAATGGAGAGCAAAACAGATATGACCTTTCTATTCCTGAAACCGAAACTGAAAGAGAACAAATTCCGATTGATACTGTAGAGACGGTAGAAGTAATTGCCGATCGCCACGAATATGATGCTCAAAGACAGATAGTGAGAGCAGAAGGCAATGTAGTTATGCGTTTTGCTCAGTCTGTACTAGTTAGCGATCGCCTGGAAGTAAATTTGCGCGATCGATTGGCAGTAGCTCAAGGAAATGTGGTACTCAGACGAGGAGAACAAGTACTAAGGGGAGAAAAGTTTGAATACTTTATGGTTCAAGACCGTGGCAAAATTATTAGTGCTAGTGGAGAAATTTTTCAACCCACTCTTAGTCAAGACACTTCTGCCCGTTTACCAAATGATGAAACTATCCCCGATCGAGCTTTAAGTAATAATTTAGCAGCTAACCAACCATTAACTGATATCAGTGCTAACCCAGGTATCGGAATAGCTATTGGTAGTGGCAGAGACCTAGGTTTACTCGATAGCAGCAGCAATTTACCTGGGGCGCAAGTAGGGGGTACAATTAATCGAACAAGATTTCAAGCAGAAACCATCGATTTTGATGCAGATGGTTGGCAAGCAGTAAATTTTCGCCTAACCAATGACCCGTTTTCTCCGCCAGAATTAGAATTAAGAGCAGATACTGCTGAATTTAGACAAATCGCTCCTTTAGTAAGTGAGCTAAAAACCACTAAATCTCGTATTGTGATCGACCAAAATTTTTCTTTGCCTCTGATGAAAAATCAATTGGTATTTGATGGTCGTCCCAGTCAACCTAGTATTATTCAATTTGG
>JASJDI010000177.1 GCA_030065155.1 Xenococcaceae cyanobacterium MO_188.B29
ATCGTTAAATGGTTAAAGGTTAAAGGTTAAAGGTTAAAGGGAAAAGGCTTATTTTGACAAAGCTTTAACCTTTCCCCCTTTCCCTTTTCCCAACTCTACTAAGTCTCTCATTACTTTTAAGAATTGGTATCACTACTCACTACTCCCTACTCCTACTCCCTACTTACTACTCCTACTCCCTACTTACTACTCCTACTCCCTACTCCCTACTCCCTACTTACTACTCACTACTCCCTACTCCCTAGACTGCCGAGTTTGGATATCACAAAAAAATCATGCTTGGTTTTTCAGCAACTTTAACGACCCTTAATATAGTGGCAATTTTATATATAAAAACTCAATATTTTATCAAGGAAGTTTTGATAAGTTTTCATGAAGTTATCGTATTTGTATCTAGTTATTTACCCTAAAAATATATTATTTTAAGCATAATTACTGAAGCGGTAATCACTTAAATAATATTACTATTGATAACAAATAAGCTAATTAAAATTAGATTGCAGTAACCGAAAAAAATCCTATTTTTGAATTAATAACTGTTATGAATTTACAAAAAACTATATTTACAACCTTAGCTACTTCTTTGCTTGTAACTACCAATGCTCAAGCTTTTGATGTTATTAAAGGAGAAGATATTAATAGTGGTGGTTTAAATACTCGTACTACCCTTAATCAAACAAAACAAGCAGAACAGCAGTTTCTTAATCGCCTAGATAGTACTGTTGGTACTGAAAACTTTGAAAATATTACTTCTAATTCAAATTCTAATTTAGATTTGTCTTTTCCTGGTGCAGGAACTGCCACTTTAGGTGGTAATGGAGAAATTCATAATATTCAAAATACAAGCAGTTCAGCCATTGCTTACGATCTTGAACAAGGACTTTATCCTTCTTCTGGAAATAAATATTGGTTTACAGAAGCTAAACCTCAAGGGAATAGCAGTTTTACAATTGATTTTAGTGAAGATATTTCTGCGTTTGGTTTCTATGCCTACGATTTAGGAGATTGGGGTGCTAAATTAACTCTCAAACTTTATTCTAATAATCAATTAGTAGATACCATTAACAATCTTCATACTGTTAAAACTAACGGTAGTACTACTGGTTCAGCAATTTATATTGGTATAGTTGGAGAGCTTCTTTCCAGTGGAGTTTATGAGACCTTCGATCGCGTAGAATTTACCACTACAGGTAATGGTATTGTTAACACTTCTCATGACATATTTGCTTTTGATGATATGACAATTGCTAAGTCAAATCAATTAGAAACAATTAGCTATGCTGACTAAATAAGTGAAATTGAAACTAAAGTTGCATAAAAAATCAAATAAATAGCACAATAAGGCATTAGATGGAAGTTATATCCTAAAAATGCCTTATTTGATTTTAAAAGTGCCAGCACATACATCTGTCCTATAGAAATGAAGTTTTTCTCATAAAAATTTCATGAAAAATTTAAGAGGAATTGAAATACTGAAAGATAAATAACCTATAGCAATTGAGGAGGTTCACATGGCATTTATTCCAGGAACTGACGATGACGATACTTTGAGAGGAACTAGTAGTAGAGATACTATTTTAGGTAGAGAAGGTAATGATGATCTGTTTGGTCTAGGTGGAAACGATAACATTAGAGGTGGAGAAGGAGATGATCTTCTTCAAGGCAATCTTGGTAACGATGACCTCAGTGGTGGAGAAGATGATGACACCCTCTCTGGTGGACGGGGGAATGATTTATTAAATGCTGGAGAAGGTAACGACTTATTAAGGGCTGGTAGAGGTCGAGATACTCTTCTCGGAGGAGACGGTAACGAAACAATGTTAGGCGGATCTGGAGTAGATATCCTAAGAGGTGGAGAAGGTAACGATACTATATCTGGTGGAGGTGGTAATGACGCTCTCTTTGGTGGGGAAGATAACGATATTTTAACTGGTGGTAGAGGAAGAGATAGATTAGTTGGTAATGAAGGGGATGATACTCTTGATGGAGGCGCAGGTAATGACACTCTTACTGGGGGAGAAGATGACGACATTTTTGTTTTAACCAGAGGACAAGGAACAGATATCATCAAAGATTTTGATTTTGATGATGATCAAATTGGTTTAGCTGGTAATCTTACCTTTGGACAATTAACCCTTACTCAAAGTGGTGATAATACTTTGATTCGTATCACTCGCACAGGAGAAACATTGGCTTCTGTAGAAGATGTAAATGCTAGTTCTTTTGATGACGATGACTTCATCAATCGATTTGATTTCTAAATAAAGGTAATATCGTTTCTTATTCCTTGGGTGGATAGATCAAGCTCAAAGATAATGGATGTCTTGTCTATCCTTACCTCTAATAGACTTCTTGTATAACTCCTAAATTGATTGGTTGAGGAAGATTCGGGAGTGTGGGGAGCGCGGGAAGTTTGGGGAGCAATTTCTCCCTAATCTCCTGGGTCTCTCTAATATCCCCCATCTCCCTTGTCTACCCTGTCTCCTTGTCTTATCCAACCAGGAATTTATTTATGCAAGACAGGTCTAATAAATATATGTACTTAGTCTTTTTAGGTATATCCTAACTCTTGTTTGTCTACGTTACAATTTTTAACAAAACAAGACTAGAGTAATAATTATGACAACCGCTTTAATTACTGGTGCTTCTTCGGGAATTGGTGCAGCTTTTGCGGAAGAACTAGCTAAAAGAAAGACCAACTTAGTTTTAGTAGCTCGCTCAGAAGATAAACTTAGCAAGTTAGCGCAACAACTGCAAGAACAATTTGGTATCAATGCAGAAGTAATAGTGCAAGATTTGACTCTCCCTAATGCGGGACAATTTGTATTGGATGCAATAGCTCAAAAAGAATTAACGATCGATCTATTAATTAATAATGCTGGTTTTGGTGACTATGGAGCTTTTGTCGATCGCCCTTTATCTAAACAGATGGAGATGATCCAACTAAATATTACCGCAGTAGTAGAGTTAACAGGACTATTTCTACCTCAGATGAAGCAAAGAGGAACAGGAGGAATTATTAATATTTCTTCTATTGCTGGTTTTCAACCTCTACCTTATATGTCTATCTATGCTGCTACCAAAGCTTTTGTTCTCAATTTTACCGAAGCTTTGTGGGCAGAAAACAAGGATAGCGGTGTCAATATTTTAGCTCTTTGTCCAGGTCCAACAGAATCCCAGTTTTTTAAAATTGCTGATTTTCCTCAGTCTTTTACAGGTAAAAACGGTAGTAATCTAACTCCTGCTGAAGATGTAGTTAAAGAAGCTCTCAAAGCCTTAGAGAAAAATCAATCTACCATAGTTACAGGCGGTATCGGTAATCAATTATTAGTGAATGTACCTCGTTTTACTCCGCGAGATTGGTTAGTTAGTGCAGTAGAAAAACAATTCAAAAGTTAATCTAAATTAAGATATACAAGTTTTACTTTTTTTGATTATTCGTCAACACAGCGAAGGATATGTGATGCATCCTTCGCTATTATTTTATTTACCTACTTTTTCCCGATTCTTTACTGGAATCTGCGTATAGTTGCCGATCAGCAGGAGTAATTCGTGGACAAATTGTGGCAGTAGATGCTCCCGACGCTAGAATAGCAGAACCCTGTAACTTAAAAGGTCTAATGCTATTGGGCAGCATTTGTTTTTTACTACGACAGCGATCGAAGCGTAAATCTTGTAAGTCACTTTGATAAAAAGCGATCGCTTTTATTCTAGAGTAAGGTATTGAATTGGTTAATGCGATCGAGAGCAAAGCTAGATTCTATGGGAGCGCAAAATATTTTCTCAAGGCTCGAAGAGAAAATCGCTTTAAAATAAAATTAATATCCTAAATAATTTTATGAACTACAACGATATCATTACTATTGAGCCTGGAAAACGTAGCGGAAAGCCTTGTATTAGAGGAATGCGGATTACTGTTTATGATATTTTAGAGTATTTAGCAGGAGGTATGACAGAAGCGGAAATACTTGAAGATTTTTCTGAATTAACTTCAGAAGATATTAAAGCTTGTCTTGCTTTTGCAGCAGATAGAGAGAAAAAATTATTTATTGCTTCAATGTGAAACTATTGATTCGGCTCATGTTAAAGCTTTAGGTTTAACTAATACTGATGATAGTCTTATTTGGGATTATGCTCAAGAAAATGACTATATAATTGTTTCTAAAGATTCAGATTTCCATCAACGCAGTATTTTATACGGTCATCCTCCTAAGTTTATCTATTTAAGAATTGGCAATAGTCCTACATCAAAGATTGTTAATATTCTACGGGATAATTTTGATGTGATTACTGAGTTTAGTAATAGTGAAATAGAAAGTATTTTAGTCTTGGGTTAGTTATCGCGATCGCTATTCGTACATATCATTCAGATCGCATTTACACTATAAAAAAAGTCCCCGAATTCAAGGGGCATTTAAGAGGATTGAAACCAATGATTGTTAGAGCAATTATAGAATGGGATGAGGAAGCACAAGCTTATTCTGCTACTTGTCCAGAATTAAATTTTGTTTCTTCTTTTGGTGATACTAAACAAGAAGCAATAACTAATTTAGAAGATGCGATTAAATTAATGCTTGAACCAATTCCAGATAATTTATTTTTATAGTATATTCATACTAATAAAGAATTAGAATTACATAAACCCGATGAGCAAATCTAGACAAGATTATTTTTTCTTGAATCATCAAGGCGAGTGTTTAAAACCAAGTTGGAGCGAGGTTAGAGACTTAGATTTGACTAGTAATCCATATATGTTAGTCCCTGATAATAATGTGTGTTTTCATGTTTCTAATCTTAATATATGTAAACAAGATAAAGTTAAAAGAATAAAAGCTAGGAATTTTTTGAATTATGTATTTCAATCTAATATTACTGTAAACCCGACTTGGGGCTTATTGGAAAGAGCTAGTAAACCAGGAACACTAAATTTAAATATTGATAAATTAGATAACTTTGAAGATGCTTTTTGGAGAAAGCTTAATAAGTATAAGAATAATCAAACAATTTCATCTATATCAGAATCAATTGATGATTTTAAATCTATACTTTATCCTTTATATGCTTATTTACTAAAAATTAAGCTAATTCTTATTAAAAGAGAACCTAGCTCTAAAAATGCAGAAAAAAACTTAAATGAGCTATATAATTTTACAAAAGAAATCAAAATACATTTAGTGATTCCTTGGCAATTTGCTATCGCTATTTTTGGAGGGTATAACCAACTTAATAAGTTTATAAAACCTAGTAAGAATCAAGATATATTTCAAGCTACATGGGGAGCATCTTGGGATTTATTTTATTTACAATGGGTTCATCAATGCAATGGACTTAGAAAATTTAAAAATATCTATCCTCAGTATATTTTTGTTACAGATGATAAATGTTGTGCCATTATAGGTGAAGCACTAAAAGTATTAGCAGCTATTGATTACGGCAATGTAATTTATAATCAAACTCTAATCAGTCATGATTTTCCTCATTGGAAACAAAAAGACAATTTCTTGTTTGAAATGTCTCAAGAAATCAATAAGGGTATATTCCAGAGAATTGTCAGAAGAAATAATCTATCAGAATCTGCATTTCAGCATGAATTAAATGCTATTGTTGACAACTCAAGTCAGCAGATTTCTGAACTTACACAAGAACTAAAAGCTGTAACGAAGAAAGGATTTGGTTAAAAACACAATTTCTCATATCATCAACCAAAATTTCGGTTATCCCAACACGCCCAAACCTACACTATCCCTTCATAAAGCGTTACGGTAAGGAGATATACGATATCAACAGCAATATCTCTTGTATGACTAACGCAACCATTACAGAAAATCCCTTACTAATTGGCAAAGGTTTACCGCCTTTCGATAAAATCGAGGCTTCCCATGTAGTTCCGGCGATGACTGAACTACTAAAGGAATTAGAAACAGATTTAACTAACCTGGAAGCAAATTTAGCTCCTACTTGGGAAGGATTAGTCGAACCCCTAACCAAAATGGAAGAAAAGTTAGGCTGGAGTTGGGGTATTGTTGGACATCTGATGGGTGTTAAAAATAGTCCTGAACTCAGAGAAGCCTATGAAAAAATGCAACCAGAGGTTGTGAAATTCTACAATAAACTTTCTCAAAGTAAACCGATATACGAAGCTTTTAAAGAATTACGGAATAGTACAGATTGGGATAAATTTGAATCAGCACAACAACGTATTATTGAATCTTCCCTCAGAGATTTTGAATTGTCTGGTGTAGGTTTAGAAGGAGAAACCAAAGAGAGATTTAACCAAATACAGTTAGAGTTAGCCGAACTTGCAACTAAGTTTTCTAATAACGTCCTCGATGCAACTAAAGCTTTTAAATTAAAACTAACTGATAAAAAAGATGTAGAGGGTTTACCCGACAGTGCTTTAAGTTTGATGGCGCAAACTGCTAACCTCTCCCCCAACCCCTCCAGTGTAGAAAAAAATATTCCTCTTACTTCTCCCCTTGTAGGGGAGACTGAGAGGGGTGGAGAGGGGAGTATAGAGGCTACTCCTGAAAATGGGCCTTGGGTGGTAACTTTAGATTATCCTAGCTACATTCCTTTTATGAAATATGCCCAGAGTAGCGAGTTAAGAGAAAAACTCTACAAAGCTTTCATCTCTCGTGCTTCTAGTGGCGAATTAGATAATAAATCCAATATCGATCGCATTTTAGAATTGAGAAAGGAAAAAGCCAATATTCTTGGTTTTGATACTTTTGCTGAGTTGAGTTTAGCTCGTAAAATGGCTCCGAGTGTAGAAGCTGTAGATAAACTTTCAGAAGAATTACGAGTTGCTTCCTATGATGCTGCCCTAAAAGAGTTTGAAGAGTTAAAAGCCTTTGCTGGTAAAGACGATCTAAAACATTGGGATACTACTTATTGGTCAGAAAAACAAAAAGAAGCTAAATTTAAGTTTAACGAAGAAGAATTACGTCCTTATTTTCCTTTACCTCAAGTTTTAGATGGTTTATTCAGTTTAGCCAAGCGTATCTTTGGCGTAAATATTATTCCTGCTGATGGGCAAGCACCAGTTTGGCACGAGGATGTACGCTTCTTCCAGATTAATGATGAACAGGATGAAACCATAGCCTATTTCTATCTCGATCCCTATTCTCGTCCTGCCGAAAAACGTGGTGGTGCATGGATGAATGACTGTGTAGGTAGGGCAAAAATGACGGTGGAGGGTAAAACTACTACTCGTTTACCTGTAGCATACTTAATCTGTAATCAAACCCCACCAGTAGGGGATAAACCTAGTTTAATGACTTTTATGGAAGTAACTACCCTCTTCCACGAATTTGGTCATGGTTTACAACATATGCTCACTACCATTGATTACGTAGGTGCATCTGGTATAAATAATGTCGAATGGGATGCGGTTGAATTACCAAGTCAGTTTATGGAAAACTGGTGTTATGATCGCCCCACTCTTTTCGGTATGGCGAAACACTACGAAACTGGCGAGACTTTACCAGAAGAATACTATCAAAAACTGTTAGCTGCAAAGAACTATATGAGTGGTTCGGCGATGTTGCGCCAATTACACTTCGGCTTAGTAGATGTAGAATTGCACCATCGTTATCAACCAGGTGGAGACGAGACTCCTAATGAGGTGCGCGATCGCATTGCGGAAACTACTACAGTGTTAAAACCTTTGCCAGAAGATAATTTCTTATGTTCTTTTGGACATATTTTTGCAGGAGGATATGCAGCAGGTTATTACAGTTATAAATGGGCGGAAGTCTTAAGCGCAGATGCTTTTGCTGCTTTTGAAGAAGTAGGACTAGATAACGAAGTAGCAATTTCAGCTACTGGTAAAAAATACCGTAATACAGTTTTAGCGTTGGGTGGTAGTTTACATCCTATGGAAGTATTTAAGCAATTCCGAGGACGAGAACCCAAAACTGAACCATTATTAAGACATAGTGGTTTAGTTGCCTCTGTATCACAATAAACTATAGGGACGTTTCAAGAAACGTCCCTACTAATGTAATTTTTAATTTGTCCATCCTACTCTTTATTCATTCTCCTCTTCCTCATCATCGAAAGGTAACAGCTTAGTAGCATCTTCTGCTGCGAGAGGACGGCTAAACCAAAAACCTTGCATTTGTTCGCATTTGGCATTGCGTAGTAGTTCAATTTGTTGTCTAGTTTCTACTCCTTCTGCTACTACCCTTAAGTTAAATCCTTTGCCTAATTCTACTAATGCGGAAATAATGGACAAATCTTGGGGATTGTTTCTCAGTTCTTTGACAAAAGATTGGTCTATTTTTAGAGTATCAAAAGGAAATCTTTTTAGATAGTGTAGACAAGAAAAACCACTAGTAAAGTCATCAATAGAAATATTGACACCTAAATCTCTTAATTTATGGAGAATTTGACTAGAATATTCTCCATTTTCCATCAGCGTACTTGCAGAAATTTCTAACTCTAATAAATTAGCTTCTAACTCTGTATCACTCAAAATTTGAGCCACTAGTGCAGGCAAATTTGGTTGTCTAAATTGTACAGAAGAAAGATTTACTGATACTCTGAATGGTGGTATCCCTTTAGCTTGCCACATTTTAATTTGAAGACAAGCGTTCCGTAATACCCATTCACCGATAGGAATAATCAATCCAGTTTGTTCTGCTAATTTAATGAAACTTGCTGGAGATACTAAGCCTAATTCTGGATTATCCCAACGCAGGAGAGCCTCTATTCCTTGGATGTTACCACTATTAACATTTACCTGGGGTTGATAGTAAAGTAAAAATTCGTCTTTTTCTAGAGCATTTTGCAATAAATTCTCTAAGTTTAAGAAAACTGATGCTTGAGAATTCATCGTTGAGCTATAGAATTCATAAGCGCGATCGTTGTGTACCTTAGCACGAGAAAAAGCAATTTCCGCATTTTTCATTAAGGCTTCTGCATTATCTCCATTTTGAGGATAAATTGCAATACCAATATTAGTTTCTAAGTCTAATTGATGTTCAGCAATTTTAAATGATTGTTGTAGTCCGTCAATTATTCTTTGGGCAATTTTAGCTGCTTCTTCGACACCACTAATTTCAGGTAGCAGTAGTGCAAATCGATCTTCTCCTGCATAAGTAACTGTATCACCAGTACGTAAACAAGCTTTTAATCTCTCACTAAAGTTAAATAATAATTGGTTACTTATTTTCTTATCTAAAGTCTGACTAATTTCTGTATAAGGAACTAGGTTTAGATACATTACTCCTAT
Source organism: Xenococcaceae cyanobacterium MO_188.B29 (assembly GCA_030065155.1). GTDB lineage: Bacteria > Cyanobacteriota > Cyanobacteriia > Cyanobacteriales > Xenococcaceae > JASJDJ01. Next base: position 9,236 of record JASJDI010000177.1, read on the forward strand.
TAGTTTTTCACTTCTATTGGCATTAGCGATCGCTGTTACCAATTGTTGTTTGAAGAGATTTTTATTAGGTAGATTACTAATCTTTTCTTCAAGAAAATCTACTGTCTCATTTTGCCCCTTAACTGGACGTAAAATTATCGATAATTTCTCTTTACTTACAGAGTTGACTAAACTAAGATTTACTTGCAGATTAATTGTTGAATTATTTTGTTTAAAGAAGTTATATTCTCCTGAATAGCTTTTCTTTTCTGCTAATACCTGCCCAATAGTTTTATCTATATTTTCTCGATCCCAAATCAAATCATCAAGAGTCATTTCCAGCATTTCTTCTGCAGAATAGCCTAATATCTCACAACAGGAATGATTAACTTCAATAATTTTTCTAGTCAGACTCTCAACTAAAATAATTCCTTCTGTAGTTTGTTTAAAGAAATTTTGATAAAGTTCTTCTTTTTGTTTAAGTTTTTCTTCTAACTGTTTTTTTTCAGTCAGATCTAATAGATAACTCCTAATCACCTTGTTTTCTGGTAAATAATGAGCATTTTGCTGAAAAATTCGATCGGAGACTTGAACCTCACAGACAAATAAATTGCCATTATTATTAGTACATTTATCTAGTAATCCCTTTAATAAAGGATGGCTTGTCCCTTGATGATAAATATTTTTAAAATTCATGATTGCTGCTGAATTTAAATAAGTAATATTACCATCAAGATCGATTTCTATAATAGGATGAGGGCTTAATTCAGCAAAGGAAGCTAATTTTGCTACATTTATATTATCTAATGGTTTTTCGTCTTCATAAGTAGCAATAATGGTTTCTTTACTATTTATTTTTCTCTGTTGATTTATATTTATAGCGATATCATTATTTTCTATTGAATCAAAATTATCTATATTTTCTAAGATTTCAGAAAAATCAGAGAGAATATGGTATCTAGCTTGAACATCATTGCTAAATTTGACAATATCACCATGCTTTAATTCATGTACCAAGCATTTTTTATTGTTGACAAATATACCATTTCTACTCCTATTTCCTTGTAAATCACCATCAAGAATCCAATAAGAATAGCTATTACTTTTGACATCGGTTCTCCGCAAAAAAGTAGCATGGTAACGAGAGGTTTTTGCAGAAGAAAAAACAATATCATTACTAGAATGGCGACCGACAGAATAAGTAGGATTATCTAAAATTATCGTTTTTTTAAATGAAGGGTCTTCTATGACTAATATATGACGATTTTGTTGCTTAGAGGTCATTATATTTTCTGAGATAAAATTTTGATTCATGACATTTTGATAAAAATATAATAATTCTGTCTTATATATGGTCGTAATTAACTTCTATTGTAAATTAGTCATTATCTTTAAGCTAATTTATCTTTGATTATTGAATATAATTAATACAAGCTTTAATATAGACTCTTTTTTTATAAATACAGTATGATTAACGACAAGATTTTAATAATGTTTTTGATTAAGCAATAATTACTTTTTTGTGCAGATAAAAAATGGCATCCTAGTATTTTCTCTTAGAAGAGAGAATAGTAACCAAGTATTTAGTACTTAGATTCTGTCTATCTTATAGTTCCCTGAAATGATCGTAAAATAATCAATAGATAATAAATTAAATATGAAAAGGGAATAACTAAATTCTGTTGAGATACATTATTTAAAACTTGTGTGAAGGCAGAAGGTATGAAGTAAAAAGCTAAAAGCGCGTGAGGCACCCTGAGGCTTCCTCAGCAAGTGCAATCACGTAAGAAGCTAAGAGCTACAAACCAACTAATTAAAAACGTAGTCTATTCAACTGAAAACAGCTGCAATTACTAATGAATTGGTTAATAAAAAAATTGGTGGGACTTTTCTAAGTCCTCACCAATAATAAATTTATTCTGACTCGATAAACTCTTATTTTGAAGCTAGATCTAGAGAAAGAAAAAGATTAACACTCTAAATCTGTTAATGCGCCTAAACTACTAGAGGATACTAACTTAGCGTACTTACCTAATATTCCTCTTGGATAACGTGGTGGACGAGGTTGCCAATTTGCTTTGCGTCTGTTGATTTCCTCTTCAGAAACATTTAGTTGCAGTAGTTTGTGATGAGCATCAATAGTAATACTATCTCCTTCTTCTACTAAAGCGATTGTACCGCCAACAGCAGCTTCAGGAGCAACATGACCGACTACCATACCGTAAGTACCACCAGAAAAACGACCATCAGTAATTAAACCAACAGAATCTCCTAAACCAGCACCAATAATAGCAGAAGTAGGAGCAAGCATTTCCCGCATTCCTGGCCCCCCTTTGGGCCCTTCGTAACGGACAACAATGATATCTCCTGGCTTAATTTTTTTATCGAGAATAGCTGTTAAACATTCTTCTTCTGATTCAAATACTCTCGCAGAACCAGTAATTTGGGGATTTTTTACACCACTAATTTTAGCAACTGCCCCTTCTGTAGCAAGATTACCTTTAAGAACAGCTAGGTGTCCTTCTTGATAGAGGGGTTTGTCCCAAGGACGAATGACATCTTGATCTGATTTAGGAGTATCAGGAATATCTGCTAAAACTTCTGCAATAGTTTGACCACTAATAGTTAAAGCATCTCCATGTAATAAACCATTAACTAATAGCATTTTCATTACTTGGGGAATACCACCAGCTTGATGAAGATCTGTAGCGACGTATCTACCAGATGGTTTGAGATCGCAGAAGACAGGAACACGCTGACGAATAGTTTCAAAGTCATCTAGGGTTAGTTCCACACCAATGGTATTAGCGATCGCGAGTAAATGCAAGACTGCATTGGTAGAACCACCTATTGCCATAATTACGGAGATGGCATTTTCAAAAGCTTTACGGGTAAGGATTTGGCTGGGTAAAATTTGTTTACGAATGGCTTCGACGAGGACAAAAGCCGATTTTTCGGTACTTTCTGCTTTTTCCGCATCTTCTGCTGCCATAGTAGAAGAATAGGGTAAACTCATCCCCATAGCTTCAAAGGCTGAAGACATAGTATTAGCGGTAAACATTCCCCCACAAGAACCAGCCCCAGGACAAGCATTCCGTTCAATAGCCATTAACTCTTCTTCGTCAATTTTGCCCGCGCTGTATTGTCCCACAGCTTCAAAGGCACTAACTACAGTTAAATCTTGTCCCTTGTAATGTCCTGGTTTAATCGTTCCACCATAAACAAAGATAGCAGGAATATTCATCCGCGCCATGGCAATCATTGCCCCAGGCATATTTTTATCACAACCACCAATAGCCAAAACTCCATCCATGCTTTGACCATTACAAGCAGTTTCAATGGAGTCGGCAATTACTTCGCGGGAGACAAGAGAATATTTCATTCCTTCTGTACCCATAGAAATTCCATCGCTAATCGTGATCGTCCCAAACATCTGAGGCATCGATCCCGCTTGTTTAAGGGCTGCTTCGGCTCTTTGGGCTAAAGTATTAATACCCATATTACAGGGGGTAATAGTACTGTAACCATTAGCTAGTCCCACAATGGGTTTGGTAAAATCTCCATCGCCAAAACCCACTGCCCGTAACATAGCACGATTGGGCGATCGCTGGGTTCCTTGGGTAACTACTTTACTTCTTCTATTATCTGCCATCTGATCGTTCTCCTCTAGGCTAATAATCTTGGGTGCTTGCCTATAATAAATTTGATTGTAAGTTACGCATAGTCCCCAAACGAGTATAGGGACAGTTATCATTTGCTAGTACATGATTATCAATCTTAATTCATAATGATTACTACTTTTATTCATGCTAACCATGTCTATCTTGGAATATTTGCTAGGCGATCGAATATAAATAAATGTAACTAATTTAGCCAATAGCTGTTTTAGACTTGATGTTGATGGAGAAGGCTTTCGGCAGCTTCTAACATATCCTTACTGATATCTTGCAAATCTTCCTTATTATCCAAATAAGCTTGTAGTGCTTCTAGAGGGTCAAGAGTATTACCTATTCCTAGTTCTGGTAGTCGGGGACGAGCTAGTTGACTTACTAATTCAGGACGGACAGTATAGCTATGAGCAGATTTTAGGACTTGATACAAAGAAGAGGTATTAATTAATTCTAATTGTTCAGAACGAATTTTATATACGAGCCTAACTACCGTATCTTCAATCTTAGCTGAGGCGATCGCACCTAAGATTGCTTTTTGGGGGTCTTCTTCAGCAGAGACATCTATCTCAATAGTACGAAAAGAACGCACGGGTAAAGGGCAAAATTCCCATTGGACAGAACCTGGTTTTACTTCTAAGAAAATATAACCTTTATCTTCTTTTTCTTCACTAAAATCTACTCGTTCAATGCTGCCAGGATAGATAATGGGAGGATTATTATCTTTATTAAGATTTTGATGTTTGTGGACATGACCCAAAGCTACATAATCGAATTCTGGACGAATTAGAAAAGATACGGGAATAGTGAAACCTTTACCTACAGCTAATAATCTTTCTGCACCCAAGTTAGCCCTATCTGCCATGAGATGAGCGAGTAAAATAGTTGGTAACTGGGGATCGAGACGGCGTACTTCTGCTTCTATTACTGGTTGCAGGCGTTCAATTAACAGTTGATTGACTTCTGCTAAAGATAAACCTTCTGTCTCTGGACGAGTTAGCAGCGTAGCGCGATTTAGCCAAGGTAAAGTAATAATTTGAATATCGCCATTCCTAGTACTAATACGGTGAGTGGCAATACTGTCCCCAACTATAAATCCTGGAACAACTAAGGTACGATAGATAGATAGACTAGCACCCCCATTACCTTGGGAATGCTGATCGTGATTACCAACTAACAAGACTGTAGGAATATGAACATCAGCTAAACGGCGAAACTGACTAGCAAAGGCTTCATGAACATAGGGAGGAGGGGTAGCATCAGGAAAAGCATCTCCCCCAAATAAAACTAAATCTACTGGTTCATTAATTGCTCGATCGATACACAGACTCAAAGTTTGCACAAAATCTTCTAAGCGAGTGTTAACTCCTGTTTCTGGATTAACTCGACCATGAGAAAACCCACTACCCATATGAATATCTGATAGATGGAGTACTTTAAGCATAATTAATCTAGCAATAGACTTCTTGCCAAAATATAACAGTTCGATCAGCAAATTTAGTTTTGATAATTCAAGATTGAGAATAGCTTAAAATCAAGGTGGGTGGTTGCAAAAATCGATATACTAAGGTTTCTTGAAAATTAATACTTTATTGCTAGAGACTCTCATTTGAAGCATTAATTATAAGAGACGGATAAAATGGTAGATATTTTTAACTTTTATCTATTATGCTTTCAGAATCTGCACATTTAAAATTAATTCAAAAAAAAATTGAATATTGGAAAAATAATTTAGCAGATTTGGGGAAGCGGAATCCTTTAATAAAATTTAAATCGGATAATGCCAGAACTATAGAAATCTTACAAGATAACTTGGATTGGCTTTTTAAGGCATTATATAAAGAAAAGAAAACTTTTGAATTTTATATAGCCGATAGTTTTCATCAGCCATCAGCACAAAAACTTAGTAATCTCCAATTAATTACCCTTCAAAAAGGAAAAGAGCAATTAAAGAGATTAAACAAACTACGTCTTGAAGCTCAGAGGTCTCTTGAAGAGCTAGGTGTAAATAGCTTATTTCTGGTTT
>JASJDI010000006.1 GCA_030065155.1 Xenococcaceae cyanobacterium MO_188.B29
GTTTAGGATAGATAGGATCAGGGTTTCGGAGCCTTTTGAGCTTAAACAAGTGCAAGGTTATAACCTCTAAAAACTCAGAATCCTGGTATTAAGTTCTTCCCTAACACCTACTACCTAAAACCTAACACCTGTCGTCACCGAGAATTATAACTTTTTCAGCAAGCCCTATCTAGAAATATTTTGTGCCATCGGGATTTGGTATTACTATAAATCTAGACAAAAATTATTTGAGTATGATTTTCTCTGCATCAAATCTCCGAAAACAGCCATTTGTTATTTTAGCTACCTATACTACAGTAATTATTGCTTCTTTACTTGCTTATGGCTACAAGTTAGCTTCCAGTAATATTTACAATCAAGTTCCTGCAATTATTTCTCTGCTTAATCCTGAATTATATAACAATGATTTTTATATTCAGGAAATGACCCAATTTACCCCTAGATATTACTACTATCATTTGATTTATTGGGGAGTTAAATTAGGGTTTAGTTTACCTTGGGTTTGTTTTGGATTATATGTTATTGCTTTTAGTTCTTTTTTAATTGGTTTATACTCTCTGGGGAGGATATTTAATCAATCTAGATTATCCGCTACAGTTTTTACCTTTTTGGGGTTTGCTGCCACAGTAAATGGCAGAATTGGTCATGCCGATCTGTTTCGTACCGATCCTATACCTGCTACTTTAGCAATGGGTTTAGTTGTGTGGGGATTTTATTTTTGTTTCCGTCAAAAATGGATTTTAGGTTATTTCTTTTTTGGCTTAACCTGCTTGTTACAATTTTTAGTGGGTGCTTTACCTGGAATTTTGATGGCTATCCCTTTATTGATATCAGGGGTAAAAAATAAAAGTTTTAAGCAAATATTTTTTTCGTTTTTTGCCTTAGGAATATGCGCTAGTTTAGTCTATATTCCTATGCTATTGATTGGTAATACCAATAGCGGGACTATCAGTAACGAAGAGTTTATTTATCTCTATGGATATATCCGTCATCCTCATCATTTGATTTTTTCTAGTTTTGGTTTAACTGGTTCACGAGGATGGTTAAATTTTATTCTTTTCACTGTTGGTGGCTTACTCTGTATTAAAAGCTCTAAATCTTTGAAGCAAGAGGTAAAGTTGCAATTAGCAATAGTTATTTTAATTTCTTGTTTTTCACTGGTTATTAATTACATTTTTGTTGAAATTTATCCTCTAGATTTTGTTGCCAAATTACAGTTTGCTAGAACAACTCCTTTTGCTCAGTTAATGATTTTACTGGGAATTAGTGTATTGGTAGAGGAAGAATATAGCAAAGGCAATATACCCATTGCTTTTTTGTTGATTATTGCTCCTATTTTACGAGGTGCAGGAGTGTTGTCACTAATTTTAGGAGTTAGTTTATGCTTAGAGCATCGCGGTGAGTATAAGTCTTTAAATCGATTTGGGGAAACAGAATCTTACGAAAAACAACTCGATCGATCTCCTTCTAGTTTGGTAATTTTCTCCTGGGGAGCAATTTCTCTATTTTTTCTAGCTACTTCTAATTTGATTGATTTTACTATTGGTTTGTCAAGTATTGTTTTTGTTATATTAATTGGTTATTATCAACCAAAATATATCTTAGATATTACTAGTAAACCTTGGATAAGATTATTATCTCTTGGTACTTTATTGACGATCGTGCCGATCGCTTTTTTTCCCGATGGTATTATTGTCGATTTATTTTTCCTACTCTGGCTAAACTTAGATAAGAATAACGCGATCGCTAAAAAAACAAAAGAAATATCGATATTTTTATTTGTTCTGTTTATGGTTTTATACCAACACTATGACTTGTTTTTATTAATTGCGATCGCCTTTCCTTTATTAATAGATAAAATTATCTCTAGCAATGAAAGAAAAAGAATTATTACTTTTAGTTTAGCTGCAATTTTAACTGCTTATTTTAGACTTAGTCTATGGAATATTTTGCCTCCTAGTTTGACAAGCTTCTGGAGATCGAGAATTAGAATCAATGCGATCGCTGACAATGATGTGGTATTTTTAGCTCAAAAATTTCAGCAGTTAAGTTCAGAAGATGCTGTAGTATTAGTACCACCTTTAGATGAAAGATTTCGCTTTTATTCTCAAAGATCGGTTGCTTTTACTTTTAAAAGCTTTCCCTTTACTGATGCAGGAATTAATATCTGGAAAAATCGGTTAGAAACTATTTTAGGTACAAACGGTTTTGGTAAGTATGCTCTTGATACTTTTTATAGTGAGCATAGTAATTCTGACATAATCGCGATCGCAAGAGAGTTTGAAGCGGGTTATATTCTTACTCGTCTTGATTGGCATCCTAATTTAGATGGCAGAGTAATCGCGCAACAGGGAGATTGGATCATTTATCAGATTGATTTAAATTTAGAGGAAATAAATTCCTGAATTTCTTTTCTTCTGACAATTTTTATCCTGTACTTAGATCCAATTGCCAAACAAATTGAGACTCTTGACGTTTAACAATCCATCGATCGCCTTTGACGTTAATGGGAAGATCGATGGGATAAATTTGTAGTTTAAAACAAGTAGCACCAGGCATTCCTAAATCTACCCAAGAGTGAATATCCTTCGACAAACGTTCTCTTGCGTGAGAATTACCATAAGTGATAATTTGATTATCTTTCGCGATCGCTAAAGATTTGTTTTCTCTATCCCAAATTCCAAAAAAGTTTTTGTTCTTAGAGTCTGTTTTTGCAGATTTAAATGTTTGAAACAATGGTTCGCTAATGCTGAGAAAAAAGCGAATTGGCATAGTACGCCAGATGATGTCAACATCTTTATAACCCCACCAAAAAGAGGTTCTAGATATTTCTTGAGTTTGTAATTCATTCCATTCTGGTAAATCTTCTAAATAGATGGGATCGAAGCGATCGAGACTATATTTACCAGTCATGTAAACAAATCCACAAGGCGATGAATCGAGGGATTCAAAATATTCATCTTTCTTTTGCAACAAAAATAGGTTATCTCCGCCACCTTCATTTTTGATAACAACTAATAATAATCCGCCTTCTTTGATTTGATGATACAAATTACGGGGAAGATCGAAAGTACCAGCTGTAAAAATAATGCGATCGAAAGGACTTTCTGTTTCGTAACCATCTCCAGCATCTCCTTCGATAATACTGACATTATTTACACCAAATCGATCGATGTTTTCTGTTGCTATTTTCGCTACTTCAGGAATAATTTCCATACTGTAAACATGACCTTCTGCACCAACAATATGACCCATCAAAGCAGCATTCCAGCCACTTCCAGCACCCAATTCCAGTACTTTGTGTCCTGGTTCTAGTTTTAACAAGTTCAACATATATAAAACTAAGGATGGTTGAGAAATAGTTGAGACTCTTTTGTCACCATCCTCTCTCCATAAATCCAGAGAATAATTTCGATATAGTATTGGTAAATGTTCTTCTAAATTACTTTCATTTACTTCATGCCATTTTTCTTTTTTTAATAATTTATAGCGTCTAATAAATAAATGTCTGGGTGTTTCTAGAAATGCTGTTTCTATTTCTTTGCCAATCGGACTATTAGCATTAGAATTACGGGTTATTTCTAAAATTTGATTTTGCCAATAACTGACTGAATTTGTCATTTACTTTTAATTGAGTTCAACGATGTCGATTCGATCGAGAATTCTTTTATTAAATACGGTAGTATTACAAACTTTAGAAACTGTCATGTAGTAATACTAAATAATGATTAGTACTTATTACTCATTTTATGTTTATTTTCAGAGACACTTTTGATATTGTCATGATATTACAGAACACTCAAGCCAATTTAGTCTGATTTTTCTTGGTATCATCTCGCTTATAGATAAAAATGCTTGTTAAATATCAGTCAACATGATCAAAACTCCCAAGAATCTAATATTTGGTAAAAGCTTACAATCTCAACTAGTTAACCATTGGCTACTTCCAGCGATCGCTCTTTTCTGTTTGGGTATAGCTACTCGCTTACCGTTTCAAAGTCAGATTGTCTGGGGAGATGGAGGAAATTTTGCCTTAGCGGTCGAACATTTTGATATACGCTTAGAACAACCGCAAATGCCTGGTATGTTCCTCATTTTTATTGGCTTTGCTCGCTTTTTTAACTTATTTCTGCATAATCCTACTGCTAGTTTAGTAATGGTCAATGTGGTAGCTTCGGGGGTAGCTGCTGCCATGTTATATATCATCGGGACAACTTGGTTTAATCCACGGGTAGGTTGGACAGCTTCTTTGTTGATGTTAACTAGTCCTCTGCTGTGGTTTAATGGCGAAATGGCATTATCCCATATGCTGGAGTTTACTTGGGTAGTTTTAATTAACTATACTGCCTACCGAACTGGTTTAGGAGAAAAAAAAGCTTTATTTGGTTTAGGGATATTAATGGGTTTAGCTGGGGGTATTCGTCCGAGTACTCCCTTTTTTTTATTACCTTTATCTTTAGTGGCTGTATTTTTAGGACTTAGAGAGCGTAACTTTAAACTAAGAGATGTAGCAGTTGCAGTACTGATGGGGTTAGCAGCGATCGCTTTGTGGATGACTCCTCTAATAATTAGTTCTGGTGGTTGGGATACTTATTGGGGAATGGTAAACCAATGGCTACCTCTACATACAGAAAGAGAAGATGCAGACTCTCTAATCAAAATTGTTGATAATATATTCCTTCTAGTTAAAGCGATTTTGCGAACAGTAGGATTAGGACTAATTCCCATGTTATGGGTTGTAGGAGTAAAAAGACCAAATTGGCTGAGGAGTTGGCGCAGAAATTGGGGACATAGAGCGATCGCTCTTTCTATAACACCTGGAGTTTTATTTTTTCTTTTGGTTCATTTACGCCGTAAAGCTCAAAGTTTAACAATTATGCCTGGATTTATTTTACTAGGTGCATTAGCAATTGTTAGTTTTAGCGAGCATTTCTGGCAAGGAAAACGTCAGGCATGGGCTTTGGTGACTGCTGCTATAATTAGCCTTAATGGACTCTTCTTTCTTGTTGGACCCGAAGGTGTTCCTACTTGGCGAGAAATCCGCAATTTTGATGCTAAATTTATTGAACCAATCGAATTTATTAAAGAGAATTTTGACCCTGAAACTACAACCGTTCTCTCTCATCCCCTTTACAAACGTCTTGTTGCTCTCTATCTAACGGAATATCAACAACCTCACTTATCTAGTCAAGTTGCCAATCATCGCGATCGACCCCAAGTTATTTCTGCACCAGTTAATACATTGGTACTGTTAGACAGGAAAATCCTCCGCAATCCAGAACAAAGCAAGGATTTTCAAAAACTAGTTATGCCTAGTGGAAATACTCTTCGTTATTTTACTTGGTCAAGCGATCGACAATTAGAAGTTACTACCGATTATGTTCAGTTAGTACCTATTAGATAAATACATTTGAATCAAAAGTAAACATTTAAAAATACCTCGATCGAGCAAAACTAAAAGCTAAGAGCTAAAAACTAACACAACCGAGATGTCTGATTTAGACAAGAATCTAGTTAATAGACAGAGAAGGTTGTTTCACTTGCCGTACAGGACTATTTTTCAAGATAGAGATTGCTCTTCTATATTGAGGGTCATTTTTTGTCCCTGCTAAAGCTGGATTAATATTAAGGTTCATTTGTTCTTCTTTAGTCAGATCGACCTGAATATCAGGGGTAATCCCTCTCTGATTAATGTCTATACCACTGGGAGGATAGTACTGAGCAATCGTTACTGTTAAACCAGAACCATCAGAAAGAGAATGAAGGGATTGAACCTTTCCTTTGCCATAAGTACGAGTACCGATTACCGTAGCTCTTTTATTTTCTTTTAAAGCTCCTGCTAAGATTTCACTAGCACTGGCAGAATATTGATCTACCAAAACAGCTAGAGGTAAGGTTGTTAATGCCGTACCATTAGCAGAAAAATTTTGTTTTCCACCCTTACGGTCTATTGTACTAACAATAGCTCCTTTTTCGAGCCACATGCGAGCAATTTCTACACTAGAGAAAAGTAAGCCTCCTGGGTTACTGCGCAAATCAAGCACAAAACCCGAAATTTCCTCTTTGCTGAGGTTTTCGATCGCTTGTTTCATTTGTTCTGCAGCGTGAGAACTAAATTCATCTAATTTGATATAGCCTACTTTGAGGTTATCTTCGTCTTGAACATGGTACTCAACCGAGGGTAACTCAATTTGCGCTCTAGTTATAGTTACAGCAAAGGTTTCTTGTCCCTGCCGAGCAATTTGCAAACTAACTTCTGTTCCTACTTCTCCTTTTATTTCTGCTGATGCTTGTTCCAAACTCATAAGAGAAGTTGGTTTATTGTTAATCCGTAAAATTCTATCTCCTTCTTTAATCCCTACTTCTGCAGCAGGAGAGTTCGCCAATGGTTGAACAACCACTAAATCGCTAGTCTTCTCATCAATAGCCAAAATAATACCAACCCCAGACAGTTCCCCAGCAGTCTGACTAGTTAACTCTTCATATTCCTTTGGTTCTAAAAAACGAGTATAGGGATCTCCTAATTCCTTAAGAGACTGGCGAATTGCTTGGTATGCTTCAGCGCGATCGCTGTAATCTTTACTTAGTAGTTCTTGCCGTTTATTTTGCCAATCTACCTGATTAAATTTATGGTCGACAAATTCATTGTTGACAATTTGCCAAACCTCATCCACAACGGTTTTAGGACTGTCTTCTAAAGCTGCATTAACTGAAGGACTTGCATAGGAAACTACGAAAGAGGTAGTTGCCAAAGTCAACATTAGTTTAATGGAGGTAACTGCCGATAGATTTAATCGCTTCATGAGTGAGTATTTTCGACTAGTTGTAGGCTGGTTAGAAGAAGGCATTGAAGGTTGATTCATGAGAAGAAGATCGGGAAATTAAGATTTACTTTTACCACTAAAAAGCAGTGTACTCAAATAATATAAGTATTCTATTTATTTAAATCATTAAAAATAACTAATACATTTTAGACTACTGATTGTAAATGAAAATTTCGATAAGATATTTTTTCAGTATTTATACCAGTTTACCTGATTTTAGCCTCAGTAATTATACTGATTAGATTACTAAATCTATAAATCTTATTTAAGATAGTTATAGTAATAAAGATTCAATAAATTAATTACTAAATTACACTAATTACGTGATTATTTAGCATTATTTTTATATTTTTTAGCGATAAAATCCATCAAAATACGTTGATGAATATCTCCTAGAGGTCTTTCCTGCTCTGCCTTTTGTGAATAACAAAAACCACGACGAATATCTTGTAAACCAACTAAACTCAAATCCCATCCTTCATTAAGAATAAGAGCTTCTAATGATACTTTTAGTGGTGCATAATAAATATGACGAATAACCTTTTCATCATTATAACAATTCAGTTTGATGGGTGAAATTACGGTATAGCTAATTTCCTCCTCTAATTCTCTTTTAAGTCCTGCTTCTGGGGTTTCTCCAGGCTCAAGATGACCACCAAATAAACCCCAACAGCCAGGATAAAGAATTCCTGGAATATCATCTCTTAACTGCATTAAAAACTTTTCATCTTGCTCAAGAACTGCCATAGCCACATGAATTGGAGGAGCAGATTTGACTGTAGTCTCAGAGGGATGGCGATCGTGCATAATGATTAGTAAAGATAAGCTTGGTTTTTGATTTAATTGGTTAACTGTTGTAACTCTATCAGATAAAAACTGCCTAGTTCTTGTTCTTGAATCGGTAAACTTTCCTGCTTAACTTTTCCTCTAATAAACACTTCCTCTCCTAGGGTTGGTAAAGGATTGTCCGTAAATACCCAGACATTGCCCGTATCATCTTTTAGTTGATAAGCAGCACTACCTAAAAAAGGCGATCGATGAATGACTTTTCCTCTAACATAGATTTTTCTGCCATTTTTTTTCCTTTCGATCTGAGTAACAGAAGTAATGGCTAGTTCCTCTTTGCCCAGAGCCACCAAACTATCATCAATTAATTCTTGACAACCACCTACACCCATAAGGATAGTAGTCATAATGCTCAAAGATAATATTTTCCAGCTAACATTGCTAAAGCTTGGTTTGAAAAGTGACATCTTGAGATATCCTAGCCAATAGAAACAACTAATTTGTTATTCTACTCAGCTTAATTGTTTTATTCTTCTTCTTTTGTTCATGTCTCTGCAAACAGCCCAAATTTTAGATGGTAAAGCTCTTGCTCAAAAAATCCGCACCCAATTACAGGTAAGAGTTCAAAACTTGCAAGCTCAGATTGGTCGTCCGCCAGGATTAGCAGTGTTAATGGTCGGAGATAATCCTGCTAGTGCCGTTTATGTAAGAAATAAAGAAAAAGCTTGCAGTAAAGTGGGAATTACTTCTTTTGGTAAGCATTTTCCTGCCGATACTTCCGCAGCCGAACTAGAACAAGCGATCGCCGAACTAAATCAAGACGATCGCGTTGATGGTATTTTAGTGCAACTTCCTTTACCTAATCACTTAGATTCTGTTGCTTTGTTACACCAAATCGATCCAGCTAAAGATGCTGATGGACTGCATCCTGTTAATTTGGGTAAATTAGTACGTGCCGAAGTAGGTTTGCGTAGCTGTACTCCCGCAGGAGTCATGGAATTATTACAGGAATATCAGATTCCCCTATCTGGCAAAAAAGCAGTAGTCGTAGGGCGGAGTATTTTAGTTGGTAAACCTTTAGCACTAATGCTTTTAGAACAAAATGCTACAGTGACAATTGCTCATTCTCGGACTCAAGACTTAGCTGCCGTCTGTCGAGATGCCGATATTTTAGTAGCAGCTGTAGGTAAACCAGAATTAATCACCGCTGAGATGGTGAAACCTGACGCAGTAGTGATCGATGTGGGTATTAATCGTATAGAAGATAGTCAAGGAAACTCTCGTCTAGTAGGAGATGTAGCTTTTGAATCCGTTGCAGAAGTGGCAAGCTATATTACTCCTGTGCCTGGGGGAATTGGACCCATGACTGTAGCAATGCTACTTAAAAATACAGTTTTAGGTTGGTCACAAAAATTATCAAAAATATAATTTAAGAGTTTATCCGTTCACAAACGAGATGAGTCTGGATTTGACCAAGAAGAGACATCTAAGTAGGGTTGATAGTTCTCATTATTTAGTCAAACCTAAATACAATCACTTAAGCCTATCGGATTTATAATCATCAAAATGACAAAACAAATAATGATTATGTAGAAGTAGTCAGAAAGACTTAGCTGTCAAACCATAGAACTTTCTTTGATTACATTCCGTGGTAAAAGTAAAGTAAAACGATGTAAATATGTCTGGATTACAACCAAATAATGTAATAGATGGACGCTATAGAATAATTCGTCGTTTAGCGAAAGGTGGTTTTGGGTATACCTATTTAGCTGAAGATACTAGGAGACCAAGTTGTCCTAAGTGTCTTGTTAAACAACTCAACCCAGATACTAGCAATTCGCAAATGTTGGATGATGCTAGACGTTTGTTCCGCACCGAAGCAGAAACACTAGAAAAGCTAGGAGAACACGACCAAATTCCTAGATTACTTGCTTATTTTGATAAAGGTGCCGAGTTTTACCTTATTCAAGAGTTTATTAAAGGACATACTCTTAATGAGGAACTGAAATTAGGTGAGTGTTGGTCCGAACAACAAATATCCCAAATGCTTTTGGAAGTATTGGAAGTTTTAAGTTTTGTTCACGAAAATAAAGTTATTCATCGAGATATCAAACCAGACAATATCATCCGACGACATGAAGATCAAAGACTGGTTTTAGTCGATTTTGGTTCAGTTAAGCAAATTCGAGATTACGAAAGTCAAATTAGTGGAACTGTTATTGTGGGAACTAGGGGTTATATGCCTACGGAACAAGGTAGAGGCAGTCCCCGCTTGAATAGTGATATATATTCTTTAGGGATGATTGCAATTCAAGCAGCAACTGGACTAAATATTCGTCAATTTCAAGAAGACTCTAAAACAGGGGAAATTATTTGGCAACCTTGGGCGAGGGATATAAGTGATAGTCTAGCTTTTATCCTGACTAAGATGGTACGTCATTACTTTGTTGACCGTTATCAGTCAACTTCAGAAGTGATGGAAGATCTTGAGAAAAATTTATCTTCCGTATCAAAGGAATCTTATCTAGAGCAGACAAGAAAATCATTAAAGTTAGTAAGAAATTATGCTCCCGTTGCTTTAAATGCATTCAAAAGAAAACTACCGATAGTATTACCACTCGCCTTAATAATTACCTTCTCTAGCTTAATTGCCTGGCTTGTGAGCAAACCAGGTCGAGAAATCCCCATTACACAACAACCATTAGTTTCTCCAGCCAGCAAACCAGATCGAGAAATCCCCAATTCACAACCACCACCAGTGTCTCCAGACAATAGAATTAACCCTACTACAGCTTTTATTAGTTCTGGCGAAACAGCCTTAGTTAAACCGAGAGAAACTAAGAAAATTGGGAATAGATATCAAGCATTTGCAGTAGCAAAGCAGCAAGGCATGAAAGCGATGAAAATTGGTGATTATTCATCGGCT
Organism: Xenococcaceae cyanobacterium MO_188.B29; assembly: GCA_030065155.1. Classification (GTDB taxonomy): domain Bacteria; phylum Cyanobacteriota; class Cyanobacteriia; order Cyanobacteriales; family Xenococcaceae; genus JASJDJ01. The sequence continues at coordinate 10,537 of JASJDI010000006.1, forward strand.
GTTAATTATTTTGAACAAGCTCTTCAACAATACCGTAATGCGCCAGAAACAAGGATTTATCTGAATAATGCCCGAAGCCAAGCTCAAAATAAAAAAACCTACACCATAGCAGCAGTAGTACCAATTAGTCTTGATCTAGAGGCAGCAGAAGCCAAGTTACGTGGAGTTGCTCAAGCGCAAGACCAAATCAATCAAGCTGGTGGAATTAATGGCATACCTCTTAGAGTAGTGATAGCTAATGATGGTGATGACCTAGAAATGGCTAAGAAGACTGCTTTAGAATTGGGACAAAATCAGGAAATTTTAGGTGTAGTTGGTCATTACTACAGCAGTAGAACTTTGGCAGCAGGAAAAATCTACGAACAGAATCAACTTGTAGCTGTTGCTCTGAGTTCCTCTACAGAGATCGAGAATTTTAGTGATTATGTTTTTCGGACTTCTCCTGGTGATGACTTAACAGCACAAGCCTTAGCTGAATATATGATCGGCAAATGGGGAAAAAATAAAGCAGCAATTTTCTACGATCCTAATAGCAAATATAGTATGTCGCTCAGAAAGGAATTTGTTCGGGCTGTCAATAGTTTGGGAGGACAAGTAGTTAAACAGTCTGATTGGTCTGTTGGCAATTTTGATGTCGATCGAGAAGTTACCAAAGCAATTGAGAGGGGTGCAGAAGTACTGATGTTAGTGCCTGACAATGCTCAACAAATCAAGCTGGGACTAGAAGTAGCTAAAATAAGTCAACAGCGGTTGAAGCTTTTGGGAGGAGATGTGATGTACTCCCCGAAAACTTTGGAATTTGGTGCTGAGAATGTTCTTGATATGGTAATAGGAGCTTTTTGGCACATTGATGCCGATCTCAATTCCCAATTTAGCCTCACCTCGAAACGGCTTTGGGGAGCAGAAGTAAACTGGATAAGTGCAATGGCTTATGATGCTACACAAGCTCTAATACAAGCATTGTCGTTACAAAGCAATCCTAACCGTATAGGAGTAAAACAGGTTCTTTCTCGCTCCAATTTTGCTACTGATGGGGCTTCTAATCCAGTTAGTTTTCTTCCTTCTGGCAATCGCGCTCAACCAAAAATCCAATTAGTAAAAATTATTAAAGATGAAAGAGCCAAAACTGGATATAGCTTTGAGCCAATTTTGGACTGAAATTCTCTGATTAAAGACGTTGGACTTCAAGTTATATTAATTAATTTCCTTAATACTATCTACAGATGATGGAGCGAGCATAAAATTATGGGACTTATGCCAACCAAAAAGCCCCTCTATTCAAGCTGGTTAACCCTTCTTCGGTAAGTTTAGTAACTTTTTGAGATATTTAAGAATCTTATACTGCAAAAGTAAGCAACTAAAAAAAACTAAAAGCTGATTAAGACGAACGGTAACGTCAATTAAACTGACAGATAGATTTTATCCTTAGACCATAGACTCAACTTATGAATACCTCTGAACTTTGGCAACGGTATCAAGACTGGCTTTACTACGATCGAGAATTAGGTTTCTACTTAGATATTAGCAGAATGAGCTTTGATGATGCTTTTGTCACCAAGATGAAACCAAAGTTTGAGCAAGCATTTAAAGATATAGAGGCTTTAGAGGCAGGAGCGATCGCCAATCCCGATGAAGAACGCATGGTAGGGCATTATTGGCTACGAGACCCTGACTTAGCACCCACCCCAGAACTAAAGCAAGATATTATCGAGACGCAACAGAGTATTATCAACTTTACTAAGAAAGTTCATAGTGGAGAAATTCATCCCCCCAGTGGAGGTAAATTTACTGATATTCTTTCTATTGGGATTGGTGGCTCTGCCCTTGGTCCTCAATTTGTAGCTCAAGCTTTAGCTCCTTTAGATGCACCTCTAGCTATTCACTTTTTAGACAATACCGATCCCCAAGGAATAGATAAAGTTATTGCTCAAATTGGCGATCGACTTAAAACTACTCTAGTATCGGTTATTTCCAAATCGGGAGGTACGCCAGAAACCCGTAATGGAATGTTAGAAGTTAAAAAAGTCTATCAAGACCACAATTTAGATTTTGCTGCTCATGCTTTTGCCATTACTGGAAAGGGGAGTAAATTAGAAACCATCGCTTCTAGGGAAGGTTGGTTAGCAACTTTCCCTATGCGAGACTGGGTAGGGGGACGCACCTCCGAATTATCCGCTGTCGGTTTGGGGGCAGCAGCACTACAGGGCATTAACATCAAAGCTATGCTGGATGGGGCAAAAATCATGGATGCTTTGACCAGAAAACCCGATCTTAAACATAATCCCTCAGCTTTACTTGCTCTAAGCTGGTATTGGGCTGGCAACGGTACAGGGGAAAAAGATATGGTTATTTTGCCCTATAAAGATAGCTTGCTGCTCTTTAGTCGCTATCTCCAGCAGCTAATTATGGAATCTTTAGGTAAAGAAAAAGACTTAGATGGCAATATTGTCAATCAGGGTATTGCTGTCTACGGCAACAAAGGTTCAACCGACCAACACGCTTACGTCCAGCAGCTAAGAGAAGGGGTAAATAACTTCTTTATGACCTTTATCGAAGTACTTCAAGACCGCCAAGGACAAGATGTAGAGATCGAACCAGAAATTACTTCAGGAGATTATCTCATTGGTCTTTTATTGGGTACTCGTCAAGCACTATACGAAAAACAAAGAGATTCAATTACCATTACCATTCCTGAGGTAAATGAAACTACTGTTGGGGCATTGATTGCTCTTTATGAACGAGCAGTAAGTATATATGCTTCCCTAGTCAATATTAATGCCTATCATCAGCCTGGAGTAGAAGCAGGGAAAAAAGCAGCAGCTTCTGTCTTAAAATTACAAGAGGATATCATCGGTGTCTTAAAAGAAGTAAGACAACCTCTATCTTTGTCAGAATTAGCAACTAAAACGCAAGCTCAAGATCAAGTTGAAACAGTTTATCAAATTATTCGCCATCTTCATGCTAATGAGCGTGGTGTTGTCTTAGCAGGCAATCTAGGTAAACCAGATAGTTTAACTATTACTTGGAAGTGAGACAATCTTAGGATAAAGCCTTGTTAGCTTTTTGCTTTAGTCTGACTTGCCTAGATGAGAACAACAAACTCGTGGGTGCTTTTGGTGAGGATTCCTCGCCTGTCTTGGGCAGCATTCCCTTGCCCAAATTCGAGGGTAAACGTCTTTCGTCGATTTATCCCGCTTAGTTGGGGACACGGGGTCTGCCCGCAAGTTCGCTCTTTATTAGACCTGTCTTGAAAATGGGAGTGAAATCAAGTTATGAAAGAGTTGATGCAATAGGAGTAAAGACAAGGGAGAGTGGGGAGACAAGGTAGACAAGGTAGAGAATTTCTTCCTTGTCCTCCTGGTCTTCCTTGTCCTCCTGGTCTTCCTTGTCCTCCTGGTCTTTCCTAACCGTTTAATTAAGACTTTTGCGCATAGGTCTTTTGTCCTCCTTGTCTTCAAAGACCGATCGATTCAGGGCTTATGCAAGAAGTCTAATCTACAACTTACATACCTGGAAGATTTAAACCACTAGTAAGTTGTTCCATTCGAGAACGCATAGTTTCAGTAGATTTAGCATAAGCCTCTCTCATCGCCATAGTTACTGATGCGGAAAGAGCTTCTGCGCCTTGATTAAGAGCATCAGGAGAGATTTCTACGTTAAGGGGCTCTTGATTTCCCGTCACAATAACTTTAACTAGCCCATCTTCACTTTGTCCTTCGATCTGCATTTGTTCCAATTCTGCTTGGAGTGCCTGCGCTCCTTGTTGAACCTCCTGAGCTTTCTTAAAAGCTTCTGCAAGTTCTTTCATTTTACCTAGAGGTCCAAATCCTTTTCCTGCCATGTTTATTTAACCAATATTTGCAATATTTGTACTAATACCAACTTCACTAGAAAGTGAATAGTTATCTCGAAATGTGGTCAGCCCAGGTTCTGTCATGGAACAGAGCAACATTTACATCTTAATTAATAAAATTCGCCTACAAGTTTAACTTCTGGCTCTAAAGATACTGACCAATGATATTCTACCTGTTCTTGAATATAAAGAATTAGATCGAAGATATTTTTAGCAGTTGCTTGCCCACAATTGAGAATAAAATTAGCATGACGATGAGAAATTTGCGCATCGCCTATTTTATGCCCTTTCAAACCTAACTGTTCAATTAACCAGCCTGCTGCATGAGGAGTAGGATTACGAAATACACTTCCACAGCTAGGTAGATGATAAGGCTGAGTAGTCTTTCTTTGTGTCCAGTTTTGATTAGCTATTGCCATCATTTCTGCTTTGGTAAAACCTGGCTCTAACTGTAAAACTGCTTGAGTAACAATACGGTTATCTCCCTGCAGTTTAGAAGTGCGATAAGCATAACCCAAATCTTCTGGTTTCAATTCAGCGATTTTGCCATCGGGAGATAAAACAGTCGTGCTAGAAAGTACATCCCCCAAACATTGGCTGTGCGCTCCTGCATTCATAACTACAGCACCACCAACTGTGCCAGGGATACCTACTGCCCATTCTAGACCTCGCCAACCTCTTTTAGCTGCTTTCCATGCTAGTCTAGCAATAGGTTCTCCTGCATCCGCTATTAGTTGACCTGTTGTTTCTTCAAACTGATAACTACGGAGATGGCGGGTACAAATGACTAACCCAGGAATACCTCGATCGCTCACAAGTAAGTTTGAACCTGCACCCAAAAGGGTTAGAGGTATATCTTGAGATAGATACCATTCAAAAGCAATTTCTAACTCTTGCCAGTTTTTTGGTGCTACATACCATTCTGCCTTTCCTCCTACTCGATAAGAAGTTTGATTAGCCAAGATTATGTCAGGTTTAATTAAAGTATTTTTAATTGAACTCATATTTTTGTTTACCAGTTCAGAAACAATGGTTTTAGTTGTCTAAACGGAATTAAGAGAGTTAAGTATATTTACTCAGATAATACACTCTCACACACCATTTTGATATAGCTGACTTAAAGGTAATCAGATTGTTCCTCTAAGTCAACGATAATTTGACTGATTTGTAATTTATTATTGTTTGTTTATGATTTAGGTATTTTTTGAACAACCAGTGCAAATTTTAGTTACACAAGGTAACAATTTGGGGAATGGTTTGATTGAGGTTGCCAGCACCAAGAAAAAGAGCCAAATCCCCCGAACGTAATATTTCCCTACTGAGAAAATCCCCCAAAGAAGCAAGAGAAGAATGATAGTAGACTTGAGGATGGTTAGCTGTCATGGCTTCTGCTAGTTTTTCTCCACTAATACCGTTGATATTTTTTTCTCCTGCACTATAAATATCCGTGACCACTACAACATCTGCATCTTCAAAGGCTGTGGCAAATTCAGCCATAAAGGTTTCTGTGCGAGAATAACGATGGGGTTGAAAAATAGCTACTACTCGTTGTTGAGTTTCTTCTGACTGTACTTTCTGTTTTGCTGCGGTTAGAGTAGCCCTAATTTCACTAGGATGATGGGCATAATCATCAATAAAAGTAATGCCCTTAGCTTCTCCCCGATGCTCAAACCTTCTTTTTGTACCACCAAAAGGCGCGATCGCTTCTTTAATTACCGCAAATTCTAAGCCCAGTTTTCTACCTACAGCTACAGCAGCCAAGGCATTACTAAGATTGTGGTTACCCAATAGTTGTAACTGGAGAGTACCTAAATATTCACCCCTTTCCCAGATTTCGGCTTCCGTACTTTGAGCCTGATATTTAATATTTTTGGCGGTATAGTCTGGGGAAAGTTCCTCATTAAGACCGTAGCTAATGTCTAAATTGAGATTCTGCCTGACTATCTCATCATCTAAGCAACCAACTACAGTCTGACATTGGTTAGCAAAAGTCTGAAAAATATCAATTACTTCTGTTATATTTTGATATCGATCGGGATGATCCAATTCAATATTAGTAACAATACCGATCGCGGGAGCGTGTTTAACCAAAGAGCCATCAGATTCATCTGCTTCTGCTACCAAATATTTGCTCTCTCCCACACGAGCATTCCCTGCCCAAGCGGATACTTCTCCACCAATAATAGCGGTAGGATCTAAACCAGCTTTCCACAACATATAAGCAATTAAGCTACTAGTAGTAGTTTTGCCATGAGTACCAGAAACAGCAATACTATGATATTTGGAGATCAAAGCTGCCAGGAGATCTGAGCGGTGAAAAATAGGACAGTCTAATTCTAATGCTGCTTGGTATTCTGCATTACTTTCATCTATAGCAGTGGAACGAATTACTTGTGGTAAAACACTAAGGGTTTTTTGGGTATTTAAAGAGTTATTAACAGGCGCGATCGCTAGAGACTGTCGCTCTATTTCACTGGTTATTTTGCAGGCAGGAGTATTGTCATAAACAGATTCAGTTTTTGGTGTAAACCAATTTAAATTAGTTGCTTCCTGACTATTAAAAATGTGAACACCCAAGGCTTTTAATCGAGCGGTGATATCACTTGTACGCAAATCTGAGCCAGATACAGGTATCTGACGTTTAGCCACAATATAAGCAAGAGCCGACATGCCGATTCCGCCAATACCGATAAAATGGAATGGTTTACCGTTCAAATCTACTGTTTTCACCCTCAATTCTCCTTAAATATCATTATGAGGTGTGGTTTCTCTTCCTCAAATAATACGGGTTATGATAACAAGAATCTCGCAGTATAGGTATAAGCAATTAGTCGTAATGATGTACGATTACTCTAAATTTATATTAAGCTAACACTGTCGATCCCAGTAAATGTTAAACCATAATCAAAATTGCTTTATTTAATTTTCAGACTTTACGATATGATGAGTCTTAATTAAGAATGTTTTAATGTATTCACCTAAAAAAAAAGAGGGCATTACGCAGTGGTTAGAGTAGCAATTAATGGTTTTGGACGTATTGGTCGTAACTTTTTAAGATGTTGGCTGGGCAGAGAAAACAGCAAATTAGAAGTAGTAGGGATCAACGATACTTCCGATCCTAAAACAAATGCCCATCTCTTGAAATATGACTCGATGTTGGGGATTTTAGATGCTGATATTAAAGCTGATACTAATTCTTTGATTGTCAACGGAAAAACAATTAAATGTGTGTCCGATCGCAATCCTTTAAACTTGCCCTGGAAAGAGTGGAATGTAGATTTAATTATTGAGTCTACTGGTGTATTTGTTACAGAAGAAGGGGCATCAAAACACTTACAAGCAGGGGCGAAAAAAGTACTAATTACTGCACCTGGCAAGGGTGGTAATGTAGGAACTTATGTGGTTGGAGTTAACGACAAAGATTACGAACACGGAAAAGAAAAAGTTGTTAGTAATGCTAGTTGTACAACTAATTGCCTCGCTCCCATTGTTAAAGTAATTCATGAGAAGTTTGGTATCATCAAAGGTACGATGACTACTACTCACAGTTACACTGGCGACCAACGTATCCTTGATGCTAGTCACCGCGATCTCAGAAGAGCAAGAGCAGCAGCTATTAATATCGTACCTACTTCTACTGGTGCAGCTAAAGCAGTAGCTTTAGTAATACCAGAGTTAAAAGGTAAACTCAATGGTATCGCTATGCGGGTACCTACTCCTAATGTTTCTGTAGTAGATTTAGTTGCTCAAGTAGAGAAGAAAACTATTGCTGAAGAAGTAAACGAAGCCCTTAAAGCTGCTTCTGAAGGAAGCTTAAAAGGTATTCTTGACTATACTGAATTACCTCTTGTTTCTTGTGACTTCCGGGGAACTGATTGTTCTTCTACCATTGACGGACAACTCACTTTAGTGATGGATGGCGACATGGTTAAAGTTGTTGCTTGGTATGACAACGAATGGGGTTATTCTCAAAGAGTTGTTGATTTAGCAGAAATTGTTGCTCAAAAGTGGCAGTAATTAGTTTATAGCTAGAAGATATTGCTGTTTTAATCATTTTTGTATCCTCCTAGATATTTTCTAATCAGGAGGATATCATTTTAAGTAAATATTCTATTGAATACCTATCCCTTGTTGTTGAAATTCTTCAACAGTTTTAGCCGATAATTCGTGGGTAGTCATCCCCTGTAAAATGAACAAAGGTATAGTAATATGATCTGCCCCTGCCCTAATCGCAGCAGCAGCTTCTTCAGAAGATTTAAGACTAGCAGCTAAAATTTCTGTTTCGCTATCTTCAAGAACTTTTGCCATATCCTGTACTAAAGTTAAACCATCCCCTAATAATCTAGTAGCACGATTAACATAGGCGATCGCATATTTAGCCCCTGCTTCTTTTGCTACTATTGCTTGGGCTGCACTATAGATAGCCGTCACTGAACAGGTTATATCTTTAGCTAGATAGGCTGTAGCTTTAAATCCTGCACCAGTAGCAGGAATTTTCAGCACAATTTTTTGACCAATTAATTCATAGGCTTTTCTGGCTTCAGTCACCATGCTATCAAAATCTGTAGCGCACAATTGATAATAAAGTTCTCCTGGGGTTATAGCTGCCAATTTAGTCAAAGTTTCTTCTGGAGATAAATTGCTTTTAGCCAGCAAAGTAGGATTAGTGGTAATACCTTTTACCCATCCCCATTTTTTAGCTATTTCTGCTTCTTTAATGATAGCTGAATCTAGATAAATCATTTTATTTGCTATGAACTAAGTTAATTTTAATCCTTTGCGGAAATCCATAACAACTTAGGCAAGCTAAATATCACCAACAGTTTGTATCGATCGAATTCAATTTAACTAGCCAGATTACTTTCTACCAACTGCTCATCATCTAATTCGTCAGTTTCTACCGTTTCCCATTGACTAGCAAGAATAGCTAACATAAACCACCACAGAGTATTAATTTGGGGACGATACCAAACCGTATCTACAATACCATGAGCTAGCATACCGACAATAGCTGCTGTAGCTGCTACTACCCATAGTCCTTGACGAGCTTTAAGCCTACGCAAACGGTTAATCTGGCGTATTCCATGATTACAAGTAACCACAATCAACCACAAAAAACAACCTAGCCCTAAATAACCCATTTCTACTAAATGTTCTAGAAAAATAGAATAGGCACTAAGAGCAGGATAACGACTATTCATATAGCGAGGATAAACTTGGTTAAAAGCATCATGTCCAGGACCAATTCCAGTCAAGGGATAATCCCTAATCATCTTAAATACTGCTTCCCAAACATTGATGCGAAAATTGTTGCTGTCATCTGCACGACCAGCAAAAATACTCAAAAAACGTAATCTGAGAGGTTCTACAGAAATAATTGCTACGAGCAAGAGTCCCCCTAGACTACCAAATACTAATGGTAATAACCAGACTCGCCAAAAACGAGGTAAATATTCGCGCCACCAATAATAAAGTAATAACAATAAAACGGCAATCATTGCTGCCATTGCTAACCAGGCACCACGACTATCAGTAAAATATAAACAAGCAGAATTAACACTTACCATAGTTACAGCTAAAGCTTTCTGCAGCCAACTACGCCAAATAAAAACTGCTGCTATACTGAGAGCGATCGCACTTAAAAGATATCCTCCTAATAAGTTAGGATTTCCCAAATAACTATAAACTCTGGTATCGTTAGCCAAAGGAGAGTCAGGGTCATTCCAAGTAGCTAATTGTTCTACACCAATTAACTCCTGATGTATACCATAAGTACTAACCAATAAAGCAGCTAATAAAAAAGCTATAATTACCCCAGAAGTTACCCAAGGCGATCGTAAGATTCTTGCTCCTAGGGCGAACATTCCCAAATGCAAAGTTAATATGATCCAGCCAGATAAAGCTGCGGACTTTACAGGAGAAAAAGCTGTAGCAATTGTGGCTACTAGCCAATATAAAAATACTAATATATGAATAGGCGTTATAGTTTGGCTATATTTTTCTGATAGAGTTAAAATAATCCAGTAGCTAGCTATCGCTAATAGAAGAACTCCAATCAAACTAGTGGAAACAAAAGGACTAAGTACTAATAAAGTGCCAAGTAAACAAGCACCTAGAAATTCTGTCCACTGGAGCAGCAAGCTACCTCCATGCCAAGAAGATAGTATGCCTACTAGTCGATAAAAGTAGCTGGAATTTAGCCATTTAGACCAATGCAAGTTAGCAAGTGCTATTTTCGTCCAGGCTGAATTCATAGTATCTATGAATAGAAAATATTATTGATAAGGTTAATATTTTTGCAGTTTAACCTAGTTTTACAAATATAAAAAGATATTTTATTTTCTATTCTTGTTCAGATTCTATTTTAGGGAATTGTAAGATATAGCGATATCCAGACTCTGGTGAACCTTGAACTAAGACTTGACCTCCATGAATTTCTACCAGATGGCAAGTTAGTAGTAATCCCAAAAGATCGCGAGAAATTTTGTCATTGGAGCTTTTAGTAGGTTTCTCTCCACTATCCAAAATATGGATTAAGGCTGAAGAAGTAAGTACTTGATTTCCTAATAAAACATTATTGCCCATACCTGCATTTAAAGTATTTACAGAATTATTGTCATTGAGGGCTAAAGCTTTAGTCACAGACTGAGAATATAATTCAGCTTGAGGTAAACCGTCTCCTAACCAAGGATGAGAAAGCCAAACAGCAATATTTAATGCTCTATTTCTACGGGAAACATGAATTCTTACCTCACCACCAGCCTCAGACATTTCTAAGACACTAATAATTAGGTAATAAAGAGCCTGTTTAACTTTCTCTTTATCTAGAGACCAAATACGATTACCTGGCTCTACAGATAAGCGGAGAGTTTGTTGTTGTTGTCTGGCTACATCTACTAAATTATTAATAACTTGCTGAGAAATCATTTCTACATCTGTCGAAGAAGTTTGTAACTCAGCATCTCGCTCTCTTAAAACTCCAAGATTAACAATTTCATCAACTAGAGAAATAAGATTTTGACCACTGTTATGAATAATTTCCAAGTATTCTTTTTGTTTATTAGTTAAAGGACCATAAACTTCCCTTCTTAGCACACTTGCCATACCAATAACAGAAGTTAACGGAGTACGCAATTCTTGAGTCAGTTGTGCTAGTAGTCTTACTTTGATTGAATTAGTAGAATTAAACTTCTTAGAGGGTTGAGGCAATATTTCTTGTTTGGTCACAGAAGGGGTTTGCCAATTAGACCCTACAGGATGAATAACCGATAAGTTGTGAGCATGATCGGTTGCTCTTTGCCCCTGAGTTTTGATTAGGGTATCTCGCTCGAATTCTCTTAAACACCAACGGGCTGTTAAGGCCAAAAAATCTGCATCCTTATCGCTAAATTGCCTAGGTTCAACATCCATAACCTCTAAAGTCCCTATACATAAGCCTTCAGAGCTAATTAGAGGAACTCCAAGATAAGCTCTAATACCATAGTGCTGTACGAGGCTGCTGCTGGCAAATACTGAATTAGTTAAAGCATTTTCGATGCACAGAGCTTGTTCGCTATCTACTACATAAGTACTAAAAGACTCTATTAAAGGCAATTTTCTGTGCGTAGCCAACTGATTCATTAATCCAATTTTGGATAGACCAGAAGCAGACTTAAACCATAGTTCATTTTCAACTACCAAGCTCAAAATACAAATTGGAGTTTCTAGAAAACCAGAGGCTGTTTGTGTTGCTTCTTCAAAAACAGGAACTGTCTCAGCTACTAACAAACCAAGCTTACTAAGAGCGTTTAGTCTTTTTTGTTCTCTAACTATGGGAGTGAAACCATCTAAACGGCAAAAGAGTCTGTTTTTTGGTTTAGTCATATTATTGACTCTTATCTCTAAATCTACTGCTTGCACTTGATATTACTAAATTTAATAATTAGAACTGTAATAATAGGTATTGGCTTGGGGAGCATGATTAATCTATAAATCTCTATTAAGATAACAATATATCTGAATAGATATAGTTCTTGGCTTTTTATCAGAGAAAATAGTGCTAAATAATGCTTTCCTTAGCTTGTTATTTTTAAAGTTCCCTAAAAAACCTTTAAACGAACATTTTAAGAGATATTATTAAAAATATATTTTAGTTAAAAACGAAAGTTTTCTCTAATTTGATAGTTAAAAGAGTTTTGCCAACAAGAGTATTATTAAATAATTAGGTTGACCAAACTGGATGAGAAAATATAGATGAAATTACTCTAACACCTCGTAGTTGATTGGATAAAGGTAAATGTCCTTTGGGCGCACTCAAATCCCAAGTAAATTCTTTTGGATAACGAGTCCAATTGTTGTCAATTTTCCAGCCTATTTTGTACCAAAGTTGAGAGAAATCTTGCCCAAGAGAAAGCCAAATTTTCCTTTGTACAGAAAAGCCAAATTTTCCTTCTGAATAAATAAACCAAAGTCGATCTAGAGTAAATAAATCTGTCGAGGGAAAATTATCTACTTCAGTAAAATATAGCCATTTTCTTTTTATGGCTGATTCTCCAGCTAATTCGCATAGTTTCTGTAGAGTTAGGACATCTGCACCTTGAAAATCCTGCTGGGCTAGTAACTGTTGGAGGTGATGATAATCAATATTCCTGGCTGAATTGAGAGGAACAACACCATAGGGTACCTTAGCTTGCAAAAACTGTTGAGTTCTAGCTGTATTTGCCTTATATAGAGCTTGATATATTTTTCCTGTGACTAGGTTAGGTGGTTCATCTAGATGAGAAGATAAAAATTCAATCAGGAATTCCTGTCCAGCTTCTCCCGTTGCAGATATTTGAGGTATTAATTTTAGTTGGTTAAGCGAGGATTCTAATGAGAACTTTTGGCTAAGTTGGCTAATATCTTCCATACAACAACATCACTTGGCTAGCAGTCACTCAAATACACTGCAAAAATAGTTACAGTCTTTATTTCGAGAATCATCCTAAGTGTTTGTACTTAGGCTCGATCCGTTGTTCTAATCCTATCACACAATTAGCTATCAACTATCAATAAAATACGCAGATAAAATTTTTGAGTTTTTACTCATCAACTCTTAGCTAAGAAATACTTGAAAAATAACACTTTTAGAATTTTCTCTCAGCCGAAAAATGACTATTGTTTTTCGGCTTTTTCATAGCCTTGTTCGTAAGCAAAACGAACTAGTTGGGTACGATTTTCTAAATTTAGTTTATTTAAGATATTACTCAGATGAGTTTGAACTGTGCGAGGGCTTATGTATAGTAGTTCACTGATTTGTTTATTAGTAAAACCTTGAATAACCTCCCAAAATACCCTTTCTTCAGCAGGAGTTAGGGGTAAGGGTTCTGGTTTATTTTTTAGTTCATCCCAATTATTAGGATTGGCTGAGGAGAGTGGGGAGGAAATTATGCTTTGAGTCACAGAATGAGAATTAGCAAGTTGCTGCATGAGATGAACAATTTCTGAATGGATGCGACGCGATCGCTCTAACATTCCTTCAATCTTGGCAAGCAATTCTTTCATCTCAAAAGGCTTGGTTAGATAATCATCAGCACCACTGGAATGGCCTTCAACGCGGTGATCTAGATCGGTTTTAGCAGAAAGAAAAATAAAGGGGACTAACTGTCCAGATGGTTGAGAGCGCAATTGACGACAAAATTCAAATCCATCCATTTCTGGCATAGAAACATCAGAAACAACAATATCGGGAATATCTTGCGTAAAAGCAGCTAAGGCTTCTTTCCCTGAATGCACAGTTTTAACTTGATATCCTTGCTGTTCCAAAGTATGCTTTAAGACCGTGCGTAAAATGCTATCGTCGTCTACAACCAAAACTTTTTTCATTATGCCTTTGTGTATATCCACCCAGAGATCTTAATCAATTATATTGTTTTATCCTGACTACAGAATCAAAACTTTTAGGGTGTTCTACCTCTAGTTTAAATCAACCAAACCTATTGTAACCTTAATTACATCTTTTTCCTAGTTGTAACAAATATGTACGAACAATTAATTCCCCCAACTACTGGCTCGAAAATTACCTTCAAAGCTGGCAAACCGAGCGTTCCAGATAATCCGATTATTCCTTTCATTCGTGGTGATGGTACAGGAGTAGATATTTGGCCAGCTACAGAAAAAGTGATTGATGCTGCGGTGAAGAAAGCTTATGGCGATCGACGTAAAATTAGTTGGTTTAAGGTCTATGCTGGGGACGAAGCCTGCGAGAAATACGGTACTTATCAATATTTGCCAGAAGATACTCTCAAAGCTATTAAAGAATATGGTATTGCTATTAAAGGCCCTCTAACTACTCCTGTGGGTGGTGGTATTCGCTCTCTTAATGTTGCTCTAAGGCAAATTTTTAATCTTTATGCCTGTGTACGTCCTTGTCGTTACTATCCAGGTACTCCCTCTCCCCATAAATATCCTGAAAAACTAGATGTAATCGTCTATAGAGAAAATACGGAAGATATTTACCTGGGCATTGAGTGGAAACAAGGAGATGCCATTGCTAATAAACTGATTCAATTGCTCAATCAAGAATTGATTCCTGCTACAGCAGAACATGGCAAGAAACAAATTCCTCTAGATTCAGGTATTGGTATTAAACCTATCAGTAAAACTGGTTCTCAAAGGCTGATTGGACGTGCTATTCAACAAGCCCTGAGATTACCAAAGTCCAAACAAAAAGTAACCTTGGTACATAAAGGTAATATTATGAAGTACACCGAGGGAGCATTTCGGGATTGGGGTTATGAATTAGCAACCACCGAGTTTAGGGCTGAATGCGTTACGGAAAGAGAATCTTGGATACTAAGTAACAAGGAAGCAAATCCAGACATTACCATCGAAGAAAATGCTCGTAAAATTGAGCCTGGGTATGATGCTCTTACACCAGAAAAGCAGCAGGAAATCAAACAAGAAGTTGAAACTGTACTGAAAAACATTTGGGATAGTCATGGTGAGGGGAAATGGCAAGATAAAGTAATGGTTAATGACCGTATTGCTGATAGTATCTTCCAACAAATCCAAACTCGTCCTGATGAATACTCTATTTTGGCAACAATGAATTTAAATGGAGACTATATTTCTGATGCAGCAGCAGCAGTTGTAGGGGGATTAGGGATGAGTCCAGGGGCTAATATTGGCGATAATTGTGCCATTTTTGAGGCTACTCATGGTACTGCCCCCAAACACGCTGGGAAAAATCGGATTAACCCAGGTTCAGTGATTCTTTCTGGGGTAATGATGCTGGAATTTATGGGTTGGCAGGAAGCAGCAGATTTAATTCAAAAAGGTATTGCTGGAGCGATCGCGAGTAGTCAAGTAACTTATGATTTAGCTAGGCTGATGAATCCTCCTGTTGAACCTTTAAGCTGTTCTGATTTTGCTCAAGCTATTATTGATAATTTCTAAGTATGGCAAAGCCCAAAGTAATCTTTTTTGATGCAGTCGGGACTCTATTTGGCATACGCGGTAGCGTAGGGGAAGTATATAGGGAAATTGCCCTAGAATTTGGCATTGATATTGCTGCTGAAAGTTTAGAACAAGCTTTTCGGGCAAGTTTCAAGCACTCTTCCCCACCTACTTTTCCTGGTGTCAAAGCAGAAGACATACCTCAACAAGAGTTTAGTTGGTGGCGAGGGATTGTCTTATCTACTTTTGCTCAGGCTAATAGTTTAAATCAATTTACTGATTTTGAACTTTTCTTTGCTAGGCTCTATAAACACTTTGCAGGAGCAAAACCATGGTATATTTATCCTGATGTTGTTCCTGCTTTAGAATATTGGCAACAACAGAAAGTATCTCTGGGAATTATTTCTAATTTTGATACTCGTTTGTTTCAAGTATTAAAGCTTTTGGATTTAGAGCATTTCTTCTCCAGTGTTACCGTTTCTTCTTTGAGTGGGGCTGCTAAACCAGATAGTAAAATTTTTATTACTGCTTTAGCTAAACATGATTGTTATCCTGCCGAAGCGTGGCATATTGGAGATAGCAAGGGTGAGGATTACCAGGGGGCTAAAGAGGTTGGGATGAAATCTTGGTGGCTCCATCGCAATCACGGGTTGATTATAGGTGAAAACCAGCTACCCAATTTAAACAGTCTGAGATAGACTTGTGGTGAAATAATTAATATTAAAAGAAATGCTGTGGGATTAGGAGGTAATTACCTTGGATACAGCCAATCAACAAAGAATTTTAGGTTATTTTATAGAGGAAGCTAAAGAACACTTACAAACTTTAGAAAAAGGCATATTACAGTTATCCACTTCTGCTCAAGATGCGGAAATGGTTAATGAAATGTTTCGTGCTGCTCATTCGGTTAAGGGTGGGGCAGCGATGTTAGGTTACACTAGTATCCAGAAAACAGCCCATCGTTTAGAAGATGCTTTTAAAATGCTCAAAGAATCTTCAATCGATGTAGACAACAAACTAGAATCTTTGTTTCTTGATGGCTATGATTATTTGAAGGATTTAGTTGAACGTCTAGAAAACTCAGCAGAATTTAGTGACAACGATGCTATCGAGATATTAGAGCAAGCAGAGTCTAATTTCACTGTCTTACAAAAATATCTTCAAGAGCTAAATGCAGGAGTAAGCTTAACGGAAACCACTGAACCTTCTATTGACATTGCTGAGCAAGTTAAAGAAACTCTCAAGCAAATGTTGCAGCTATTTAAGCAGGAAGCATCTACAGAAAATAGGCAAAAATTGCAGCAACTGTGTCTTAATTTAGGTGAAATAGCCCCCGAAGAGAAAAATTGGCAAAACTTACTTGTTACTGCCCAGAAAGCTCTAACTAACACTAGATACCCTTATAATACTATCGCTCAAATAGTTATCAAAGAGCTAAAGATATCTGGCGATCGTCTGCATTTCGGTCAAATTGAGCAAATTGTACCCAGTAAAAATCTACAACAATTAGCTAATACGGCAACTGCTACGTCAACATCACAGGTGATGCTACCAACTGAACCCAAAGCAGCAGCAATTACGCTGATGAAGACATTTAATAGACAGCAATTAGTACAAATTGTGCAAATTATTTCTAGTAAATTACAAGGTTAATAGACTTCAATTTTAATATAAAGTTTTGTAAATTAAATAATATTAATCTATAACGCAATATAGACCTATAATTTTAGATATAGGTAAGATTATTTGTGTTTCAACTCGTGTATTATTCCTTCGTTGAGGCAATTGAGCCGTTTACAGATTTACTTCGATTTTGCTGCGCTTGTTTACTATTAACTGTATTTATTTGGAGTTTATTTAGTTTTGTTATTGATGCCATAGCAAGAGCAAAACAAATGCATCAGATACCTTGTACTCAGTGTCGCTTTTTTACCAACAATTACACCCTAAAGTGTACAGTTAATCCTCATATTGCTAATACGGAAAAGGCGATCGATTGTTCTGACTACCAAAATAATTAAGTTATTTAACTTAATATTCAACTTATGTTGATTCAAAAACTCAACAAGATGGAAGAGTTTATTGCAGGCGATGGCACTCGTCTGCGAGAATTACTCCATCCAGATAAACAAGCAATAAAATTACGCTACAGTTTAGCTCATGCTATTGTAGAGGTCGGGCAAACATCAAAACCTCATGCTTTAACTACTTCTGAGGTTTACTATCTTATTAGTGGTAGAGGAGAGATGCATATAGATGGCGAAACTCAGATAGTGGAAACGGGAGACGCTGTTTATATTCCTCCTAATGCTCAACAATTTATTCGTAATTGTGGCGACGAGCCATTAATCTTTATTTGTATCGTCGATCCAGCTTGGCAAAAAGAGAACGAAATTGTTTGGGAAAATTGAGAAAAATGGGTTTTAAATGGTGTTTAAATAAATTATAAAAAAACGATCGCCCAAGCAATATTAGGTCACCGTTACACCGCCGGGGAACGACGGTGCCTTCTTACGAAGTTTGCTCAAGTCGGCGGTAGTCGCTACAACGGGGGTACCCCCCGCAACGCGCTACCTTGGGAACCCGCCCAACGCAACTTCGCGCTGCGGTGACCGGCGTTCCCCGGTCAAATTCACTAAAACCTAATCAGGCGATCAGTAATGTGATTTTTATAAAAAAATTATTAAACAGAAACCTCGCTCAAATCACGAGACATATGTTCAAAAGGTTCATCTACAAAAGAAGTATCAGCAACTCCTGATTCTGATGCCATTTCTTTAACTAGGTCTTTCATAATTTGGATACCCACAACAGTAGGACCAATAGGCACTCCCAAAGAATTGTAAGTTTCTCTTAGACCTTGCAATACTCTTTCGTTAAGGACATTCATATCTCCAGCGACTAAAGCATAACTTGCATAGCGAAGATAATAGTCTAAATCTCGCAAACAGGCAGAATAGCGACGAGTGGTATAGGCATTACCACTAGGACGAAGTAATTCTGGCACTTGTTCAAATAATTTAGCACTAGCTTCTTTAACAATAGATGCAGCATTAGCACTAATCATGGTAGCAACCGCTACTCTTGCTGTACCAGATTCAAAGTAAGCTTTTAAACTATCTATGGCATTTCGGTCTAGATAACGACCAGAAATATCATAACTTTTAATTAAATTAGTAACCGCGTCTCGCATTAAACATTTCTCCCAAACAGCAGTTTTCTTAGTTGGCTAATAATAGTGAATACCTATAATGCCTATTTTTGTCAAAGTTTTTTAGCCAATCCATAGTGTAAGTTTGACAACTTCTAGGAAAAGACACCAAAAGCTTGACCGCTTAGGCAGATTAGATTCACGATTAGCCTCATTTTAAGCTCTATCTATCTATAATCCCATAAACCGCGACTAGGATAGTCATTTTGAAACTGGTTAACTTGATGAAGAGCTAAACAAGCTTAAACTTAAGCTCTGTATTAATTTATTAACTATAACCTAGTATCAGAACAATGTATAACCGAAACAATTTTTGTTAATTTCATAACATTTTTGCAATATTTACAGATTCACAAGTAAACCAGACATGGTAATTCTGTAACAGAGCAAACAAAATATTGGCATCGCAATTTTTTAGGATGATTCGAGGCTAAAACATAATTTAATCACTCAAGGAGCTATTTATGCCTGAAACAGCCCAAGAAGTCTTGAGAATGATTCAAGAGCAAGACATTAAAATAATTGACTTGAAATTTATTGATATGCCAGGTATCTGGCAACACTGCTCTTTCTACGTCAGTGAGATTAGTGAAGATTCTTTTGTTAGTGGCGTTCCTTTCGATGGTTCTAGTATTAGAGGATGGAAAGCGATTAACGAATCGGATATGGCTATGGTTCCCGATCCGACAACGGCTTGGATCGATCCTTTTTACAAAGAACCAACTCTAAGCATGATTTGCAGCATTAAAGAGCCTCGTACCGGAGAATGGTATAGCCGAGATCCTCGCTCTATTGCTAAAAAAGCCTTGGATTTTCTTTCTGCTACTGGCATTGGTGATACAGCTTTTTTTGGTCCAGAAGCAGAATTTTTTGTCTTTGATGATGTTCGTTTCGATCAAACCGAAAGTCAAGGCTACTACTATGTCGATAGTGTAGAAGGACGTTGGAATAGTGGTCGCCAGGAAGAAGGTGGTAACTTAGGTTACAAGCCTCGTTATAAAGAAGGGTATTTTCCTGTTGCTCCTACCGATACTCTTCAGGATATGCGGACAGAAATGCTCCTGACTATGGGAGAATGTGGCGTGCCAATTGAAAAACACCACCACGAGGTAGCTACAGGGGGACAAAATGAACTGGGTATTCGTTTTGCGCCTATTATCGCAGCAGGGGACAATTTGATGATTTATAAGTATATCATCAAAAATGTTGCCAAAAAGTATGGCAAGAGTGTTACCTTCATGCCTAAGCCTCTGTTTAATGACAATGGTTCGGGAATGCACACTCATATGTCTATTTGGAAAGGCGGGCAACCCTTATTCTGGGGTGATGGCTACGCTAATCTAAGTAAAATGGCTCTCAATGCTATTGGTGGTATTCTTAAGCACGCTCCTGCTCTTTTAGCTTTTACTAATCCCACTACTAACTCGTACAAGCGTCTTGTTCCTGGTTTTGAGGCTCCTGTAAACCTAGCTTATTCCCAAGGTAATCGTTCTGCCTCAGTACGTATTCCTTTATCTGGTTCTAACCCTAAAGCAAAACGGTTTGAGTTCCGTTGTCCCGATGCTACTTCTAATCCCTACCTTTCTTTTGCAGCAATGCTTTGCGCTGCGATCGATGGGATCAAGAATGAAATCGATCCAGGAGAGCCTTTAGATGTAGATATTTACGATCTCTCTCCTGAAGAATTGAGTAAAATTCCTTCTACTCCTGGCTCTTTAGAAGAAGCTTTAGAAGCTTTAGAAAAGGATAGTGCTTTCTTAACTAGTACCGGTGTTTTCACTGAAGATTTTATTCAAAATTGGATTGAATACAAACTAGATAACGAAGTTAACCCTCTGCGCTTGCGTCCTCATCCTTATGAGTTTGCACTTTATTACGATTGTTAAATTATCGATTAGACAAAAACTACTTTTTTTTCCCTTAGTTTTTGCCAGGATTTAACATCTAAAACCACCTAGAAATAAGCGTTCTGGGTGGTATTTTTGATCTTAGACATGCTAAAGCTCTCAGATTTTTGTAAAATTGGATACTAAAAATAGCCCATAAATAATTAAAATCTGATGATACACAAATGTTAGTTCGTAGTTTTAGCTTTGCACTTACTTTAAATATTAACGAAAAAAAAATAATTATTGTAAGTTTTTGAGCTATTAACCTGGACTCTCGTTTTGAGAACTGATCGAACTCTCGTTATATAAATAACTTGATGGAGTAATGAATTTCAAGCAAGTGCTAGGAAACAAAAAGGTTTCAGAACCTAAAAAACAAAATAATTCGCAATTCGATTTTTTATCAAAGGATGAGTCTTTCTCCTTAAAATTTTTAAACAAAATGACTCGCTGGTTTTCTCCTTATTGGCTAGCTTGCATTCCTCTAACAGCCCTAATTGTAGTGGTTTGGAATTCAGCAGCAGTGGCTCAAGGAATCGATCCACCAGCAGACATGGATCAACTTAGAGTTGTTTTAGACTCAATATTTTTATTATTCTGCTCGGTTCTAGTAATCTTTATGAATGCTGGATTCGGGATGCTAGAAACAGGCTTTTGTCGCCAAAAAAACGCTGTTAATATTTTGGCAAAGAACCTGATTGTCTTTGCGATCGCGACTATGGCTTATTGGGCGGTCGGTTATGGTTTAATGTACGGTGAAGGTACTCCTTTTATTGGTTTGCAGGGCTTTTTCTTCAACGGAGATCCTGCTCCTTATGGGAATGATCCTTATCCCGAAGCAGTTCCTGAAGCTATTTCTTTCCTCTTCCAAGTAGCTTTCGCAGCTACCGCAGCAACTATTGTTTCTGGTGCAGTAGCAGAAAGAATTAGATTTGATGCTTTCTTAATCTTCAGTACTCTTTTAGTTGGTTTTTCTTACGCTATTACTGGACACTGGGTTTGGGACGGCGGTTGGTTAAGTGAAATGGGCTTTTCTGATTTTGCTGGCTCAACTGTAGTGCATTCCGTAGGTGGTTGGGCTGCCTTAGTGGGAGCAGCACTGTTAGGACCACGGCAAGGTAAATACCGTAGTGATGGTAGCATTAGTGCTATTCCTGGTCACAATATGAGTATTGCGACTCTCGGTTGTTTAATTCTTTGGATTGGCTGGTTTGGTTTTAACCCTGGTTCAGAATTAGCAGCTACAGCTAATGTTCCTTATATTGCTGTAACAACTAACTTGGCAGCAGCAGCAGGGGGTTGTACCGCAACCTTTACCTCTTGGATTAAAGATGGTAAACCCGATCTTTCCATGATTATCAATGGTATTTTAGCGGGATTGGTTGGTATTACTGCTGGTTGTGCTGATGTAAGTTACCTTTCTGCTGTAGCTATTGGCGCGATCGCTGGTGTTATTGTTGTTTTCTCTGTCGCCTTTTTTGATAGTATCAAAATCGATGACCCTGTTGGTGCTACTTCTGTTCACTTAGTCTGTGGTATCTGGGGAACTTTAGCGGTAGGTATTTTTGGTACAGGTAATATTGTTACTCAAATAATCGGTATTTTAGCAATTGGTGCTTTTACCGTTGTGTTCAGTGGTATAGTTTGGTACATCCTCAAAATCACTATTGGTATCCGCGTCCATGCAGAAGAAGAATTTATTGGTTTGGATATATCTGAACATGGTATGGAAGCTTATAGTGGATTCGTCAAAGAGTCTGATGTTTTAGTTGGCGGAAGTTCAGGTGTGGTTAATCCTGATTCTGAAGTAGCTAGCAGCCCCAACGCATAATTACCAGTAATTTGATAAAAAAGCTATTAGCTTCAATTTGGTTAATAAATTAATAAGGAGAGGTTTTTTCGCCTTTCCTTTTTTGTTTTTAAGGATGATCGGAGATTGAGACTTTTTATTCTATTTTTTTCCCGTTAAGCTAGACTATGTGTTTCCATGGCAGCAAAAGTATTTAATGACTGTTTCTCCTTCCTCGTCAGCAAAGAAAACTCGCAGTAAAAATCAAGACAATGATTGGCGGTTGTTTCTCAAGTTAATTCCTTATACTCGCGGTAATCGGGGTATTTTGTTACTATCGATGATCTTACTAGTTCCTCTGGCGATCGCAGGAGCAATTCAACCTCTTATTATTGGACAAGCGGTTTCTATATTAAGACAAGAACCAACGTGGTTTTTTTTAGAAAATCTGTCTATAGCTCAAGGAATTAACATTCTAGTTGGAATTCTGTTGGCTACAGTAGTAATTCGTTTGATGTTTGCTTCTCTTCAAGGATTCTTAGTGCAAAAAATTGGACAAGAGATTACCGCAGCAGTAAGAGAAGATTTATTTGTTCATGTTACTGCTCTGGCTTCTAGTTTTTTCGATCGAACTCCTGTAGGTAAATTAGTTACTCGTATTACCAATGATGTAGAAGCATTAGGAGATGTTTTTGCTAGTGGAGCAATTGGTGTAGTCAGCGATTTTGTTTCTATTATCGCTATTGTGGTTACTATGTATTTAATGAACTGGCAGTTAGCATCGATGTTGGTGTTGATGTTAGTCCCAGTCACAGGCTTAATTATTTATTTTCAGCAACAATATCGTCAAGCAAATTATCGGGCCAGAGAAGAACTTTCTCAACTCAACTCTATGCTGCAAGAGAATATTGCTGGTATTAACATCGTTCAGCTATTTAGGCGAGAGCAATACAATGCAGAGATGTTTCGCTCGATCAATAATCGTTATCGCCAAGCAATAAATAAAACTATTTTCCATGATTCGGCAGTATCAGCTACTCTAGAATGGATTTCCTTAGTAGCGATCGCTGGAGTTCTCTGGTTGGGAGGAGTATTTATTATTAGGGAAAATATTACCTTTGGGGTTCTTTCTACTTTTATTCTCTATGCTCAAAGATTATTCAATCCTTTGCGTCAATTTGCTGATAAATTCACCATGTTCCAATCAGGTTTTACAGCGATCGAACGAATAGCAGAATTGATGAATCAACCCATAGAGATAAAAGATCCAGAATCCTCTCAACTGACAAGAAAGAAAATTAAGGAACAAGGCAGCAGAGGAGAAATAATCTTCGATCATGTTTGGTTTGGTTACAAAGAAGATGAATATGTTCTCAAAGACTTAAACTTTACTATTAAACCAGGGGAAAAAGTCGCATTAGTAGGGCCTACGGGAGCAGGGAAAAGTTCTATTATTCGTTTACTGTGCCGTCTCTACGAACCCAATCGTGGTCGCATTTTAGTTGATGGAATCGATATCCGTGATATCTCTCAAGCAGAATTACGTCGTTATATAGGAGTAATTTTGCAAGAAAGTTTTCTGTTTGCTGGTGATGTGAAAAGAAATATTACTTTAGGAGATGATTATTCTCTTGAACAAGTAAAAGAAGCTGCCAGATTGACTAATATCGATAAATTTATTGAGCAATTACCTCAAGGCTACAATACCATCCTTAGAGAAAGAGGTACTAATTTATCTGGTGGACAGAAACAATTACTTGCTTTTGCCCGTGTAGCAATTCGTAATCCCAGTGTTTTGGTATTAGATGAAGCCACTGCTAGTTTAGATGTAAGAACAGAAGCTCTGATTCAATCCGCTTTAGAGCAGTTGTTAACTGAACGTACCGCAATTATTATTGCTCACCGATTATCAACTATTAGTAATGTAGATAAGATCTTAGTGCTTACCAGAGGAAAGCTGGTTGAATCGGGAACTCACGAAGAACTATTGGCTCAAGAAGGGCTTTATTCCAGTTTGTATAAATTACAAATGTTAGGAACTTGAAAGGGGGGATGGGGGAGACAAGGGAGACAAGGGGGACAAGGGAGACAAGGGGGACCTCACAAGGGTAGGTTTTTTACTTTTGACCATTTATTTATTTAGGGAATTAGGGAATTGGGGAATTAGGGAGTATTTTTTAGTCGCTTAAAGTATCAATAAATACATTTTTTTGACAATTTTATACTGAATTAGAGTGCTTACTCACCCCTTTGTTAAAAACCTACCCTTGTCAGACAAGGGGGACAAGGGGAACAAGGAGGAAATTGCTTTCCACACTTCCCACACCTCCCACACTCCCCAAACTCCCCACACCTAAGTCAATCGATCAATTCAAAATTGACAGACAACTAGCTAATAGCTGATTTGAGCGAAGCAAGTTTAATCCCCAAGTACCCAATTAACCAAAGTACGGACAGGAAAACCAGTTGCACCCGCATTATTGATACCATTGGGTTTATCTGACCAAACTGGTCCAGCAACATCTAGATGTATCCAAGGAGTATCTTTAATAAATTGCTTCAGGAAAAGAGCAGCCGTAATTGAACCACCAGCACGAGGACCTGTATTTTTCATATCGGCAATTTTAGATTTTAATCCCTCAAAATACTTTTCTTCCATGGGCATTTGCCAGAATTTTTCTCCAGCTAATTCTGCTGCGGTTTTAAGCTGAGTAGTAAGATTATCTTCAGTTCCCCACAAACCAGCCATATCATTACCGAGGGCAACAATACAAGCACCTGTGAGGGTAGCTAAATCGACGATCGCGTCTACTTCTAATTTTTCGGCAAAGACTAAGGCATCTGCTAAAGTAAGTCTGCCTTCTGCATCGGTATTATTAACCTCGATGGTTTTACCGTTAGAGGCTTTGAGAATATCTCCTGGGTGCATAGCCTTACCGCTAATCATATTTTCTGTAGCTGCACAGACAAAATGGACTTCAACCTCTGGTTTGAGTTGAGCGATCGCTTTAGCTGCACCGAGAGTAGCTGCACCACCACCCATATCCATTTTCATTGTTTCTATGCCACTACCACCCACTTTAAGATTAAGTCCACCAGAGTCAAAGGTAAGGCTTTTACCAACAATCGCTACTTTCCGCTTGGGTGTACCTTCTGGTTTATAGGTGAGGTGAATAAATTTGGGGGGTAAATCGGAAGCTTGGGCTACTCCTAAGTATGCCCCCATTCCTTGTTCAAACTTTTCACAGTCTTCTTTTTCTAAGATTTCTATGGCTAAACCATATTCAGAAGCAATTTCTTGAGCAGTTTCTGCCATAGTAACTGGAGTCAATTCATTAGCAGGAGCATTAACTAGTTCCCTTGCCAGAATTACACCAGAGGCAATTTGTTCACCTTTAGCGATCGCCTGGGCTCGATCATCTAAACCTAATAAATCGATAGTTTCTAGTTTAGGTTCTTTTTCTTCTGGATCGGATTTAAAGCGATTATCTTGATGTAGTGCCAGCAGAATACCTTCTGTAATTGCTTGAGCGATCGCTGCTGGCTCTTCTTTGGTTACAGGTAGACTCATACCAAGAGTTTTATCTTTTTTGGCTGCACGAGCGATCGCTGCTGCTGCAGTTCGATAACTATTTAACTTAAAATCTTCTGCTTTACCTAGTCCTACTAGTATAAGTTTACGAACAGAGTTTTTATTTCCTATACGAGTTGTGGCGGTACTACCTGTTTTACCTTTAAATTCTTCTTCTGCGATTAAATCACTAATTGTACCTGCTAATTTCTCGTTTAAATGAGCTAAATCTCCTGTTAACTCTGTTGCTTCTTCAAATATACCAAGGGCGAGAATATCGCCAGTCCAATCTAATATGGCTGTTTTCGTTGCTCGAATTTGCATTCCTATTTTTATATTCTCAGTGATGTATCTATCTATATCCTAGTTTGTCAAGCATCTTTCTTAAGGAAAATTGTTTTTCAATATTTGATTTCCTAGTTAATCTGGTAAAAATTACAGAATTAATAATTTTTATGTCCCTTCGCGTTTTGATTAGAAAGCAAACCAAAGAAGATTGTCAAGAATTGTTATCTCTGAACTGCAGAAGCAAAGATTTCCATTTTCCTTGGGTTTTTCCGCCACTGAATGAGCAAGAATGCCAAAAATACATCGATCGTTGCCAAAATGAAAACCATGAGGGTTTACTGATTTGTCATGCAACTAACAATAAAATTATTGGCGTAGTAAACTTCAGTCAAATCTTTCATGGAGCTTTTCAAAATGCTTATCTCAGTTACTATGTGGATGTAGATTTTGCACGTCAGGGATTGATGTTAGAGGGAGTTGGTTTAGCGATCGACTATGCTTTTGATAAGCTAGCTTTACATAGAATTGAAGCCAATATTCAGCCCGATAATATTCCGTCAATTAAGTTAGTCAAAAGATTGGGTTTTAGCAAAGAGGGTTTTTCTCCCCGCTACCTGAAAATTAACGCAGAATGGCGCGATCATGAACGTTGGGCATTAACAGTTGAAAATTGGGTCTAGTTTTTACAGTTAAGAGCTAAGATTAGATTAAATTTTAAAGCTAGAGACTCGTGAGAAGAGATATTAGAGAACTCAGCACAAATGATATTGATCAAATAATAAACTACTTCCTACAAGCGGATCGAGACTTCTTAAGAGGAATGGGAGTAGAATCCAAAAAGCTTCCACCTCATGATGATTGGTATAGTTTAATTCTTGAAGATCTCGATCGCTCAACACCACAAAAAAATTTCTACTATTTGATTTGGGAATTAGATGGTTGTCCTGTAGGACACTCTAATATCAATAAGATTATCTTTGGCAAAGAAGCCTATATGCATCTACATCTTTGGAAGCAAGGAAAACGCCGAAGCGGAAATGGAACATACTTTATCAGAGAAAGTATTAACAAATATTTCAATAATTTTGAGCTTCAAAATTTATTTTGCGAACCCTATGCAATGAATCCAGCACCTAATAAAACCCTGGCAAAAATTGGCTTTGAGTTGGTCAAAAAGTATGACACAACTCCAGGATGGATCTGTTTCCCTCAAACAGTTAATCGATGGGTTTTAAGCAAAGAAAAATGGTTGCAAATGTCAACCTAATTATCTAAGAAATAAATCTACCCGTAACCAAGACGAAGAAATTTCTTGCCAAATTCCAGCAAAATATTCTAATCGATAATTACTCAATTTCTTTCTGGGATTCTTGATGACGTTCTAGGGCAAGTTCAATCAGACGATCGACTAATTGAGGAAAAGAAACTCCTTTAGCTGCCCACAACATAGGGTACATACTCGTAGAAGTAAACCCAGGAAAAGTATTGATTTCGTTGATAAATACTTCTTGTGTCTCTTCCACATAAAAGAAATCAACTCTAGCTAGTCCTGCTGCATCTATCGTGGTAAAGGCTTTAAGAGACATTTCCTGAATTTCCAGAGCTATATTATCAGGAATTAAGGCGGGTATTTGCAGTTGAGCAAGTCCTTCTGTGTATTTAGTTTCGTAATCGTAAAAATCGCTATTAAAACTAATTTCACCAACTACTGAAGCTTTGGGGTTATCGTTACCTAAAACAGCGCATTCTAATTCTCTGGCGGTTACTCCTGCTTCAACAATAATCCGCCTATCGTAACTAGCTGCATTATCTAAAGCTGTTTCTAATTCACTACGCGATCGCACTTTAGTAATACCGACTGACGAACCCAAATTAGCAGGTTTAACAAAACAAGGATAATCTACAATTGCTTCAATTTCGTCACAAAGTTTGGGGAAAACACAAGGATTAGACCAAATCTGCGATCGAGTAACTGCTGCGTATTTTACTTGGGGCAAACCAGCTTGGGCAAAAGCATTTTTCATAGCAATTTTATCCATTCCTAAGGCTGAACCTAAAACCCCAGAACCGACAAAGGGTACTTGCATTAATTTTAGTAAACCTTGTACCGTTCCATCTTCCCCATTAGGGCCATGAAGAACGGGAAACCAAACATCAATCTCAGATATCTTTTGATTTTGACTAGCTTGAGTTAAGTGGGAAAACCCTTTAACTAGGGATGAGCTTTCCTGATTACTAGTTGATTGGGCAACAGAAGTTGTATCGTTTGAGCTTAATTGTAATGCTTCTCCTGAGGTTAATACTTGTTGCGCGATGTCTCCTGGTCGCCAAGAGCCATACTTATCTATATAAACTGGTAAGATTTCATACTTACTAGTATTGTCCTCTTGATTTAGAGCAGAGGCGATCGCTCTTGCAGATATAATTGAAACTTCATGTTCTCCTGAACAACCACCAAAAAGCAATCCTATCTTCTTCTTTGCCATCGATCGATATCCCTAGTAATTTTCTTTTGATACTACACAAAAATTTTCAACTGTGGGCAAATATTTTTAAGTAACTTCAGAAAATACCTACATATAACAACTAATTTCAGAAAGCGATCAGCGAAGCTGGCACTGCGTGATCGCCAGAAAAAAATGTAAGATTTTTGATTGATTAATCACAAAAATATCTTGCTTGTCTTAACTTTAAGATAGTCATTCAATGTTGATTAATCCTTTATTCAGATACATATGATTAAGCATATTGTCATTATTGGTGCAGGACCAGCAGGACTTTTATTAGCTCACTATCTATTAAATAACTCAAACCATTATCAAATTTCTATTTATGAAAAAAGGAGCGACCCAAGAGAAAATACTTATTCTAATAGAGCTTTTGTTATTGGTTTAACTAAAAGGGGTCAGCAAGCTTTAAAAGCAATTGATGGATTATGGCTAAGTGTAAGAAAAAAAGGCATGGAGATGCATAAAACATCTACTTATTCTCAAAAACAGAAAAAATGGCAATCTTTTTCACGAAGTCAAGACTCCGAGCAATTTAGTCTTCTAATAAACCGCAATGACCTTTGTATTGCGCTACTTAATGAGTTGGAAAAACGGTCTGACAATAGGCTAAAAATTACCTTCAATGCTCCTTGTCTTGATGTAGATTTGAAAAACCATGCAGTCAAATTAGTCGTTAATGACACTCAAACTCTTTCCCAGTCCTACGATCTTTTAGTTGGTGCTGATGGAGTAAGATCTTCAGTTAAAGAAGCATTTCTTAAGCAACCCGGATTTGATTTCCAACAGAAGTATTTTGATATTGGCTGGAAAGTACTGCACATTCCTAGACCACAAAATATATCAGGAGATACCAGTTATTTCTTTAGGAAAATCTATCAAGAAAATAACTCAAAATTCAAACAACATAATCTTTCAGGTGCTGCTATTCCAGAACTTAACGATCGCTTATGTATTTTAATGTTTTGGACTCAAGAGGCAACACAAATAAGAGGAAATCCACCAAGAATTCAAACCTATAGCGATCTTCAAAAGATGATTAATGAAGAATGGCTTCCAGGAATACAAATTAGCGACGAACAAGCACAGGAATTTTTTAATCAACGTTCTTCTACTGTCGTAGAAACTAAATGCAACCGTTATCACGATCTTCAGGGGCAAGCAGTTTTAATTGGTGATGCTGCTCATGCTATGTCATCTTATTTAGGTCAAGGATGTCAAGCTGCTTTTAATGATGTTTTGGTACTAGATAAACTCTTAAAAGAAGAAGCAGATAATTTAGATATAGTGCTGACAAAATATTCACAGCAGCAAGTGAAGGAAGGTCACGCTATTACTGACTTAAATACACAACTTTCCCCTAAAGCAAAATGGCTCATATTTTTGTTTAATACGGTTAGGGGAATAGAAATTAAGCTTAATCAGCAATTTCCCAAATTATTTAATCCATCCTTTTTCGTTTTACTATCACAAACTACTATGCCTTATTCAGAGATTGCTCATAAATTTAGTTTTTGGATGCGTTTAATTAAGTGGTCTAATAAGAAAGCATTGACAAAAACGAATGGAATTGATTAAAAATAATTCAAACTATTTTATGTTTGTTATTGAGTGGTAAAAAATAGAAAGATAATCCCATAATAAATAACAGTGAGTGGATTTAGTTGCAATATTTCTTAACGGTACGAGACTGTTTGTAAATAAAATATTAAGCTTATTGCCACAATAAATATTAAAACACCTGAAAAAATACCTGAATTTTTCCTCTTTTACTTCTTTTTCACTAACCGCATAATATTAACCAAAATGATTTGTCTGAAAAACCATTAACTGCATGAGGTACTTGCTTCTTTATTGTTATTTAGCAAACAGTTTCTAAGCTTTTTAGCTGAAAATAAAAACCGCAGGAAATAATCATGATAACTAACTACAACGGCGAGCAGGATAAAAAATCCTCAGAATTGTCGAAGAGCAAATATGCTAATGATTATAGGCTAATATCCAATCCCGATGAACTCATACCTATATTTGCCTATGAGAACAAACTTTATCAGGACTATTTTGCCTGGTTTTTAAAATACACCAATCAAAAAAAACAAATATGGAACTGGTTTAGCCAAGAGCTTTTACCTAAAATCAGCGATCGCGAGGTTTTGATTGATGCTGGAGCAGGAAATGGAGAGCTTTTATCGCAGTTTTTACCAGAATTCTCCAGATGCATTGCTATTGAGCCTAATACAGATTTTACCAGCGTTCTTCGCCAACTAATTCCTAATGAAGACCTGTATCAGACCACAATTCTTAATGTGCCGTCTTCATTGCCACAAGCTAATCTTGTAGTCCAGTCCCACGTGAAGTATTATATCCCCCTAGAAGAGTGGGAAATTAATACTGAGCGTATGATCTCATGGCTAGCACCTGACGGTTGTTTAGTCGAGGTACTTCAAAGCAAAGATTCTGATTTTCAGATTATGATTGCCGAATTCCTGGGACAAGAGTATGTTAGAGAACTTCGGCAGTTTGCTGAGCAGTATGACTGCACAAGGAAAATTAAAATTGAGGTGGAGACGAAAGATGCATGGGTGAGTTGTCCCTGTTTGGAAATGATGTTGGGAGTGGCGATTTTTATGATCAATAATGTTCCTCCCCATGTCCTCAAAAATCATCCTAATTTACCAACACGGAAACAACTGGCTAAGTGGATTCATCAAAACTATTATTCTTCTAAAGGTATTTATCAAATGTCGTGTGGACAAGATTTTGTTCAGTATTTTCTTCTCCAAAGATTACTTTAAGTTAACAATGTTGAGAGTTTATAATTACTAATTCCTTATAGATAATACTGCATTTTTTAAAAAATCATTTTATTTGTAATAAATTTTATCTTAGAATTTAGATCGATTGATTTTATTGTTAATTTAACTACTTTTTCTCTAGTTAAGATTAGTTAACAATACTTGTAAGTCAATAGATAAAGACATTTAAAGGTTAATACGTTTCTATTTAAGAGCCATAAAAATATCACGATTTATATATGTATATTTGTTAAATTCTTTGTCCCTAATAAGTTACTTTTTTGTTCTAAGTTAGAAACATACAGAACTGAAACATGGAACAAGTTAATGATGAAAAAATATAGCTCAGTCGATCGCTTCTACAAGTTACAGGAACTATTTGGTACAAATTTTCAAAAATCAGAACAAAATTCCCAAGTATTAGAAGAAGAATCTAATGAATGGGATTAACAGCAATAAACTAAAAATTTAACTAACCTGAGTTCGGGATAAGTTGAAACAATAATTATTTTGTTGTCAAATAAACGTTTGAAATACTCGTTGACAATTGTCAATTTTCCATTCGACACAACAAATTAACTGTCTTAACCCGAACTGACTTTAACTGGCTAATAGCTATTAACCTAGGTTAATTCTTTCACTCTTGAGTAGAAAAGAGCATAGTGGTGAGGGCGTAATTTTGAATCGTATTCAAAATGCTGACCGCCCGAACCCGACGGGTGAAGTTTACACCACTATGCAAGTAAAAAAAGTTAACAGCTTAAGAAACAGTATTATTCCCCACAAATAAATCTTCTAAGAAAGTATAGATAACAGGAACTAAAATTAGACTAAGTAGGCTAGAAGTAATTAAACCACCAATAATCGTAACTGCCATTGGTTGCCGTAATTCCGAACCTGCACCCCAACCTAAAGCTATGGGCATCATACCTAAAATTGTCGAAGCAGTAGTCATTAAAATTGGTCGCAGGCGTACTTTTCCTGTCTCTAAAATCGCTTCAGTCTGATTTAAACCAGATCTACGTAAATGGTTAGCATAATCCATCAGTAACAGGGCATTTTTATCTAATAACCCCAGGAGAAAAATGACCCCAATTAGAGAAATCATGCCAAAATCACTTTGAGTTATTAAAAGAGCTATTACTGCCCCAACGATCGATAAAGGTAAACATAAACCTACTACCAATGGTTCTAATAATCTACCAAAGGGCAAGATTAACAGTAGCAACATACAGATAATAGATAAACTTAGAGTACCTGCAAACTTGCTTAAAACACCACTACTAAGGGCAGAATCTCCTGATAATTGAATTTCTACTCCTTCAGAAATAATCGATCGCGCTATAGCTACTACTTCTGCTGTCCCATCTCCTATGGCTTTACCTTCACTAAGATTAGCATCGAGATAAACTACTCTTTCCCTATTAAAATGTTCTATCTTGAAGGGAATATTATCATTAATTTCTGAACCTGTAATTGTAATATCGACAAATCCTGGTAATTGTTGGACACGATTTTTTAAAGCTTGAGCAGAATTATTTAAACTAGCTAAATCTTCTCCTACTAAGGCGATGCGTAAGTTTTGTTGCCCTTCTATTTCAATAAAAGGAATATCTTCTACGCTAATTTCTACATTAGGTATATTAGCTAAGGCGATGCGTAATTGTTGTTGTGCTTGGGCAGTATCGAGAGATCGATCGCTTTTTAGTTTGACATAAAATTTGCCTTGATTAGGTTTGCCGTTAATGCCAACAATATTATAAGTAGATTCTACTTCTGGTATAGATAATATTATGGGCTCAATTTGTTCGCCTATTCTTAGGGTTCTTCTGAGTAAAATTTTTTCAGGCGATCGAGCTATACTACTTAACCAGGAGAAATTTTCTGGCTGCTTTTGCTCTAAATTCTGAGTTTCTAGGGAATTATTAGTTTGGGAACTTGGTAACAACTTAGGTAAAGTAGTTGTATACACAACATTAAATTCCCCTCGATCTAATTGAGGAATAAAGCCTTTAGGAACATAGGGTGTTAAAGCAATACCAATAGCAAAACTAGTTATGGCTATTCCTAAGATAATTGGGCGATGAGCTAAAGACCATTGAAGTACTTGAGCATATTTAGCAGCCAAGAAAGCAAAAATACTATCATGATGATTTTCTGCCTCCTGACTTCTAATATCCGAAGGTGTATCCTTTAGGACTCCTGCCTTCTGCCTTCTTCGGTGCGCGTTCCCTTGCGGATTGAAAATTCCGCGGGGTCGCACCGCTCCTGACTTCGATGTTTTTCTCAACCAATAAACAGCTAAAACAGGAGATAAAGTACGAGCAACGAACAAAGAAGTAATCACCGCAGTAGAAACAGTCAAACCAAAAGGTTTAAAAAACTGCCCTACATTATTATTCATCAAAGCAATGGGCAGGAAAACAGCAACAATAGTTAGGGTAGAAATAGATACAGTAAAGCCAATTTCACGGGTAGCAAGAATGACTGCTTGTTTTGGTGAATGTTCTGCATCAAGGTAGCGAACAATATTTTCTACTTCTACGATCGCATCATCGACTATAATCCCAATGGTTAATGCTAGAGCAAGCAAAGTAATCGTTTCTAAATTAAATCCTGCTATTGCCATAACAATAAAAGTACCCAACAGGGATATAGGAATAGCTAAAGCAGTAATCAGAGTAGCAGTAAAGCTCCGCAAAAAGCCAAAAATCACCAGAATAGCTAGTAAAATTGCTCCTAATAAAGCATCTATAGTTGCTTGTGTTGCTTCGCGGATATAATTTGCTTGGGTTTGAGCTAAGTTTATTTGTACTTCTGGTAGTTTTTCTTGCCAAGTTTGAATTGCTACAGCTGCTTGTTCAACTACTTCTAAGGTATTCGCCTTACTCTTTTTAACTATTTCAATAGCTATGGCGTTTTTGTGCTTGAAGCTAACTAAAGTAGGAAAATCATTTTCTTGTTTTTGATCAACAACAGAAGAATCTCCTAAAATATTGACTTTTAATACCCCTGCTAATTTAGTAAGAGAAGGAGTTATTTCTGTCCTGGCAATTTGAGTTAACTCAGCTAAAGTTTTACTCTCACTGGTAAGAGTGTAACTGACAGCTTTAGACTCATTTAAATTAAAAGGAATAATCTCGAAAGTGGTTTCTGGAGGAAGAGCCAGTTTTTCAAGAGTATTTTGGGTATCTTCTGTAGCTACTTCTAAACTTATCCCTGGATCGAAGATAATGGTAACTATACTTTGCTCTTTGTAAGTAGAAGAAATCAATTCATCTAGTCCTGACAGAGATTGCAATGATTTCTCTAGGGGTATAGTGAGTTCTGTTTCCGTGGCTACAACAGTTTCTAAAGGTGCTTGAGCTTTTACTATAACTACAGGAAAAGTAATATCAGGAAAAAGAGCATACTTAAGAGAACTAAATGCTAATAATCCTGCCACAACTACAGCTAGCCAAAAACTGATAGTAAGACGGGGATGATCGATCGCTAATTGAGATAAACTAAAACGATCTCGAAGAGATACTAACTTGCGTAACTGTATCATTAAAAAAAGAACAAGCTCAAGCTAAAAAAGAAATAAAGTGGGATTCTGGTTTAAACCACACTTTCTTGAATAATATAATGAGTAAAACTAAAAAATCAGAAAATAACCCAGCTTATCAGTTTTGTATCTAGGATATTTTTGAACTCACTACTGTACGGGCGAACGGCTCTAAAGGGTTCGACAGTCGCTTCAAGCGGTGCGACCCTGGTGATTTTTAATCAGCTAAGGAACGCGCACCGAGGGAAACCCGCCCAACGCATTACTTCACCGCCCAACGCGCTGTCTCACCGTTCGCCCCTACCCACTAACTACTAACTACTCCCTACTCCCTACTTAACTTGCTTCAGTATGAGCCATCCACAAACAACTCTCAAGTTGAAAGTTATCAAATCTGGCTTCAAAAGAAGAATCGAGAGGACTACAAGCATACAAACCGAATCGAATCGAATTTTCTGCTGATGCTGGAGGATTTAGTCTGCCCATTTCTGGGGAAGTTTCCCCCAAGCAATGTAAATGTAAATGAAAAATTCTCATTTGCTTAAAATCAATACCGTCTAGAGATGATTCAATCAGGAAATCTGCTCCTCGACGATTGAGACGATACCACATAGTAGTTACATTAGGTATATCCATGGTTGCCCAATCTGAATAACCAAGATTAATAACCACACTGCCTAAACGAGAAGTAGTATTATTTTCATATTCGATCGAGGCTTTAAACCAATTATCGCTGTTGAGATAAATAATTAAACCACACTGATCGAACCTAGCTCGATACTCAAAGGATACTTTAGCTGTAAATGAGAAATTGATTTCACTTTCTAGCAAAAGAGCGGGCGCATTATCATGTCTAAACCCATAGTAACTACGTTGCCAAAAATCGGTATTGGGTTCAGTAGTAATATTTACTGACTGATGAGTTATTTTGCATAATTTTGGTTCATTTAACCATCTAGCAGTAGAAAAATCTATGGTCATGATTTGTTCTGGATTTTTCTAGTTATATTAAATTGATTTGAGCAGTCATCATTAAATTTTTAATGCATAGCACACACAAACTAAAACTAACTTATAAATGTCAAAAAAATTATTTTAATCGATTTTGTAACTTAATTAACTAAAAAAAATTTTCTTGTATGATAACTTACCATTTAGTCGATTTATTTCATGCTAAAAAATAAAAATACTAGTATGCTTTTTGAAACTATCATGTTAAATCAGTGTGGATATATTATTTAATTAATAGATTGATATACTAAGTATTTTTGATGTTTTATAGCCCAATTAATCTAACTTATATTAATAGCAATAATCTCTTAAGCCTCTAAGCAAAATTAATCATACATTGGGCTATCTTCTGTTCCCTCTCTTGGTTAGCATTCCATTGGAGAGTAAACTTCCTCTGCTCCTCTTTATTTACTTACCCTGTCGATAAGCCTTTCGGGTAAGTTTGGAACAAGCCCCCAACTTAGTCCGGCGTTTCAGCCCACTGAGAAAAACTCTAGATCGGCGGTGTGCTTTTCCTGTCTAAACCAAGAAGTGAATTTTGTAGCATTATTTAAAACTAGTATCAAGTTGACGAATAGGCTTAGGGCTTTTCAATATCTTTCTTTGTTAAGAATTCAATAATGCTGGTGTTTAGACATAAACAAAACCATAATCTAATATCCAACCAAGATTATTAACTACTATTACAATTGAAACCAATCTATAGTATTTGCCGTTTGAAAGAGTACAGTCAATATCTATTTTGGATAATGAAAATATACTTTACTGATTTGGAAAAGATTAGATTAAGTTAATAATTAATAACTTAAACCTATTAATATTAAATAATATAAAGCTAAGATAAAGTTTTGCGTTATAAGAGAGTTTTTTTGCTGCTAAAATGTAAAAAGTATCAAAAAACATACCGAATCTTTCTTGGATAATTTATAATTTGATCGAGATTTTTTGCTGACCAATTAAACAAAAAAATAACAATAAAATTTGGGGCAATTAATTTTTCAAACAAGCAGATGTTTCTCAAGGAAAAACCATAGTTATTTTTGTCTTGACACATAATTGTAAGACTCGTGGAAGCAGATCTAATCAGTGTTAATTGTAAGTTTTAAGTAATCTTAACCGTGCCAAATTCAATCTTAACTTCTGCTAAATTAAATCACTTAGTATTTATAGACTCAGCAGTTGAAAATTATCAAAGTTTAATTGCTGGAATAAAACCACAAACCCAACATGTACTGCTTAATCCTAATGAAGATGGTATTAATAAAATTACAGAAACTTTAGCCAAACATACTGATATTGCCAGTGTTCATATTGTTTCTCACGGTAGCCCTGGTAGTTTGCACTTAGGTAATACTCAACTAAGTTTAGAAACTCTAGAAAAATATCGTAGTCAACTAAAACAATGGTGGAAAACTTTAAATAGAAAAGCTGAATTACTGCTGTATGGTTGTCAGGTTGCTGCTGGAGAACAAGGATTAGCTTATCTAGACAGTCTTAGAAACCTGGTTGGAGTAGAAATTGCAGCTTCAAGCTCTCTCACAGGTAGTACTTTTTTAGGTGGAAATTGGCAACTAGAAGTAGCCACAGGGGTTAGAAAAGCAACTTTAGCATTTACCTCAGAAACCATGGCAGCTTACCCCCATGTTTTATCTATTCTCAATGAAGGATTTGGTAGTAGTTTCCCTCCTGATGGCTGGGCAACTTTTATTGGAGAAAACGGCATTGGAGACATAGAAAATTGGCTTCCAGGGACTGATGGTGGTTTTGAAGGGCGTTCTGTCGCTTTCGTCAGACCAGAAGATGTAGAAGATGATTTAGCCCAAGACTGGCTTGTTACACCATCATTAAGACCAAGTGCAGAAAACAGCACTTTTTCTTTTGATGCCAGACAGGTCTTTGAAGGAGATCAGGGCAGTGTATATACTATTCGAGTTTCGACAGGTAGTCAAACCGACCCCAACGACTTTGAGATTGTACAAACTTATCTAGAAACAGATTTTAGTTCTACTGAGTATAGTACTTTGTCTGCCGATCTTAGTGCTTATGAAGAACAAGATGTTTATGTTGCTATTGTCATGGAAAATGATGATGGTGACTTTTTAGCGATCGATGATGTAGGCGGTGTCCCCTTTACTCCAGATATACTTGTAGCGCAATCTGGCGACGAATTAGCCTTAAGTAGAGGTGGAACGAATGAAACCCTCCAATTTTCTCTTAGTACTCAACCTGATAGTCCGATTACGATCGATTTTAATCTCGATACAGAAGAAATTTTACCTATTGAGTCGATCGTTTTTACTCCAGAAAACTGGAATGAAACTCAAATTGTCAACTTAGACTTAGCAGCAATAGGAGGTACTGGCGAACCAGAAACTAACTTTAACCTTGATATTACTGTAGAAACAGAAGACCCTATCTATAGCTCTATTGGAGTTGATGCTCTTGAAGGAAGAATAGTAGATAGTGGGATTCCCGGTTTTTCTAGCTATCGTACCGTTGAAGAAACTTTTGATGATTTTGCTAGTTTAGCAGAAGCTAATCCAGATATTGCCAGTTGGGTAGATATCGGTGACAGTTACGATAAAGTCACTCCCGGAGGTTCAGAAGGTTATGATATCTATGCGATCGAGCTAACTAACAAAAATAGTGGGATTGAAGATAAACCGACTTTATCCGTAGAAGGTGCGATCCATGCTCGTGAATACACCCCTGCCGAACTAGTATCGCGCTTTGCGGAAGAATTAGTAGCAGGTTATGGCACAGATGCAGATACTACCTGGCTGCTAGACTATTTTAAAATTGCAGTCGTTCCTATTGGTAATCCCGATGGACGTAAATTTGCCGAACAGGGTTACTTGTGGCGGAAAAATACTAATCCTAATCCCGCAGAAGGAGAAGAACCTGCTCCTTTTCCCGATTATGGAGTTGACTTGAATCGTAACTGGGGTGGCAAGTGGAACGAAATTCCTGGAGGATCATCAGGAGACCCTAGCTCTCAAACCTATCGTGGTGACGCAGCTTTTTCTGAACCTGAAACTCAGGCACTCCGAGACTACCTTGCCTCTCTTTTCAATAGCGAAAAGCCAGCAGGAGATTTTACTCCAGCCCCCGATGATACCAATGGTATCTTTCTTGATGTTCACAGTTCGGGCAATCTCTTGTTGTATCCTTATGGCTGGACAGATTTACCCGCAGGTAACAAAAAAGAACTCGAAACCTTGGGACGGAAATTCGGTTACTTTACGGGACTAGATGGAGAAGCCTATGACGTTTCCCAATCGATCGGTCTTTATCCTACCGATGGTACTACTACTACATATACTTACGGCACATTTGGCATCGCCTCTTACACTTTTGAGTTAGGGACAGAATTTTTCCAATCAAACGAATATTTCGAGGAAACTATTGTTCCTGAGGTTATGCCCGCTTTGATGTATGCAGCCAAAGCAGCCTATCGTCCTTATCAAACACCTGCCGGGCCTGATACGATCGATGTAAGTACCGATCTAGCTCAAGTAGTCGCTGGCACAGAAGTAGTTATTACGGCTACAGCAGATGATACTCGTTACGATGATGGGGAAGTAAGTCCTACCGATTCTGGCGATGAACCAGTGCAAAATATTGCTCAGGCAAGATATAGTATCAACTCACCTTCTTGGATTGAAGGGACAGAATTTTTCTCTTTAGAGTCCGTAGACGGAGAGTTAGATAGTTCTGTAGAGGAGCTTACAGCTACTATTGATACTAGTGAGTTAGAAGTAGGTCGCCATACAGTTTTTATTGAAAGTCAAGATGCTAACGGTAACTTTGGTGTTCCCACTGCTGTGTTTATCGATGTGATTGATTTTCCTGAAGATGCAGTAATTATCGATGGCAGTGATGAAGCAGAAACTTTAATTGGGACTGAAGCACAAGAGGTAATCTATGGTCGAGAGGGAGACGATACTGTTGCTGGGGGAGAAGGAGATGACCTGCTCTTTGGCAATGAGGGAGCAGATGTGTTATTTGGTAATGCTAATCGTCTTCTTCCTAGTCAAGCCGATGGTGGAGATGACCTAATTTACGGTGGTGATGGAGAAGATTACATCGATGGTAAAGGAGGTGATGATAGTCTCTATGGCGAAGGAGATGATGACTATATTCTGGGCAATATTGGCGATGACCTGATTGATGGGGGTGCAGGAAATGACACGTTAGTAGGAGATGATTTCTATAGAGATGGAGGTGATGATATCTTTGTGCTGGCTACGGAGGGAACAGATGTGATTATTGATTTTGAGGTGGACAATGATTTAATTGAACTGCCAGCCACCATTAGTTTTGGGGAACTGACTATTAGTCAAGATCGCCAAGATACGCTGATTGATTATCAATCAGAAACTCTGGCTGTTTTGCGGGATGTCAGTGCTGATACTATTACTGAGTCTTCTTTTGTTCCTGTTTAGTTTTTGTTTGAGTTGTAAGTGGGCAAATTTATCTAGCTGAAAACATTTTGTAGTTGGAAAAGTTTGCTCACTCAACAAAATGCGATCGCTAAATATTAGTTACTTTTATTTGACAAGTATAATTTATTTATAATAAAAGTACGATATTCTTTGTAATGGAAGAGAAAGTTATCAAGTATTTTGATGATGTTTTAGATTTACAAGTTTTGCAAAGTCCTACTTTACTTAGTAAAACTAATAATCTTGTTTATGAAGTTGTTTGTTCTACAAATGTTAAATATATATTTAAAGTCGTACTCGATCGTGATATTGATGTAGCTTTCTTGAAAAAATGTAATAGTTTTCTCTACCAAAAAATTCTTACTCAGAAGATTATACATATCGATCGAACTAGAAAGCATTTTGAGCATTCTATTCTTATTGCTGAGTTTATCAAAGGATATGATGTAGCATATGTAATTGAAAACAACTTAATGGATTCAGTAAGAGAAAAGAAATTAGCAGAGTTTTTATACGATATTTTTGAAGCAACTTTGAGTTTAGAATTACTCAAGAATGGTTATGGAATATATAAATTGAATCATTCTCTACATCCGACGTTTGAAAATTACTTCTATTATTTTATTAATCGTTATGTCAATAGGATCTTAAATTCATCGAACAACTCATCGAAATGGCGAAAAGTTTACGAAATTTTACTGCAATTTTATCTAAAAAATATTAAAGAAAGAAACTCAGAATTTGGAGTAGTTTCACTTGATACTAATCTGAAAAATATCATCTTTTTAGAAGAAAATGATAACCTACTTCTTCTTAATCTACCAGTTTTAGCTTACACTGATGTATTTAGCGGAATTGGAGAAATTTGTTCTCAGATCAAAGGTAGTAAAACTCATCAGCTTTTTTTAGAATTATTAAAGCGAAAAAAACCTGAATCAAGTAATTATTATTTTTTAATATTATTTTATGAAACTTTGTCTTTTATCGGTAAATTGGCATTTTATTGTCAAGAAGGAGAGGACAGATTAAATTCGGTAGTAAGTTGGGGTTACAAAATTCCTCTTGCCGAACAAGTTTTTGAGAATATAAATATATTAGAAAAGGCAAACTTGATAGCAAAGGATTAAAATAAGATACAAACAGAATACCTGCATCCTTCAATGATATCTGTGTCTGATACCGCAGTCATTGCTATACTTTGAATTGAGTTTGTACAAGAAAGTTTTTCGATCGACAACTGATTAAGCTTTCTTTTTTGTTTATGCTTCCACGCTTACAAAAAAGAAACAGAATGACTTTGTAAGGGAAAATCATGACAGCACAATTACAATCTGAACCAACAGTATATCAAGGACAATTTGGTGAATATACCATCGATAAAAGCGATCGC
Organism: Xenococcaceae cyanobacterium MO_188.B29; assembly: GCA_030065155.1. GTDB lineage: Bacteria > Cyanobacteriota > Cyanobacteriia > Cyanobacteriales > Xenococcaceae > JASJDJ01. Next base: position 52,248 of record JASJDI010000006.1, read on the forward strand.
CTGGGAGTTAAAATATATCGTGGTGGGTTATTATTAGCAGCAGCTAGTTTTGCGATCGCTGGTAATCTTTGGTTTGCTAAGGGAGAAGCCATCTTACCTTTTATTACCCCGCTATTTGCTCTATTTTCCTTGGGATTAGGGATTAGTTTACTCACTATCCATATCTATTTAGTTCCCCTTCATCGCACTTTACAGATTTTTTGGGGTGTTGGTACAATTTCTGCGATCGCTCTTAGTTTTCAAACTAATCAACCATTAGCATTATACGTTTACGAACATCCTGTAACTTTGTTAGGAATTGGTTTTACTTTTGCAGCTTTAACAGGAATTTATTTTAAAGAAGCTTTTTGTTTCAATCGTTTAGAAACTAAATTTCTCACTCCTCTTGTCCCATTTCTCTTATTAGGACATATGGTAGGTATTCTCTCGGTAGATGTAGAACAAGTTTTATTTGCTCTCTGGACAATTTTATTTACTATTTTTGCTTCCCGTAAACTGGTTCAACCCCTCGATCCCGATATTGGTGATAAATCTGTATTTGATTATCTCAAACAACAAAAAGCTATTAAAGCCGAGGCAAAATAAAATTCTTGCACAAAGCGAAAATCTATGACTAGCTAGAAGTTCAGGAGTTCAGAAAGTTCAGGAGTTCAGCAAAGGGAAAAGTATCAAATATTGTGAGCAATTCAAGTTAAATAATTATGTATACAAAAAGTCTAATGAATCTGATTTAGTGGATGAAAAGCAATTTCGTTTTAATATATCATTCTGAACTCCTGTAACTCCTGACTTCTGAACTTCTACTATAGTTTGAGATTACTTTGAAACATTAGTATAAACTTTAGCTTCCAAAGACTTTAGATACTCTGTATTGACTCCCGATTCTCTAGTTAGGGCAATCTTACCAGTACGGGCTATTTCTCGAATACCAAACTTGTTTAACATCTGGATAATAGCGACTAATTTGCCAGGATCTCCTACTACTTCAATGGTTAGGCTATCTTCGGCGATGTCTACAATACGCGCCCGAAAGACTTGAACTAACTGGATTATTTCGGAACGATTAGAAGCACTAGCACTAACCTTAACTAGCATTAATTCTCTTTCTACACAAGGAATTTGGGTAATATCCTGGACTTTCAGCACATTAATGAGCTTGTAGAGTTGTTTAATTAATTGTTCAATGATCAAGTCGTCTCCAGGAACGACCATAGTAATACGAGACACTCCGCCTTTTTCTGCGGGACCTACGGCTAGACTTTCTATATTGAAACCGCGACGAGCAAATAATCCAGCAATACGAGTTAAAACTCCTGCTTCATCTTCTACTAAAACGGAAATAGTGTGTTTCATAACTAGGCAAAAAATCTTTGAGGCTAATTAATTTAGACTAAACTATGATAGATCATGCGATCGATCTTTCTTAATCTTCAGCAAAGTTTTATTTAATTTAAACTCTCAAACTTAAACTAGCTAATAGCTAGTTCTAAGCCAATCCAGCAAAATTCGATTAAATTTCTCAGGACATTCATCATGAGGACAATGACCAACCTGTTCCATTTCTATGTATTGTATCTGTGGATTGAGAGCAGCAAAAATAGGGGCTAAATTAGGAGGAACCATACGGTCTTGATTTCCCCAAATTAAAAGCATAGGAATATTTAACTTAGGTAATACTTCTTTAGCAGGAGGAGCAAACTGAGGCTGTCTAACAGATTTAAATAAAGCAGAGAGGGTCTTGTCTGAACCCTCATCATAAGCAGGAGAAGATAAAATTTCTACCAACTCATCAGTGATTGCAGTTTTGTCTTGATAAGCTACTCCTGCCCAACGCTTAATAATAGGGGGTTTGCGGAGTATTTTGAGCAAAGCTTTGAGCAACAGAGGAGAAGCAACTAGATTTTCTAAGGTGCTAACTATGGGCTGAAGCCAACCAGGAATCATTTCTTGGCGAATAGAAACATCGGGTAAACTAAGCATGACAATACCTTTAACCATTTCTGGATAAGTAGCAGCAGCAGTAAGACAAACTAAAGAACCGATGGAATTGCCTACTAAGACTACTGGTTCGCCGATAAAAGTTTGCCAAAAATCGTGTACCTGTTCTACCCAAAGATAAACACTGTAGTTGGTATTAGCTTTACGAGATGCACCAAAACCAAGTAAATCTAGAGCATAAACATGGTATTCTTGTCCTAGAATGGGAATGTTATTGCGCCAATGTTCGATCGCAGCCCCAAAACCATGAAGCAAAATTAGAGGAGTATTAGAATTTATATCTGCCCTAGTATAGCTGTAACGAGTTTGCCAGCCTCGCCAAACCCAGTCTCTTTGATTACCAATTCGTTGTTGCCAAAGTTGATTTATTGTCAAAGTTATTTAATTCAAAAATATTTACACTAATTTAATTGTGCCTCTCAAACTATACATTCAGCTAGATTGGTACTTCATCTAGCTATAGGTTACATTAGAAACTATAGCTAATTTAATATTTCTACATAGCAAAATTAGTAAAATAACAGGTAGATAAATAATACCTACTTTTTAGTTAATTCAATTACAAGGAAAAAAAAATATACGCCTGTGAGAGACAAAAGACGTAGTAACAATCGGGATGTAGCTAAAATTAATGAAAAAATACGTTTCCCAAAAGTTAGAGTTATAGATGCAGATAGTGCCCAGTTAGGAATACTATCACCCAAAGAGGCTATGGTTCTAGCTGAGGAGAAAGGCTTAGATTTAGTTTTAGTCAGTGAGACAGCAGACCCTCCAGTTTGCAAGATCATGGACTATGGTAAATACAAATATGAGCAAGATAAGAAGCAAAAAGAAGCCAAGAAAAAGCAGCATAATGTTGATGTAAAAGAAGTTAAGATGCGCTACAAAATCGACGAACATGACTACAATGTTCGCGTTAAAAATGCTCAACGTTTTCTCAAGTCAGGAGATAAGGTAAAAGCAACAGTTAGTTTTCGCGGTAGAGAAATTCAACACGCTAACTTGGCTGAAGACTTACTGAAGCGGATGGCAGCAGATCTTGAGGATGTAGCTGAAGTTCAACAATATCCTAAAAGAGAAGGTCGCAACATGATGATGATGCTATCGCCAAAAAAGTAGTTTAATGTAGTAGTTCAGGAGTTCAGAAGTTCAGAAGTTCAAAATATACTACAATACTCTTTTGCCAGCAAATAATCAGTTTTGAATGATAATTACTTTTTCTTAAACCAGAAATTAATTTTCTTTCATTGATTGTTTTTGAGCATAATTTTTTCTATTCAAACAGAAAGTACTAAAAAAATACTGAACTACTGAACTTCTGTATTCTGAACTTCTTCAATAAAAAGATTTTATCGATTCAAAAGTAGTTTGAGGCTTTTCTAAGTGGGGTACATGACCACATTTTTCAATCCAAACAAGGTTACTATTTGCGATCGCATTTTTAAACTTATTTGCATCTTTTGTGCCTAAAATGCGGTCTTCTCTTCCCCAAATAATTAGAGTTGGTTGCTGAATTTCTGGTAATTTTTTGAGAAAAGAGCCATAACCACCACTTTTAGTAAAGGCAATTAGCGATCGATTCCAACCTTCAGACTTAAGATGTAGGTTACTGCAAGTTTGAGCATCAAAACTTGCAAAACTCTTGTCATAATAAGCTGCTTGACTAATATTTTTTCTTACCTTAGGCTGACGAAGAAACTCTGTGGCTAGATAGTCGAAAGGGGGAAACATAAATTTACCGACAATGGGCTGTTTAGTTAATCCTGCACTATCAATTAAGACTAATTTTTTGACTATTTCTGGATAAGTAAGGGTAAAATCGATCGCTGTTGCACCACCCATAGAAGCACCTACTAAAATAACAGGCTTACTAAGGTAAGTTTTCCAAAAATAATAAAGATGGGTTTTAATTGCTTCTGTACCAAAGGATATGCCTGTCGGGCGTTGAGTAAAGCCAAATCCTAATAAATCTACTGCCCAAATCTGCTTTTCTGTGGCTAATAAGGGAAGAAGGCGACGGAATTCTAAGAGGGAGCTATCAAAACCATGAAGTAAGAGGATAGGTGTATCACCTTCTCCCTGTTGGACATGGGTAGTGGGGATAGGGTTAGGACTTAAGGTAGTTAGAATAGGTTCTAGACTGATATTTTTGACTAGATCGATCGAGGTAGACTCAGTCAGATTCTGGGCATCGGTAGAAATAAAACTAGGAAACATATATCAGTGAACAGTAATCAGTTAATATTTTGTTAAGAAATAATCTCTACAATAATGGTAAAGCAGAAGACGAACTAGATTCAGTGTAAATAGACTTTTTGAGGATAATCTAGAGAATTTATTAACGAAAAAAAAATCTTGCCCTTCTCATCGAACAATAGATCATGATCAATCGGTGAATAAAAGAATATGGGAGCAAGGAAACGTATCGGTATCCTTACTAGCGGTGGTGACTGTGCTGGCTTAAACGCAGTAATTCGGGCAGTTACTCGCTGTGCTGTTGGTATTTATGATTGGGAAGTATTGGGTATTTGTAAGGCAACTCAGGGTTTGATGAGTCGTCCACCTCAAGCAATTAACCTAGAGATTAGTCGGGTAGACCCCATTTTAACGATGGGAGGAACAATTTTAGGTACTACCAATAAAGGCGATCCCTTTGCTTTCCCTATGTCTGATGGTAGCCTAATCGATCGCTCAGAAGAAATTATTGCAGGTTATCATCATTTGGGTTTAGATGCTCTGATTGGCATTGGCGGAGACGGAAGTTTGGCTATTTTACGCAAACTGGCTCAACAAGGAGGCATAAATTTAGTCGGAATTCCCAAAACCATTGATAATGATGTGGGTATTACTGAACGTTCTATCGGTTTTGATACCGCAGTTAATATTGCCACAGAAGCGATCGATCGTCTCCACTTTACCGCAGCTAGTCACAGTCGAGTCATGATCGTAGAAGTTATGGGTAGAGATGCAGGACATATTGCTCTCAATGCTGGTATTGCTGGAGGAGCAGACATAATTCTCATTCCCGAAATTCCCAGTCAATTAGACAAAGTATGTACCCATATTAAAAAACGACAGGCACAAGGTAAAGATTATTCTATTGCTGTCGTTTCTGAAGCTGTTTGTACAGAAACAGGAGAGTCAGTACAACAAGGACATTTTGATGATTGTCGTCTTGGAGGTATTGGACAGTATCTTGCTGAACAAATTACGCACATGAGTGGTGCAGAAACAAGAGTAACGGTTTTAGGACATACTCAACGGGGTGGTATTTCTTCTCCTCTCGATCGTATTTTAGCTTCTGCTTTTGGAGTGGCAGCAGTAGAACTAATTGCTCAAGACAAATATGATTACATGGTTACTTGGCAAAATCGACAAGTGAAAAGTGTGCCTATTGCTGAAGCAATTAAAGACTATCGTGCCGTCGATCCCCAAGATACTTTAGTTAAAACCGCTAGAGGTTTAGGTATTTGTTTTGGTGATTGAATTTTAGGACTGATGCAAGCATTGATAATAGTCAGCGATCGCTATTTTTTTATGATATTTTAACGTATTTCATAGAAGTTATGTAAAACCACCGTCTACGGACTAGAAAAGCACCCAATATATTAGGAGAACTCAATGCAATCATTTAGTTTACTCCTGTGAAAATAGCCAAATTTTGTCAAGATAAATAAGTAGGAGTACTTTATTTTAGGTTGCTATGTTTCCTTTCTGGACTTATTCTTGCTCTGACTATAAGACAAATTCTCCCAAAGCTCATAAAGAGCGCAAACTAAAATTTCTCAAATGGCTCAGAGATGATCTAGAAACTAGATTGGCTGGTATTAATGGGGCAATTGCCACTATAGAAAGTCAACTTGAGCGTGAGGAGGTGAATTAATCAAGTAGAATTTGAGGATTAAGCAGTTCAGTATTTACTTTTTAAAAGAAGGCAGAAGGAAGAAGTAGGTTTAAACCTTCTGCCCTCTGCCTCTTGACCCCTGCCTTCAAGGGCGAAGCCTGTTAAACGTTAGAAAGAGCAGTAACGATGATCTCAAAAAAAGTTTTTTCTAGATTATGGATTTCTTCTCTGAATTGTTCATGGTAGTAGGGATCGGCAGGTTTTTCTTTATCGACAGTGTGTAAAACGGTAGCAGCATGTTTATTAAAGAGACGGGCTGTTTCAAATAAAACAGCAGTTTCCATATCCATGCTTTCCTTTTTCTCGCTGCTTCTGATCTTGGCGTAATCTGAAGCAATTCGCTCACTATGCTCTGAAGGAAATGAGTGAAGTTCTCCCACATTAAGTCTGGTGACTCTAATGTGGGCTTCTAAAATAAAGATAGTTGTTTGTATTTTATCCCAGAAGTTTCCTGCTTCACAGGCTGGCTATTGCCTAAGCCTCTACAGGCAGAAACCGTGAGACCCACGGTC